>JAADGH010000247.1 GCA_013152475.1 Planctomycetota bacterium
GTCGAGGACCTGCTTCACGGACTCCTTCTGGAGGTCATCGTGCATGCGAATGATGGGGATCAGCCCTGCGCTGTCGCCGATCATGGCGTGGGCGCGTTCCGTTTCGATGCCCATGATCCGAGGCGGCACGGACTCGGCCATCTCGGCCAGCGTTCGGGGCGGCTCGACATCGAAGCCGCAAAGGTTGAAGAGCAACGCACAGGCAGAAACCTCGTCGAACGGGTGTTTTTCGTGCAGCTCCTTGGTCATCCCGGCCAGCTCGGCTGTGAGGCACGACGGCCCATTGCCCCAGCGGTAGGCCATGGGGGAGAAGATGTCGATCACATCCGACCATGAGCGATAGTCCTGCCCCACGAGCGGGGCGAACGAGGGAACGAAGGTGTAGGCGCAGAGCAACTTGCTGTTGTCGGCCTGCTTCAAGGTGTCGTAGACGTTCCGGACGTGCTCCAGGATGCAGTCCCGGCGGAACTCGAGCCACTGAATGATCCCGCCCCAGTCCATGGGCAGGCTCAGCAGTTCCATCAGGCCTCTCGGCCAGCGCTCCATGCCGTGCTGCATAACCGATCGCAGGCCGCGGACGCCCGATTTGATCCGGGACATATCGTACCCCATCTCGGCCGACTTCCAGTGGCAGACCTCGCAGAAGCACGTAAGGAAGGGCATGAGGCCCGACGCCATAGAGGCGAAGCGGATGCCGTCCAGGTAGATGCCCTTGAGCTCGGGGCGGGCGCCGTTCTGGTAGACTTCGTCGAGGTGTTTGTCGCGGACGCGGTTCTGGTTGGGACAGTCGGAGCTGAACCAAAGCTGGGGGTTGCCCTCGATGTCGATGGCGAGGAGTTGATCGTCGTTGAAATGCTTGTGGCTGAAGACCCCGCTGCAGGCGAAGACATCCAGGCCGAGGTCGTTTGCCTTCTGGGCCGGTTCCGTCTGGGACAGACCGAGAACAACGGCGTCGCATCCGACGTCCTTCAACAGCTTGATGTGGTCGTCCTGGTTCTCTTTTGGCAGGCCATGCACATACAGCTTCATCGTTCACCTCCAGAACAAGGCGTCAGCCGAGTTGCACCCACAGCCCATCCACGCCGTCGCCCCGTTTAGACCTTCAACCATTCCGTATGGAACGATCCCTCTTTGTCCACCCGTTTGTAGGTATGCGCCCCGAAGTAATCGCGCTGGGCCTGGATCATATTTGCCGGCAGCCGCGCGCGGCGGTAGGAGTCGTAGTAGCACAGGGCCGAGCTGAACGCCGGCACAGGGATGCCCAGGTCAATGGCCTTCATGACTACCTTGCGCCAGTTGGCCTGCGAACGCTCGATGACGCCTTTGAAGTACGGATCGAGCAGGAGATTCGCCAGGTTCGGGTCGCGGTCGAAGGCGTCCTTGATCCGATGGAGGAATTGCGCCCGGATGATGCAGCCACCGCGCCAGATCATGGCGATGTTGCCGAAGTTCAGGTTCCAGCCATACTCCTTCGCCGCCTCGCGCATGAGCTGGAAGCCCTGGGCATAGGAGCAAATCTTCGATGCGAACAGCGCATCGTGAATCTGTTCGATGAACTTCTTCTTGTCGCCTGTGAATTTCTTTTTGGGTCCCGTTAGGATCTTCGACGCGGCTACCCGCTCATCCTTTACGCCGGAGATGCACCGTGCGAAGACCGCCTCGGCAATCGTCGGCGCGGGGACGCCGAGGTCAAGGGCCGACTGGCTCGTCCACTTGCCCGTGCCCTTTTGCCCGGCCTTGTCCAGGATGAGGTCCACGATGGGTTTGCCCGTTTCCTTATCCACCTTGGAGAGAATATCGGCGGTGATCTCGATGAGGTACGAACTCAGGTCGCCTCTGTTCCACTTGTCGAAGACCTTGTGCATGGCCTTGGCCTTCATGCCGAGCGCGTTGGCCATGATGTAATAGGCCTCGCAGATGATCTGCATGTCGCCATACTCGATGCCGTTGTGGACCATTTTCACGTAGTGGCCTGCTGCGCCGGGGCCGATGTAGGTGCAACAAGGGTCGCCGTCGACCTGTGCGGCAACCTTCGTGAAGATCGGCTCCACCAGCGCGTAGGCTTCCTTCTGTCCGCCGGGCATCATGGCCGGGCCGAGGAGCGCGCCTTCCTCGCCGCCGCTCACGCCCGTGCCGATGTAGAGGATGCCCTTCCGGGCGAGGGACTTGCTGCGGCGTTCGGTGTCCATGAAGAAGGAATTGCCGCCGTCGATGAGCAGGTCGCCTTTGCTCAGGTAGGGCGTGATCTGCTTGATGACCTCGTCCACCGGATCACCGGCCTTGACCATGATCATGATTTTTCGGGGGCGTTTCACAGCCTTCACGAAGTCCTTGATGGAATAGGTCGCGACGACCTTTTTCTTCTTGCAGCGCTTTTTGAAAAACTCTTTTGTCTTTTCGCCGGTGCGATTGTGGACGGCGATGCTGAAGCCCTTGCTTTCGACGTTCAGGGCCAGGTTCTGTCCCATCACCGCGAGGCCGGTCAAGCCGAAATCCTGTCCTGCCATTTTGGAAGTCTCCTTTTTGCAAGCGAACCGCGTTTTTCGCAGAGCAGTGGGATAGTCTACAAACGCGCACACTTCAAGTCAAGGAAAAGAAACAGGAAACCACCTTGATTCCTAACGCGTGCTTCTGGAGAATCATTGTAGAGGTGGCCGGAGTCTTTTCGTAATCTTAATCCTAATTTCTATTTCTCCACACGACTTTGGTGGTGGCGGAGAGTAAGATTAAAATTAGGAAGGAACGACATGAAGATTATCGTTGACGAAAACATCCCCTACGGCCTCGAGGCATTTGGAACTCTTGGGGCGGTTGAGCGTTGCGCCGGCCGGGAAATGTGCGCCGGCTTTGTTCGGGACGCCGATGCCTTGATCGTTCGCTCTGTGACCAAGGTCAATGAGGAGTTGCTAACGGGGAGCAGGGTCCGCTTCGTCGGCACATGCACCATCGGCACGGACCATGTCGATCTGGACTATCTTCGCGAACACGAAATCGGCTTCTCCAGCGCGCCGGGCTCCAATGCCAATTCCGTTGGGGAGTACATCACCGCTGCGCTGCTGGTTCTTGCGAGGAGGGGAGGCTGCCGGCTCGAAGGAAAGACCATCGGGGTGGTGGGTGTGGGCAATGTTGGAACGAAGGTGGTCCAGAAGGCCGAGACCCTGGGCATGCGCGTCCTCCTGAACGATCCGCCGCGGCAGCGAGAGACCGGTGAAGAACGATTCCGACCGATAGAAGAACTATTCGACACGGACTTCATTACCGTTCATGTGCCCTTGACAAAGGAAGGCCCGGACGCAACCTATCACCTTGTGGATGAACACTTCCTATCCAGCATGAAACCGGGCAGCGTGCTCCTGAACAGCTCGCGCGGGCCGGTCGCCGATGGGGGGGCGGTGGGGAGGGCGCTGGACTCCGGCCATCTCTCCGCCGTCCTCCTCGATGTCTGGGAGGGGGAGCCGGATATCGATGTGGCGTTGCTGGAGAAGGTGGCCATCGGCACGCCCCACATCGCCGGCTACTCCTTCGACGGCAAGGTCCTCGGCACGCAGATGATCTATCAGGCGCTATGCCAGCATCTCGGTGTCCCCACCGACTGGGACCCGGCCCCGCTCCTCCCCGAGCCGGAGCATCCCGTTCTGGAGATCGACGCCAAGGGGCGCGACGATGAGGATGTGTTGCGCCAAGCGGTCCTAACGGTGTACGACATCGAGCAGGATGATGCCGATCTGCGAAAGATGATCAACCTCCCCTCTGCCGAGCGCGTGGCGCACTTCGACAGCCTTCGCAAAAATTACCCCCGGCGGCGCGAGTTTCCGAAGACCCGGATCGCCCTGACCGGTGGGGAGGAGAAGATCGGCGCGACGCTGGCGGCGTTGGGATTTGATGTGGCCAGGAGATGACGATGAGATCCGCTGGTCCGCATACCTTTCCCACAGTGTCGGCAGGCCCTTCGCATGATGGCCCTCGGGTCCACTATCCTTCCGCCTCTCTTTAGTGTTCCGGCGTCTTCGCGAGAGCCGGATTCGTGCATTGTTTCCCATTGCGGGCGGAGGTGAAGTGTGGTAGCATGTTCGCTTCGTTCGGTGTCTACAACCTATGCGTTCGCAACGGTGAGACAGCCATGGGCCTCGGGCGTCTGAGAATCAAACCCAAACTGCTCCTGCTCCTGTTTTTCATCAGCGCGGCCAGCACGGTGGCCTTTTCGTGGTACTGTGACAACCGGCAGAAGAGCGCAATCATCAATCTGGTGGACGAGGAGCTGACCGCCGCGGCCTACGGCGTGTCGCACATCGTCCCACCGGAGTTCTATGACCGGGTCATGACACGCGACTCCGCGCCCAAAGAAGAAAGCAAGCGCTACCTCCGCATCCTGACGCGGTATGCCAACCAGACGGGGCTGACGTATCTCTACAGTTGTGTAAAACTGAACGGCCAGATCATCTTTGCCACGAGCAGCATCGCCCAACAGGAGATCCAGGACGGGACGCTCAACGATTTCTTCGAGGACTACGACTCCGCGCCGCCGGCCCTGGCCAAGGTGTTTGAGGACAAACAGACCCGGTTTGCCCAATACACGGATAAGTGGGGGACGTTCCGGTCGGTATTCATCGCGTTCACCACCCCGAAGAAGAAAGTGTATGTTATCGGGGCGGATATCGCGCTGGATTTTCTGGACGCGCAATTGCGGGCGACGCTTCGACACACGATGCTGATCGGCCTTTGCGTGTTTGTCGTTTCGTTCAGCATTGGGTATGTGATGACGGAACGTATTGTGAAGCCGCTGGTGCGGCTGACGGGCTACACGCGTGTGCTGGTGGAGCAGGATTTCAAACTGGACGAAAAGGTCTTGAAGAGCATGGACGACATCGCACAGGCCAAGGTGGGGGAGGTGAGCGACCTGGCCAGCGCTCTGCATACGATGCACGACATGCTGCAGACCTACCTCGCGGATATTCAGGCCACGACCGCCGCGCGCGAAGCGGTGGAGAGCGAGCTGCGCATCGCGCGGAGCATTCAGACATCGCTGCTGCCGCATACGTTCCCGCCGTTCCCCCAGAGGAAGGATTTTGATCTTCACGCGGTTCTCGTTCCGGCGGAGTATGTGGCGGGCGACTTCTTCGATTTCTATTTCCTCTCCGATCACGAGCTCCTGATCACCATTGCCGACGTGTCGGGCAAGGGCGTGCCGGCGGGGCTGTTTATGGCCGTGACGCGTACTCTCCTCAAAAACCTGATGCAGAGCGGGCAGGGCCCAGCAGAGGCATTCGCAAATGCGAATACCATTCTCGCCGAGGACAACGAGCGCGGGATGTTTGTGACGATCTTTCTGGGCATCTATGACACACAGTCGGGGATATTACGCTATGCGAGTGCCGGGCATTGTCCATCGTACCAGATCAATCGCCAGGGGGAAATCGGCCCGCCGCTGGGCGCGACGGGTCCGGTGCTGGGTGTCCTGCCGGACACGGACTATGAGGAGCGCGAAACGCGCATCGAGGTGGGCGATCTGCTGGTGCTCTACACCGACGGCGTAACGGAGGCGCACTCCCCGAGCAACGAGCTCTACGGGGACGAGCGGTTCGAGGCCCTTCTTGCGCAGCACCCGGGCGAGACCCCCGTGCAGGTATGCGACGTCGTGGTGAAGACGGTGAACGAATACCAGCGGGACGAGCAGTTCGACGACGTTACGCTGGTCGTGTTGCGGCGGAACGTGTAACCCGAACCGCACGGCCCCATCGTTCCGCACCCGATAACTTTTCTGCTGTGTACCTCTGCGTCAATCAGCGCCTACCGCCTTCGCCGCATTTGTCCCTCGTTCCCTTTCCCTAACCTTGCATCACTCTAATCGCAAAAACCCCTTGACAATAATATTCTACGCATCATATAATAATAACCAAGGTTAAGTTCCGCATGAGGGAAAGCGATGGCCAAGAAGAAAACGCTTACCAGCAGCCTGGAGGACTATCTGGAGGCCGTCTACCATCTCGTCCAGGAACAGAGGGTGGCGCGGGTGAAGGGGATCGCCAAGCGCGTGGGCGTGAGCATGCCGTCGGTGGTGAAGGCGCTGCGCCAGCTTGCCGCGAAGGGCCTGATCCACTACGAGCCTTACAAGTTCGTCACCCTCACCTCCGAGGGAGAGGCCGCCGGCACGGAGATCGCCCGCCGGCACGAGATGTTGTGCGAGTTCATGGAGCAGGTCCTTGGCGTGGACCACGAGACCGCCGAGCGGAACGCCTGCCACATGGAGCACGCCATGGGCCCCGTGGTGCTGGAGTGTTTCGTGGACTTCCTCCAGTTCATCCACGCCTGCCCCCGCGCCGGCGCCGACTGGCTGGAGGGTTTCGCCAAGTTCTGTCGGCGCGGCATCGACCACGAGCGCTGCGTTACGTGCGCCGGCCAGGCGCTCGACCACAGCGAGGAGCACCGCAGCGGGACGACGCCGGTGCAACTGCCGGACCTGAAGCCGGGCGAGTGCGGCCGCGTGGTCGGTGTGAAGGGGGACAAGACCATGCGAAAGCGCATCGCCGAGCATGGCGTGGCGAAGGGGGCGCTGATCGAGATGGAGAATGTCGCCTCGGGGGGCGAGTCCGTCGACATTCGTATTCGCGGATATCACCTGGCCCTTCGCATGGACGAGGCGGCCAGTATATTTGTCTGCAGGGAGTGATGTATACCATGAACAACGAGTCGTATCCACTGAGCCTGGCGACGCCGAACCAGGACGTGGAAGTGGTGGATGTAAGCGGCGGCCGGGGGGTGAGGCACAGGCTCACCGAACTGGGCTTTGTCCCCGGCGCGAAACTCCGTGTTGTGAACCGGGGCGCGCCAGGCCCCTTTCTCGTTGCGGCGCGGGGGATGCGCATCGCCCTGAGCCCGGGCATGGCGCACAAGATCATGGTTCGTTGATTGCATAGGCACTCATTCGCATGAGCGAAAAGCTACTCATCGCCCTTGCGGGAAATCCCAACTCCGGCAAAACGACGATCTTCAATAGCCTTACCGGCGCACGCCAGCACGTCGGCAACTACCCCGGTGTGACGGTGGAGAAGAAGGAGGGCCGGTGTATCTATGACGGCATCACGATGCACATCGTGGATCTGCCGGGGACCTACAGCCTGACCGCGAACACCCTTGACGAGGTTGTGGCCCGCGACTTCATCCTGAACGAACGGCCCGATGTCGTGATCGACGTCGTCGATGCGTCCAACCTCGAACGCAATCTCTACCTCTCTGTTCAGCTCATGGAGCTCGGGGCGCGCGTGGTCCTCGACCTCAACATGAGCGACGTGGCCTCGGCCCGTGGGTTCCAGGTCGATTTGGACCGCCTGTCCCGCCTCATCGGTGTAAAGGTCGTCTCCACCGTGGGTCACAAGGAAAAGGGCATGGAGGGGCTGAAGGCGGTGGTGATCGAGGCCGCGCAGTCGGACGAGGAGGTGCGCTTCCACGTCAACTATGGCCGCGAGATCGAGGAGGAGATCGGCAAACTCGAAAGGCTGATCGAGGCCGCCCCGGGCCTAACGGAGAAATACTTTCCCCGCTGGCTGGCGATCAAACTCATCGAGAACGACGCCGACGTGACGGACAAAGTCCAGCGCGCCGCCGCCGACCCAGACCCGATCTTGACCGCCGCCGGCAAGAGCATGGCCCACCTGCAGACGATCTTCGGCGAGTACCCCGAGATTGTCATCGCCGAGCGGCGCTATGGCTTCATCTCCGGTGCGTGTCAGGAGGCCGTGCGCATTACGGCGGAGATTCGGCACACGACGTCGGACAGGATCGACATGGTCCTGACGAACCGCCTGCTCGGCCTGCCGATCTTTCTGGTCATGATGTATTTCGTCTTCAAGCTCACCTTCACCGTCGGCGACCCGCCCATGGGATGGATCGAGTCGTTCTTTGGATGGCTTGGCGGTGTGATTACACGGTGCTGGCCCAGGGGCAGCGAGAGCGCGCTGAAGTCCCTGTTGGTTGATGGAATCATCGGCGGCGTCGGCGGGGTTATTGTGTTCCTGCCGAACATCCTCCTCCTCTTTTTCACTATTTCGCTTCTCGAGGATTCCGGCTACATGGCCCGTGCGGCCTTCATCATGGACCAGTTCATGCACCGGATCCGACTGCACGGCAAAAGCTTCATCCCCATGCTCATCGGCTTCGGATGCTCCGTACCGGCCATCATGGCCACGCGCACCATCGAGACGCGGCGCGACCGGCTGACGACAATCTTGATCATCCCGCTCATGAGTTGCGGGGCCCGGCTGCCGATCTACGCCCTCATCATCCCGGCCTTCTTCCCGCAGGCATGGCACGGGCGGATGCTCTGGCTGATCTACGTCATCGGCATCTTGGTGGCTGTCGCGTGCGCCCGGGTGCTGCGGTCAACCCTCTTTCGCGGCGAGACGACGCCGCTGGTGATGGAGCTGCCGCCCTACCGCATCCCCACGATCAAGGGCGTGCTGATTCACATGTGGACGCGCGCGTGGCTCTACCTGCGCAAGGCGGGCACGATTATTCTCGGCGTGTCGATCGTCCTGTGGGCGATGACAAGCTACCCCAGGAAAACAAGGTTCGACCGGGATTACGGGGCGATGAAAGCGGAGGCCCGGGCCAGGTTCCTCAGCGGGGTCAAGGGGCTCAATGGCGATCTCGGCCTCCCGGCGGACTCGGGTCTGCTGCTCAAGGCGGCGGAGGCCGACCTGGCGATGGCGGCCGAGCAGGAGAAGTATTTCGAGAACCAACCGGGGTTTAAACGCGCCGAGGAGAACCATGACGCGACGATCAAAAAGCTGACGAAATCGCCGAACGGCGATGTACTGGCGCGCTTCTTGCGAATGCAAAATATCGTCGAGCGCGCCCATGGCGTATTCGACAGGACGGTTAGAGAGGGAAACCTCCGGGGGCATTCCGCCCACCATGCCGCCCTCGAAATCACCCGACATTATGCGTTGGGTCGCACGAAAGAAACCGACTCTGGTCTCTATGCCGCCGCCATCAAGTATCGCGAGGACGTGGAACAGCCCTATCACAACACACTTGCCCGGATCGAAAACGGGATGAGGGCGGAGGAGTTGGCCTACTCCGTGGCGGGCCGCATCGGGCGCAGGTTGGCCTGCGTTCTCAAGCCCCTCGGCTTCGACTGGAAGATCGGCACGGCGCTGGTCGGGGCCTTTGCGGCGAAGGAGGTTTTTGTGGCACAGATGGGGATTGTCTACGCCGTGGGCGAGGCCGACGAAGGGTCGGAGACGTTGCGCCGGCAGCTCCGGCAGAATTACACGCCCCTCGTGGGCTTTTGCATCATGATCTTCTGTCTCATCAGTGCGCCGTGCATTGCGACCATCGCCGTTACCCGGTCGGAGACGGGCGCCTGGCGGTGGGCGCTCCTGCAGCTCGGCGGCCTGACCCTCCTCGCCTACGTCATCACCTTGGTCGTCTACCAGACGGGGGTTCTGCTTGGTCTTGGAGTTGGATAGGGGAAGGAACGATGACGGAAACAATTGTCGTCTGTCTGATTGTGGTCGTTGCCTTCCTGCTGACAGGTCGGCGGCTCTATCGCTCGGTCACGGGCAAAACGCCCGGTTGCAGTTGCGGCCAGCCCGGCGTCTGCCCGTTGAACGACGCCGAGCGCAAGGAAACGTGCGAGGCGAGTCCGGACGACGGTTCACAGCCGCGCCCGTGCGATGATCCCGACTGAGCGGCGGCCCTGCCGGTGGGTCAGGCGGGACGGCGTCCGGGGCTACGGGATGTACCCCCGGCGTCGGCACTCCGCTTTGAATGCCTCGTGCCGCTCGGCATAGGCGGGGACCTTGCCGGGCCGGGGTTCGATCTCCTCGGCGAAGTGGACCATGGCTCGAGTCGCGGTGTTCAGACTGGGGTAGGCCGCGTGTGATGCGGCCAGCAGGCAGCACCCGAAGGCCGACTCGGCGACAGCCGGCCGGACCATCGGGCGGTCGAGGATGTCGGCCCGGATCTGCAGCCACTCCCGGCTTTTCGACCCGCCGCCGGTGGCGAAGATGCGGTCGCTAACATCGGCCCCAAGACCGGTCAACAGGTCGTAGCACATCCGTTCCACGTGGGCGACGCCTTCGAGGAGGACAGCGTATCGCTCCGTCTCGCTTTTGGGGTTGCCGATGAGGAAGCCCTTGGCGTCTTTTTTCGCAAACGGGAACCGCTCGCCGGTGCGTTCGAGAGGGTAGGCGAGGAGGCCGGTAGGGGAGATTTGAATCGCCTGCTTGTCCATCTCGGCGAGGTTGCTGTCGGCGAACTGTCGGGCGAGGCATTCCCCGCCGACGTTGCTGGCGCCGCCGGGGAGCCAGTAGCCGGAGGGGTGGCGGTGGCTGTAGAGGCGGCCCTCCGGGTCGATAACGATCCTCTCGGCGATGCCCTTGACGACGAGGGTGGTGCCGAGGGTGGAGTTGAAGTCGCCCACTTGGGATGCGCCGGAGGAGAGGAAACCGGCGGTGCCATCGGTGACCCCGGCCACGGCCTTGGTTCGGAGGGACAAACCGGTGGCCTGGGTGCAGGCGAGGCAGAGGTTGGCGATGAGCGTCCCGGGCTTGACGATATCGGGGAGTTTTTCCAGGGGGATGCCGAGATCGGACGGAATGAATCGGGGCCAGTTGCTCTGGAAGATGTTGCATCCGGTCTTGAGGGCGGAGGAGAGATCGGTGGTCGCGAAGTCGCCGGTAAGGCAGCCGATGATGTAATCGGTGGCGTGGATGAAGCGATGGGCCCGGTCGAAGATGCAAGGTTCGTTGTTCTTGATCCAGAGAATCTTTGCGAGGGCGTAGGAGGAGGAGAATCGGTAGCCGTGCTGCCGGCAGTGTTGAGCGGCGACCTGGTTGATCGCTGCGGCCTCGGCCTCGGCGCGTGCGTCGTTGTACATGATGGCCGGGCGGAGGGGTCGTCCTGCGGCGTCTATGGGGAGGATGGTTCCCGAGGTCGAATCGACGCTTACGGCGCGGATGTAGTCGGGGGGGATGTTCCTCTTGCCGAGCTCGGCGAGGACGTCCGCGATACATGTGGCGGTGGCGCGCCACCACTGTTCGGGGTTCTGCTCGTGCCAGCCGGGTTTCCGGGTGAGGGTTGCGTGGGAGCCGAAGGGCCGGGATGCGCTGGCCGCAATGGATCCCTGCTTATCGACCACGATGCATCGAGCGCCTTGGGTACCGACATCAATGCCGAGAAAGTGCTGCACAACAGCTCCTCACTTTCGCGAGAACAACGCTCTGTAGACGCCACCTTCTTATGGGGGTGGACTATTACCCGGGCAATATACCATAGCGATGGAAATGTGCAATTGATTTATGGCGTGTACAGAAACTCCCCGGGCGACCGGGGTCAAGTGGCGACGCCGGTCGCCGCGGGGAATGTGCTGGCAGACTGGCTCTGTATGGGGGCTTCAATCTTCATCAGAAAGCAGGTCACGAACAAGCTCCGAGTCCCGAACGCCCATGAATCGCACGCTTTGCAGCGTACAGCGAACCGTTCTGCCGGGGGTCACGTTGGCCAGTTCCTTGGCGCACCGGCGGCAACGCCGGTTGCCGGGGCCGGACGACATGAACATCCGGTCACAGGAGAGGCAGCGGCGCATCTTGCGCAGCTCTCCTCCGGGAGCAAGTCCCTTGCGTCTCCTTCGCGGTCTCAATTTCCTTCTCCAGTGTTGCCATAATGAGAAAAACCACCCACTTGTACGCCTCACTATAGCTCTATACGCATTTTTCTTGCCGAATGTTCCGCAAAAACCACATTAAATAAATTTAATCCCCGTGCCCCCCCGTTCTACCTCATCTGACTATAACTCTTAGACGTTGCTTCGAGTCAGGAGTTCGGGAAATTCTCATGTTAAATCCGGATGAACGTGTCACGCCCCCGCCTGACCGGAGAGTTTTTTACATCGTGGCAAATTCATTTACGACAATCTGACTCCCATATTGTGGAGATGCGCTGAAAATGCCCTTAGGACCTATCTGAAAACCGCATCTTCTGTGGCCGCCTCCTTTGCGGGTGCGGGATTTCGGCGGTACGACACCTGCAACGAAGACCGCAGATAAGGCCTGCGGCTACCCCCCTCCGTGGCTGTGGTCCTACTGTGCAGCACAATTTTTGGTTGACAAAATAATAGGAGGGGAGGTAGAATAAAATTTCGTAGCCTGGGGTTGATTTCGATCTGAGCGCCAACAGAGTACTGTGTGATGCCAACTGTTTTCTTGAGGACGACTTATGCCCCCACAACTGCTGGTAGACCTTGATGAGATTGACCTGAGCCAGGTGGAGGTGTCCATTGAGGGCGTCCGGGAGTGCAACGCCCAGCGCTATGAGATGGAGCAGATCAACGGTATCATAAAATTTGATACCGACAATCGCTATGTTGTCGCCTACAAGAACGTTCGGGACGACGAGTTCTGGGTTCGCGGCCATATCCCCGGCAGGCCGCTGCTGCCCGGGGTGCTGATGGCCGAGGCCGCGGCCCAGGCGTGTACATACTACTACAAGCGGTGCACGAACGACGACCGTTTCCTCGGGTTCGGGGGGCTTGACAAGGTCAAATTTCGGGGGACCGTGGTTCCGGGGGACCGTCTGATTATCATAGCCAAGAATGTCGAATTGAAGAGGCGACGGGCCGTCTTCGAGACGCAGGGGGTGGTGGATGGCAGGCTTGTTTTTGAAGGGATTGTCACCGGGATGCCAGTATAGGGCCCGGATCGGCTGCCGCCTGACGATGGGGGCGGCCGGGGCCTGGAGACGGAGTTGTACATGGCGATTGACGTGGAGTGCACAAACCCGGAGTGTGGGTGCAGGATGCAGTTTGATTCCCTTCCCCCGGGTGGGGAAGTCACCTGTCCTGCATGTGGTCAGAAGATTCAGTTGTCTGAAGCCGAGGAGGTTCCGCCCCCTCTGGAGGACGAATACAAACAAGCCGAGGAAATGGCGGAGCAGACGGTGCTGGATCTCGAGCCTGTCCAGGTGGCCGCTCCTGTGGCCCAGCCGGCGCCGGAGCCGTCTGCTGCGGCAGAGGAGGCGGATCTGGTTGGAGACGAGGAGCGGGAGGAGGACCGCCCCATCGACGACTGGGTGGGTGAGGCAGCGAAGCCCCCGGACAATGGCTTTCAGTCTTCTCGTGTGAAGCAGAAACGTGAGTTGCCGCCTGTGCTCATCGTTTCGGTATTCAGTTGTTCCCTTCTCATCGTTCTCATCATCGCCAAGTGGTACATCCAGACGGGCCGCTGGGCGGGTGAAAAGCCCAAGCCGCCAGCGCCGGTTGCTCAGAAACAAGAGGAAGAGACGTCCCCCTCGGAAGGTTGGGGATCGGACGAAGAAATTGCGAAAAGGCTGGGGAAGCGGCTTGAGGAGTGGGAAAAGAGCCGCCCCGATCCGAGTTTCGTGACCGTCAGCAGAGACGGGACGGCGAATTTCAAGACCCTTCGACAGGCCCTGATGGCCGTGGAAGACGGCGGAATTGTGGAGATCCAGGACAGCCACATCTACGACGAGGGGAATATCGGCAACTGGAACAGCGAAGACCCGGAGGAGAAGCGCATCAACCGGAAGCGCAATGTGACGATCCGAGTGGCCAACGGCAAGAGGGCCGGTGTTCGGTGGCCGGCCGACGAGGACCCGAAGAACTACACCAACTACTTGTTGTATGCCGGTCCCGATTGGACCATTCGCAATCTGGTTCTGGTGGGGCACAGGTCGAAGAAGGTATCGGGAATCGGCGGTTACTCCGGTGGGTTAGACGTGCGTGGGTGTACGTTCGTCCACTTGAGGTACGGCATCATGCGGGGTTCATACCACGAGGAGACCGAGATTCGCGACTGCGTGTTTCAGGATGTGTACGCTACGGTGATGCTCTCTGAGTCGTCCGAGATTCCCTACGTGGTGTTCCACAACAACGTGGTGAAAAACGCCAGCTACGGGTTTACAGTCTATCGACGAAAAGACATGAAAGACCCACCCGACCTGCTTGCGTTCTCCGTGCGCAACAGCATCTTCGTCGGCGTTGGCGATCTCCTCCGCGGGCAGACTATGCCGAGGCGGATGGACCTTCGCTGCGACTACAACTGTTTCTGGAAGGCGCCGAGCGCCGCAGACGCCGCTGCGCCCCCCCCCTATGGCCAGCCATCCGCGCCGAACGTTCTGGCGGAACACCTGGCGAAACTGCGGAAAGCCAAGAAGTGTGACGGCCACTCCATCAACGCCGATCCCCTTCTCAAGAAAAACTACCGTCTGGATGCCAACTCTCCGTGCCGCGGTAAGGGGAGGAAGGGGGATGATATGGGGGTCAATTGGTCGCGCGTCACGACCCAGGCCGGATCGGAACACGGCGCAAATGGGCAGTCCGCTTCGAGAAAAGGGCGAGCAAAAGGAACCAAGACAAGCGGCATGTGAAGCGCTCTGCGGGTAGGCGTAGAGGGCGCCTACTGGTTGCTCTTCTCCTCTCCATCTTGCTTTTTTCGGCAGTATTCGCGAAGCTTCTCTTTGTCCGGTTCGCTCATCTCCACGAACTGGATGCCCATGTGGATCTTGCCGTCTTCTTTCTGCGAAAGGTGGATCACCTTCCCTTTTGCGTCGATGATCTCGTCGCCGAGCGCCACACCGAAGTCGATTTGCGAGAGGAGGGGAAAGTGCTGTTGGGCTTCCAGAAGAATACCCCCCTCGCTGATGTCCAGGGTCCGGCCCATGGTTTCGTTATGGCTCAAGCGCGAGACATCCACTTGCTCGCAATGAACCAATCCCTTGAATGTGATTCGCGCGGCCCTGCGTTTTTCGTCTGTCATTGATTATCCTCCGGCAGGCTGAAATCCTCGGTTGCGTACCGCCGTTCGCTTTGCCCGCCCCCTGAGCAATATGACACATTCCGCGTTTTCTTTCAAGCGTTTAATTGTCTCGACACGGCGAAGCCCGCCGCCGTCACTCGAGATTCGAGTGCCGAGAGAGCATCTTCGAGCGCGACTGTTTGAGCCGTTCCATCAACAAGAGGCACAGTGCATCGAGCAGGATCAGAGAGCACTGCTCGAACAACGTGCCCCCGAATTGAGCAGTGGTCCTTTGGGGTGGGCGCCGGGACTTGGCTGTGGGCAGCCCGGGAACGAACACGACGAGATCGGACATGCGTGACAGGCGAGCGCCCCGGCTGCCGGTCAAGCAGGCAGTCGCGGCGCCGGCGGCCCGGGCCTTCTTGGCAATGTGGCACGTGATCCCGGTCGAACCGGAGCCACTGATGGCGACGAGCAGATCGCCTCTGCCGACAGCGGTCGTAGTGACCTCCCCGGCGACGTGGGCCGAGATGCCCAGGTGCGTCAGGCGCATGGCAAACGCCCGCGCAATCAGCCCGGAGCGCCCCTGCCCGGCAACGACGGTGCGCCTGGCCTTGACGACAAGATCGGCCAGGGCCTCCATCGCAGCGGGGTCCATGCTGCCGAGTGCGCCATGGATATCTTTCGTTACGATCTGGAGCGCTTTGGCGAAGTCCATCTGGGTTCCTTCTCGATTCTCTCCACGAGTATGCTACCACAGGGGGGCGTAGGTGTCAATGTGTTGCTCTCGACCGGCGAATCTTCTCTTGACGTCGCCGCCGCGAAGGGGCATAATGGCGCTGTCAAGTGCAGTCTCGTTTTCGTGACAGGGTGTGTGGATTGAGAATCTACCTCGCGTCTCCGCTTTTTACACAATTCGAACGGCGATGGAACCGAGAGATCGCGGATGGCATCAAGAAGGGCATGCCCGGCGCCATTGTGATCCTGCCGCAGGATTTTAAAATATCGAGGAAATTCAACGACCGGCGGCATTTCGGCGAGTTGTTCGCCAGATGTGTTGAAGAAATCGACCGAAGTGACGTGCTGGTGGCCGTGCTGGATGGGTCCGATTGCGACAGCGGCACGGCCTTCGAGGTCGGCTATGCCTATGCCCGGGAGAAGGCGATCATCGGTCTCCGCACCGACTTTCGGCGGAACCAGGAAAAGGGCCTCAATATCATGCTGTCCAGGGCGTGTACCTACTTCATCCCCGACCTTTCGTTTCGCGAAGATTCCGAACTGATCGTTCGAGACATCATTCGCCGACTGGAAGACGTGAAGAAACAGATGGACAAAAGGCCGGACCCGACTGCCTCCGCCCGGTAGGGGGGATACCTTCGATTGTGCTTGACACGGCTGAGTGCTTGTGATAACCTATTGTGCTATGGCGACTTGTGTCACACCCTAAACTCATGGGATGTGCGGCGTTAAGGCGAGCGACGGCCAAGGAAGTTGGACATGAAGGATTTCCTGCAGAAGCTAAGAAGGGCCTACCTGAGGGCGACTCTTGAGAACGCCCCGGGGATACGCCACAAGCTCATTCGCGGGCTGACATGGCTGCTCATGTGGCCGTACATCTGGGCGGTAAAGTTCAGGCTTTGGTTGTATCGGAAGGGATTCTCGCCGGCCGAAAAGTTTGCCATACCGGTTGTGAGCGTGGGAAACATCACCTGCGGCGGCACGGGCAAGACCCCCATGGTGGAGCTGGCGGCGAAGATGGTGGCCAAAAGGTGGCGGCGGCCGGCGATCCTGAGCAGCGGGTACCATGCCTGGGACACGGAAGAGGGACCTGTGACCGATGAATGCCTCCTGCTCCGGCAGAACCTGCCCGAGGTGCCGCAGTACATGAAAAAGGGAGACGGCATCCGGATTTTGCGCGACGCAATCGCGAGAAATATGATGGACTGTATCATTCTCGATGACGGCTTCCAAAACTTTGGGATCCGGCGTGATATCGACATCATCGTAGTCGATGCGCTCAATCCGTTCAGCAATGAATACGTGATCCCCCGCGGTCTGCTGCGGGAACCGATTGAGGCGCTGGCCCGGGCGAATGCCATTGTCATCACGCGTAGCAACCAAGTCTCCCTGAATGACCTGAAGGCGCTCCGCGCCCGCATTGAGTCCCTCGCCCCGGGCAAACCGGTCATCATCGCCATACATAAGGCGATCGAGCTGAGTAGTACCGACAACACGGAGAAGAAGCCCGTCGAGTGGCTGGCCCAGCGCAAGATATGGGCCTTCTGCGGCATCGGCAACCCGGAGTCGTTTCGGATATCACTGGAGAAGGCCGGCGCGAAGGTGATGGGACTTTCCGTCTTTTCCGATCATCATCAGTACGCACCGGAAGACCTGAGCAGAATTCAACGCGAGGCCCAGGAGGCCGGGGTGGGGGCGGTGATTACGACCCAGAAGGATGGTGTGAAACTTCTCGGAGTGTCGGCGGTTGACTCTCTCCCGCTGCTCGTCCTGAAGATTGAAATCGTGGTGGTGCAGGGGGCGGCGGAACTGCAGAACAACGTGTTGAACCTGTGAGCGACGTACCCGACCATGGCCAAGAAACGCGGCATCACCATGTATCTTGAATACTACGCCTTCCGCATCGTCTTTATGGTGTTTCGGGCGATGTCCATAGAGGCGGCTCTGGCCGTGGCACGGGGCATTTCCCCCATTGTCTACCTTCTCCATGCCCGACATCGCCGCGTGGCGATTGACAACCTGCGTCAAGCCTTCGGTGATGAGATGAGTGAACGGGAAGTCCGACGTATTGCCAGGGGGGTGTACGCGCACATGGTGATGGTCGGCGTTGAGGTGCTCAAGATGCCCGATATCCTGAAGCGGGACACCGTCGGCAGGTATATCCAGTTTGAGAACGAGCACATCGTGGACGCTCTCATCGCATCCGGCAGCGGCGCCATCTTCGTGACGGGGCACTTCGGGAACTGGGAGATCAACTCCTATCTCATGTATCTCATGGGCCACCCGCTCCACACGGTCGCCCGCCCCCTTGATAACCCGCTCCTCGATGAATATGTCAAGAAACACCGCGCGGATATGGGCCGCCAGGTAGAGGACAAGCGAGGGGCGCTCCGAGGTTTTATGCGGACGCTGAAGGAGGGCAAATTCCTGGGTATGATCGTGGACCAAGATGCCCGCGACAAGGGGATCTTTGTGGAGTTCTTCGGCAGGAAATGCTCCTGGTATCCCACGCCGGCCGTGTTGGCGCTGCGATTTAATGTGCCCGTGGTTCCCGGGTTCTGCTATCGGCGCGGCCATCGGTTCCGGTTCACCGTTATCGCCGAAGACCCCATCTATCCCGTGCGAACGGGGAACGAAGAGCAGGATGTGCACCGCATTGTGCAGGCCTATGCGAAAAAGTTTGAGGAGCACATCCGCCGCCGTCCCGAGCAGTGGCTGTGGAACCACCGCCGGTGGAAGACCCGACCCCCTGAAGAACTCGAAGCGCAGCAGGCCGAGAAGGGCAGAGTATGAGCAAGAAGCGCAAAAAATATTCGCCGATCGATCTGGGCAAACTCAAGACCCGGTCGATCAGGAAACGACGCAATCTCGTGGACGTGGGTATGTTCGGCAAGCCGGCGGTTGGTGACTCCTTTGCCGGTTTCGAGAAGTCGCTGCCCCACGTCCTCGCCGCGCATAGCCTGCGCCAAGTGGCTCAAGGCATTGCCAGGGCGCATCGCAAGGGGAAGACGATCGCCCTTGCCTTCGGCGCTCATGTCATCAAGTGCGGATGCACCCCGATCATCATCGACATGATGCAACGGGGCCTCATCACCTCGATTTCAGGCAACGGCGCCTGCGCCATCCATGATTTCGAGGTCGCACTCATTGGCGCAACATCTGAAGATGTGGGGAGCGGCCTGAAAACGGGCAAGTTCGGTACGTCGAGGGAAACGGCTGAGGCCATGGCCGAGGCGGCGAACCTTGCCGATCAGGAGGGCTGGGGCCTGGGCCGAGCGCTGGGGGAACTGATCCGCGAACGGCGGTGCAAGTTTGCGAAGCACAGCCTTTTTGCGGCCGCAGCCAAGCACGAGATACCCGCGACGGTGCACGTCGCAATGGGAACGGACGTAGTGCACATGCACCCGAACATCCCGGCCGACAAGCTGGGTGCGGCCACGATGCTGGACTTCAGGCTTCTCTGCTCCGTAGTGAGCGACCTCCAGAGCGGCGTGTGGTTGAACGTCGGGTCGGCCGTAATCATGCCGGAGGTGTTCCTGAAGGCCCTGACGGTGGCGCGGAACCTTGGCCATGAGATCGATGACTTCCTCTCCGTCAACATGGACATGCTCCAACACTACCGGCCGAGCCAGAATGTGTTGAGTCGGCCCGGCGGCGTATCCTGCGCCATTACGGGCCACCACGAAATTATGCTGCCCCTGCTGCGGATGATGGTTCTCCAGAAACTCGGGAAAGGGTAGGAGGGAACGACGTGCCCGGGCGCCTCATCGAACTCCTGGAACACATCGGCCGACCGAAGATCTTTGTCATCGGGGACCTGATGCTGGACAAGTATGTCTTTGGCCGCGTGGACCGCATCAGCCCCGAGGCCCCCATCCAGGTGCTCAAGGTGGAGAACACTGAGGACAATGCCCGCCCTGGCGGCGCCGGGTGCGTGATGCTGAACCTATGTCATCTGGGCGCGAATGTGGTGGCGTGCGGCGTTGTGGGGGCCGACGACGCGGGCGCGGCGCTCAAGGATGCGCTGCGGCAGGCCGGCGCATCCACCCAGGCGATCCTCTCCGACAGGGACCGGCCCACGCCGGTTAAGACGCGATACCGCGGCTATGTGCAATCGGCCCATCGCGCGGAACAGCATCTCCTCCGGGTGGACGAAGAGGAGACGCACGAGATCCCGGCGACACTCCGCTCACGGCTCATCAAGCACATCAAACGCGCCGTGCCGTCCTGCGATGTCGTTGTCGTCGCGGACTACGACAAGGGGCTTCTGTCCCGTGCGACCCTTAAGGCCGTGTTTGACACTGCGCGGGGGAAAGGCATCCCGGTGCTTCTCGATCCCAAGCAAGAGGATTTCGGGGTCTATCAGGGGGCGACCGCCATCACGCCCAACCGGTTTGAGACACAGATGGCGACAGGGATGTCAGTGACCATCAAGACCGCCTCCGAAGCCGGCCAGGAGTTGATTCGGCGTCACGGATTTGAGCACGTGTTCGTGACCCTGGACAAGGAGGGCATGGTGGTGTGTCCGAAGGCCGGCAGGGCGACCCGAATCGAGACCGCCCCGAGAGAGGTGGCGGATGTTACCGGCGCGGGCGACATGGTGATCAGTGTCTTGGGACTTGCCATGGCGGCGGGGGCCGACGCCATCTCCGCGGCGAAGCTGGCGAATGTCGCGGCGGGGATCGAGGTGGGCAAGGTTGGTGTTGCGCCCGTCAGCCGAAAGGAAATCATTCGGGAGCTGCACCTGCAGCGGCGGGACGTTTCGGACAAGATCGTCTCCCAGGACGAGATCGAGGACATCCTGAAGGTTTATCGGCAGCGCAACGAGACGATTGTCTTCACGAACGGTTGTTTCGACCTGCTGCACCCGGGCCATGTGCAGTACCTCGAGTTTGCCAGGGGCCAGGGGGATGTGCTCGTGGTCGGTCTGAACGCCGACCGGTCTGTCCGCGCGATCAAGGGCAAGTCTCGCCCTGTCATGTCCGAGAACGACCGGGCCCGCGTGCTGGCCGGCCTGGCGAGTGTGGACTACATCGTTTTTTTCGGCGAGCCCACGCCGGCGAGGCTGATCCGTAGGGTAAAGCCGGACGTTCTGGTGAAGGGGGAGGACTGGCGCGAAAAGGGCGTCGTGGGTCAGAAGTTTGTAGAGAGGCGCGGCGGGAAGGTCATCCTGACGCCGCTGTCCAAGGGGGTTTCGACGACAAACATCATTCAACGAATCCTGGAGCTGAACCGAGACAAATGACCGATGCGAAGAAGTACATCGAGGAGAGTGTGGAGGCGAAACTGGCCTTCCTGGCGGACGGCGGGGCAAAGGTGGTAGAGCAGGCGGCGGCCCTCATGGCGGATGCGATCCGGAGCGGTCATCGAATCTATCTCTTCGGCAACGGCGGCAGCGCGGCCGATGCACAGCACATCGCCGGCGAGCTGGTCGGGCGCTTTCAGATGGAGCGAAAGGGCATGCCCGCCGTGGCCTTCACGACGGATACGTCCGTGCTGACTTCCGTCGGCAACGATTACGGCTTCGACGCCGTCTACACCCGACAGGTAGAGGCCCTGGTCGAGAAGGATGATGTCGTGATCGCCATCACGACGAGCGGGAACTCGCCGAATGTCGTTGCCGCGGCGAAACTTGCCCGTGAAAAGGGCGCGAAGGTGATCGGCTTCACCGGTGGGGACGGCGGCGAGATGAAGACATGCAGCGACCTGGCGTTGATTATTCCCGCCAAGGAGACCTGCCACATCCAGGAGGTCCATATCACCATCGGCCACGCCCTGTGTGCGATGGTCGAGAAGGCTGTGTTTGGATGAGTTCCTTTGGGCGCATCCTAATTCGATCTCCCAACTGGGTAGGGGATGTTGTTATGGCGACACCGGCTTTCCGATGTGTGCGGGAGAGCTTCCCCGACGCGCGCATCGTCCTCGCCATTCGCCCGTACGTGAAGAAGATCATCGACGACGCACCGTGGTTCGACGATGTTGTCCCGTGTGACGACGCCGGCGGTCTGTCCAGTCTCCCCGCTATCCTGGCGGTATCCAGGCGCCTTCGCCGGGAGCCGTTCGATGTGGCGATTGTCCTGCCGAACTCCCTGAAGACCGCTGTGGAGGCCCGGCTGGCCGGGGCCCGGCGGCGGGTGGGCTACGCCCGCGACGGACGAAGCTGGCTTCTTACCGACGCGATCCCGCGCCTTGCGCGGAACGGGAAGTTCCTGCCCACGTATATGGGCGACTACTACCTCCGGTTGTGCGAACGGATCGGGTGCACGATTTGCGACCGCAGGCCGGAGCTGTTTGTCTCCGAAGAATGTGAGCGGCGGACGGATGGTCTTCTTCGGCTGCGGGGTGTGGACCTCGGCAGGCCGATTGCGCTCCTGAACCCGGGAGCGTCCTTCGGGCCGAGCAAGTGCTGGGCCTCGGGCCGCTTTGCGGAGGTCGGCGACCGGCTGGTGGACGAGTACGGCTTCCAGGTGTGCGTAAGCTGCAGCCGAAAGGAGGTCTCCACAGCGGATGAAATCTGCTCTCGGATGAAGCGCAGAGGAATCAATCTGGCGGCGGGCAAGCCGCCGCTGGAGCTGGATCATCTGAAATCTCTGGTGAAACGCTGCGCGATTCTTGTTACACTGGATTCGGGCCCCCGGCACTTCGCTGTTGCGTTTGACCGGCCTGTGGTCACGCTCATGGGCCCGAACAGCCCGCTCTATACCGATACCCCACTGGAGCGGGGGGTGGTGGTGCGGGTGGATGTGGACTGCGGTCCGTGCCAGGAGAAGGTGTGCCGGACGGACCATCGCTGTATGGAATTGCTGACGTCCGATATGGTTTTCGATGCGTGCAGAGCAGTGCTGACTTACTGAGCTATGCCAAACTCCCTGTTAATAAGATTGCTTTTCCCCATTGCGGAGCGCCGCGCCAAAAGGTTTCACGGGGTCTTTGCAGAGGCGACCAAGACCCCTGCCGAAGTGCAAAAAAGGACCCTGCTGGAGAAAATCAAGCGCAACCGGGACTCGAAGTTCGGCCGAGACCATTCCTTCTCCAAGATCAGAACGGTCGAGGACTTTCGGCGGAACGTGGAGCTGGGCGACTACCAGCACTTCCGTCCGTATATCGATCGCGTCAAGGAAGGAGACATGCGTGCGCTCTTTGGCCCCAGCGAAAAGCTGATCATGTTCTCCATGACCAGCGGCACGACCGGCTCGCCGAAATACATCCCGGTTACCACATCCTTCGCCAGGGAGTACAAGCGCAGTTCCCTGGTTTGGGCCGCCTTTGCCTACCTCGACCACAGGGGCATGCCGGCGGAGAAGCTCCTGCCCGTCGTTTCGTCCATGTGCGAGAGCTTCACGCGGCAAGGAGTGCCCTGTGGCGCCATGTCGGGCTTCCACGCCCAGACGCAGCACTTTGTCGGCCGCTCGATGTACGCCGTGCCCACATGTGTATTTGATATTACCGATCCCGAGGCCCGGTACTACACCCTGATGCGAATTGCCGCCCGGCACAGCGTGTCGTTTCTGTCCACTCCGAATCCAAGCACAGTCATTACCATCGCTCGGACGCTGGACACCCATCACGAGAAGATAGTCAAGGACATCCACGACGGCACGCTCTCGGACGCCTTCGATGTGGCCAATGACATCCGCCTCGCGCTGCGGCTCCACCTCCGACCGAATCCGCGACGGGCGAGGGAACTGGGGCAGATCGCCTCCGATGCCGGGCGTCTCTACCCGAGGGACATCTGGCCCGACCTCGCCCTCATTGCCAGTTGGAAAGGTGGGCCGCTCGTGTCGTACCTTCCGCTTTATGAAGAGTACTATGGCAATGTCCCGGTGCGCGATCTGGGCCTGCTGGCTTCCGAGGGGCGCATGTCCATCCCCCATCAGGACGAGGGGGGGGGAGGAATTCTGGACATACAAGGCGCCTTTTTCGAGTTCATTCCGGAGGGGGAAGAGGACGCAGAGCATCCTGACACGCTCCTTTGTCACGAGCTGGAAGAGGGCAAGCGGTATTTTGTCGTTCTGACGACGTCGGCAGGGCTGTACCGGTACAACATCTACGATCTCGTGGAGGTCACCGGGTTCTTTAACGCGACGCCGGTTATCGCTTTCCTGAACAAGGGGAAGCACATCTCCTCCATCACAGGCGAGAAGATCACCGAGAGTCAGGTTACCCAGGCCGTCATGACCGTAGTTGCGGAGCTTGGTGTTGTGGTGGAGACATTCCAGGTCAGTCCCACCTGGGACGAGGTGCCGTACTATTCGATCTATGTCGAGGACGGCGCCTTGCGGGACGGCGTGGGGAAGGACTTCCTCAAAGCAGTCGAGCGAAACCTTCGCGCGCTGAATATGGAGTATGAGAGCAAGCGGAAGAGCGGCCGCTTGGGCCACATGGTCCTGAAGTTCATCGGGGCCGGCACCTTCGACGCCCTTCGCGCCGAACACATCAAGAAGCGCGGCCGCGCCGAGCAGTACAAGCACCCCTTCCTCGTCCCCGACGTGGATCACTCCAAGCGCCTGCGGGTCGTGTCCGAGGTGGCGGCAGAAGAATAGACAGCGGTCCCGCCAATGCGGTCGTTTTGCCAGGGCATTGATCTCACTGAGAGTGGAGCGCTTTAACCCTCTCCAGGGTCTTCCCGGTCAAAAGGCCGGCGATGATGGCGTGTCCTTTGTCGTTGGGGTGCATCCCATCCAGCAAGAGATCGTCCACAGTTTGATTGCCGACACGGCCATAGGCCGTGAACTCGGCGAAGACGTCAATGAGCGCAACGCCCGCCTCGCGAGCGACTTTCCGCACCACCTCCGCGTAGGGGGTTAGGGTGACGTTGAAGCCATTCGGGTCGCGCGGATCGTACGGTGGCTTGCCGTACATGGTTTTGAGTTTCTTGGTCCATCGCAGCGGGTTGGGGGTCATGAGGATGACCTTCGCGCCTCGGGACCGCAGCGTGTGAATGAAGTATCGCAGATTTGTTTCGTACCGATCAACAGGTACACGTGATCTGGTTGCGGGCGGTTTGCGCCAGACATCAACAACGGAGTCATTGATGCCGAACTGAATGATGACCAAGTCGGGCTGCTTGGCCAGCACATCTTTCTCGAACCGGCGCCGGGCCTGCGCGGTCGTGTTGCCGCCCACACCGGCATTGACCACCTCGGCGGCGACGCCTCGTCTGTTCAGTTCCTCTTGAACACGCTGGGCATAAACCTTCCGGATCGTTGCACGGGGCGCCGTGGTGGAGTCGCCAAAGGCCACGATAGTGAGAGGCATGGTCTCGTCGGCTCGGCTGGCGCGACCCAGACAGAATGCCGTTAAGATGGCAGTGGCGAGGGAGTGTTTCACTCAACTATTCCCGGTGGTTTCAGGTCGTCCGGGTTGCCTGAGGCATAGAGCTTGATCAGCTTTACGTTGTCCGGTGGTGTCTCATAGGGCAGGGCCCCCGTGCCAAGCAGGATGTTGGATCGGCCCTTCGCGAGTTCGATAATCCGGTCGATTTCGGAGAGGATTTTGCTTGATGTCCCTTGGGCCACCGTCACGGGATCCATGTTGACGCGCACGGTCATGTCGTTCCGGTCCTCGAAGTGCGCCATGAACCTTTCCTGGTCCGTCTCCGCCGGGCAGATGACGTAGTTCGTGCCGGTGGAAAGCACGTCCTCGATGATCGGCTCCGTGTTCCCACCGATGACGCACGGCACGGGATGTCCCACCACCTCCCCCACGCGCTGCATGGTCTCCTTGAGCGCCGGCAGCTCGACCTCTTGGAACTGCATCGGGGAGAGAAGCGGCGGCGCCGCGGCGGATTCGAAAAAGGCTACATCCACATCGTCCACCTTCGCCACCGTTTCCGCGAAGCGCACTTGCCCCTCGACGAGACGCATCAGGAAATCGCGCGCGCCGTCCGGATCGGTGGCAATGTCCATGAGCAGGCCATTGATGCCCCGCAGGCTGACGGCGATGCTGAACGGCCCGCTAAGAGGAACCAGCACTCTTGCCTCCGCGAATTCTTCGGCGAGGGCCATGGCCACGTCGATTACCATGGGGATTCGCCCGGCCTCCACGGGATCGAAGGGCTCCAAGGACTTGGTTTCGTCGAGTGAATTGAACAGAGGCGTCTCGACGGCAGGGATGCCGTTGCCCTGCGGCTCGCGGACCTCGGCGCCGTAGGCTTCTACCTCGAGGTTGTAAATGTCTATGCCCACGACGATTGGCTCGTGCCGATACATCAGGTATGCCTTCCGGTGCGCCTTCCAGAGCATGTCCTGATCGCGCGAGACATCCCACGGACGCTTGCCCAAGAGGAAGGCCGCGTGTTCATACACCGATGGAGAAAAAGCAATTCTCATTTACACCTTTCTTGCTGCAATAGGGGGAATTTTTATTGGCGAAACAATTACGTTATTTCCTCAAGAATAGTCCGCAGGTCATCCTCTGTGATCGGCTTCGGGTTGGCCTTGAGCGAACCCGAGGGCATGCTCTCTTCGATGATCGCGTCGAAGGCCTCCCGTGAGATATCAAACTCACGCAGGTTCTTTGGCAAGCCGACCTTGTCCGAAAGCTCCTCGACAAACTCGATGGCGTCTTTCTTGACCATCCTCGCGATCTTGGCGTATTTCTCTCCGGCCGCCTCGGCGTTGAGTCGCATCACCCGGGGAAGCAGCACGCCACACACCAGACCGTGAGGGATGCCATATCGCACACCTAAGGGATGGGCCAGGCCGTGAACAGCGCCGAGCCGGGCATTCGCCAGGGCCATACCGGCCATCAGGCTCCCGTAGGCCATGTCCGTCCGCGCGTCGATGTTGTTTCCATTCTTGCAGACAACGGGAAGACTCCGGCAGATCAGGCTGATCGCCTTGATGGATAGCGCCTCGGTGATGGGTGTGGCGTGGATGGATGTGTACGACTCAATCGCCTGGGTCAGTGCATCCATTCCCGTGTTGGCCGTGATGTCGGGAGGCACGGGGATCGTCAGCTCCGGATCCAGGATCACCACCTTCGCCATGAAACCATCATCGCGGATACTCTTCTTGACTTGCGCCGCACCGTTGGTGATGACGCCGTTTTTGGTCACCTCTGAGCCGGTCCCCGACGTTGTGGGAATAGCGATGAACGGGATGCCGAGCTTCTCGACTTTCTTCCCTTCGTGGAACTCGATGGATGGCGCCTCTTCATTAGCCAGGCCGGCGATGACCTTTCCTGCGTCCATGGCGCTGCCCCCGCCCGCGCCGATGACGAAGTCGGCGTTGAGATCGTGCACCAGCTTCCGGCCTTCGTCGAGCATGTGCAGCGTCGGCTCCGCGTTGACCCCATCGAAGACGTGGGCCGCAATACTGTGCTCCGCCAGCAGGTCCATGAGCCGGTCGGTGATGCCGGCTTTTCGCAGGGAGCTTCTGCCTGTGACCAGAAGACAAGACTTGCCGAAGCGGGCGCTTTCCGTCCCGCAGTCGACCAGCGTGCCCGCGCCGGTGATGAGTTTTTGGGCGGTGATAAATGTGGCCATGTGTTGTCTCCATCTCCGTCGAAGGACAATGGGTCCATGAAAAGACAGCCGGTGATTTTACGCCATCGGGCTGTTCGGGTCAATGGCGCACGCAGATATGTTTTGGCCGCGCTTGTTGACATTCTGTGGTGGATAAGCGATACTTGCTTCGTTCTCGGAGTAGGGACTATGGTCCCGGAGGGCGAGTACTCGAAAGAGGAGGCATGATATATGGCATATGATGGGTTAATGGATGACATTCGGACGATCATCGGCGGCGGCGCGCCGAGTCGTGTGCCGATCTTCGCCGCGAGCGAGGAGTTCGATGTCAAGTGGTACAACAAAGGGACATATAACGAGATCATCTCTGATGCCGACACCATGGCCGCCTGCTGGACCGCCGCGGCGAAGGAGTTCGACTATGATGTGGTCTGGCTCCAGATCGACGACTGCATCGAGTTCGAACCGCTGGGTGTGGGGTGCGTCGGCGAAGGAAATATCCTGCGCGCGACGAAGGACTATCTTCCTGCCGCGCGAGAGACCCTCGATGGCCTGAAGATTCCGGACATGCAGAGCGACGGGCGACTGCCGATCAAGATGGCGGCGCTGCGGAAGCTTCGCGATGAGTTCGGCGACACGGCTTGCATCTGCGGCAGCCTGGCCGCGCCGTATTCGTCCTGCGGTCTCTTGTATGGCCTGGACGAGGCGATGATGCTGATGTTCAGCGACGTGGATCTGCTTCGGGACACATGTGACTTCTTTGTCGAGATGGGCGCCGCGTATGCAAAGGCGCAGTACGACGCCGGGGCGCACGCCGTCTGGCTTGGCGACTGCAATGCGATGAGCAACCTGATCTCGCTGGAGCAGTACACGAACTTCGCCTTCGACCCGTGCAAGCGCCTCGTGAGCAGGATGAAGGACATTGGCCTGATTGTGTTCATACACAACAGCGAAGATAAACCGCCGTACATCGCGAAGGCGGCGGAGCTGGGGCTGGACATCATCGGCGTCGGACCGTACATCGACATTGGCGAGGCAAAGAAGACCGCCCCGAACATGACGATCTCTGGTAACCTCGATCCGGTGAATGTGTTGCAGAACGGTACCGTGGAAGATGTGAAGAAAGAGGCTGAGCGGATCGTCACGACAGCCAGAGAAGGCAACCGCTTCATCTTCAGCAGCGGCGAGATGGTGCCGCGCGACACGCCCGAGGAGAACATGCGGGCGATGATCGAGGTGGGACGAAAGCTGGGTTCGTAGGGGCCTCTCGCCAGCGTCATTGCTTCGTCGTCATCATGCTTCGCGTGATGTCTCCTCGCAATGACAAATTCGTAAAATCGAATAGGAGCACAGCAAGTGAGTGTCAAGATCACTGAGCCGATCGACGGGGCGATTCTCAATCGCCTGCATGGCAAGGAAACGGCCGAAGGGCTCGATATCACGGTGAAGGGAACATGCCCAAGTGACGCGAGCGTCGCGGTGAACGGACAATCGGCCACGGTGAACGGTGAAGAGTTCTCCGCGTCGATTCGTTTGCAGGAGCAGGAGACGACGCTGATCGCCGAGGCCGACGGCGAGTCGGATTCGATCCTCGTTCTGTACGACAAAAACTCGTTCAAGCGCTACCGCTTCTCTCTCGACGATGACATCTACTTCCTGCGGGACCTCGCGCGGAGCAACTACAAGTCCATCTTCGACAATCCCTTCCTGGCGCTGTGGAAACGCTTGCATGACACCTATGGCACGAGGACGAACTGTAACCTCTACTTCCAGTGCGACGACTTTAATCTCACCATGATGCCGGACCAGTACAAAAGCGAGTGGGCCGACAACGCGGATTGGTTCCGGCTCACCTTCCACGCCCTGCAGAATGATCCGAATGAACCCTATATCCATTCGTCCTACGACGAAGTTGCCAGGGATTACGACAAAGTCGTCAACGAGATCCTTCGCTTCGCCGGCGAGGAGGTGATGAACACGTTTACGACGATTCACTGGGGCGAGGCCACCGTGGACGGCTGCCGCGCCGTGCGCGACCGTGGCATCAATGGGCTGTGTGGATACTTCGTCCTCCACGATGGGCGGCCGAAGGTATCGTACTACCTCGACAGGGAGCATACCGAACACTTGAGCCAGCGAGACTACTGGAAGGATACGAAAGAAGATATTATTTTCGTTCGCCACGCCATCGTGTGCAACAATGGCGCATTCCCGCCGGAGAAGATTCCGGCGCACCTCGGCGAGGTCGCAGCCAACCCGTATCAGGGCGAGGTGCTGGAGCTGATGATCCATGAGCAGTATTTCTATCCCGACTATCAGGCGTATCTGCCCGACTACGCCGAGCGTTGCGAGACGGCCGTGAGATGGTGCGCGGAACATGACTACGAACCCGTTTTCTACAGCGACGGGTTTATCGGCAATCCGGGATGAGGTGGACGAGATGATCATCGATTGCCATATGCATCTCAAAGGGGGCGACCGGTACCAACGGGAGGTCCCACCCGAGTTTCTCGTCGGCCAGCTCGATCAAGCCGGCGTGGACAAGGGGGTCATCTTCGCCATGTCCCTGCCGTGCTACGACTCGAACGAGTTGACGCGCAGGGGCCACGAAGCCTTTCCCGACCGCTTCATCCCCTTCGCGCACGTCAATTGCGACGAACAGGCGCTTGCCATTCGCGAGTTGGACCGGGTGAGGGAAGAGCTCGGCTGGAAGGGACTGAAGCTCCACTTTGGTGAGATGCAGGACGTCTCGGTGGAAGCCGCTCGGTCCGTTGTCGGCCATGCGGTGGAGCTTGGGTTCGTCATCCTGGTTGATGTCGCCGGTCGAATTGATGTCATCACGGCGCTGGCGGATATGTTCTCCAAGGGGACGTTTATCGTGGCGCATCTCGGCTCGCCCAACGACGAGCGCCTGGCCGAGAGATTCATTGACTTGGCCTCGCGAAAGGCCAATGTCTATCTCGATCTCTCCTACAGCCATTGCTATTGGAAGTTCGCGGATGCCGTTCGGGTCGCAGGGCCGGAAAAGCTGATCTGGGGATCGGACGCCCCCCTTATGCACCCCTATGTCGAGATGGCAAAAGTGAAAGTCCTCCATCTTCCCGAAGAGCAGGAGCAGTTGATCCTTGGCGGAAACCTGATGCGGCTCCTGGGGATGTCAGAGGAGGGATAGGTGGAGGAAAGAATGCTCTTTGAGTTGTGGAGGCGATGTTTTGGCTGAGTTGTTTATCGAGAATTCATCGGGCACGGTTCGGGTTGTGGTGACCCTGGAGAAGGGGACGTACCGCATGACGGCCCGAGTCCGCGTCGTGGACGATTGGGTCGATGTGGCGCAGATCAGCCCGAAGAGCTGCTGGGGCATTTCTGTATCGGAGACCGTCTATCCGGTATTCTATTCCGAGTGCACGCGACCGGATGCAGATCATTTGTGCCTGAAGGCGAGCCTCCGCATGGAGCATGACTGGCACGTTTTGGACGAGATCTCGTTTGAGTCCGGCCTGATCCGAATCCAGCGGCGGTGGGTGCATGACGGCGAGGGGGACGAGGCCGGGGTGCACCTGTGTCTGGCTGTCCGAATCCATCCCGGTGGCGATATGCGGATCATGCTGCCGGGCATCAACTACAACAATAACCCGAACGCCGACCCGAATCGCGTGGTACCGCGCTTCTCGAACGAACTGCCCACGTGGGGCCTGTATGAGGAGCATCGCTTTCCCATCCCCATGGTTCATTTCGAATATGCGAAACGGGGAAGCCGTGTGCGGGCCGCGCTGATCAGCAGGCCGGGGCCGATCAAATACGGCATGCCGGACCAATGGTGGACACTCGGGGCCAAGATCGGGCATGACCATGTCGATCTGTTGGTGACCAGCGGACTCGCCGGAACGAACGGCGAGTTCGGTGCTGTCTATGGGAAGCAGAATACCCTCGAGACCTACGGCGATCCGTCCCTGAGGATACCGGGCGGGGTGGAGCTCTCGAAGACGGTTTACCTTGACCTGGGCAGGGAGCAGAGGCCGGGGTATGGCTTTGCGAAGGCGGTCTGGTCGGCCTACGATCTCCTGCAGCCCGCAGCCGAGCCGCGATATACGTCGGAGAAGGTCATTCGCCTCAAGACCCAGGCGGCCAAGGCGCGGTACCGCGAGGATGGAGGTGTGGCCGGTTTCCTCTGCCTGCCGGAGAAGAACGTATACAATGCTCGACCGTACTTCCTCTGGGGGTGGACAGGGCAGGCCCTGCGTTTGGCGTGGTGTCTATGCCACGCGGGGAAAACCACCGGAGATAATGCCATGACGGAAATGGCGGAGAAGTCCATCGACTTCTTCGTCCAGGCTAACCTGCCGTCACGCTCGGGCCTGACTTGCCTGCGCTATCTGGTCGATGAACGCCGGTGGGTGGGGAGGGAATCGCCCAAGTGGGGCGCCATCGCGTCCAGCCGCCAGTTCGGCGAGGCGATGAACAACCTCGCGGACATCCTGTTGCTTAGAGACTGCCCCGCCACGTGGAAGCTGCTGTTCGAGAAGGCCGTTCGCTTCCTGGCAAAGGGGAAGTCTGTGGCGCATGGCGGCCTTTACCCGCGGTTCTGGAATCTCGATTCCTCGATTCCGGACCGCGCGCCTACCGGCACGGCGGGGGTCTTCTGCGTGTCGCCCCTCGCCAAGGCGTCGCGGCTCATGGGCAGCACCGAGATGGCGCACTGCGCCATGAAACGATTGGAGGCATACTTCAACTACAACGCGAAAGACCTGAAGACGCCTTACTGGGGTGGGACGCTCGACGCCTGCTGCGAAGAGAAAGAGGCGGCCATCGGGTTCATGCGTGCGGTGTTGGATGTCTACGACGCGACGCACGTGGACAGGTTCCTTGACTGGGCCCGCATGGCGGCGGAGTGGATTCTCACATTTGTGTATTTCTGGGATACGGGGTTTCGTGAGGGCACATCGTGCCACGGGAAAGTGAAGACGACCGGATGGACCTCCGTGTCGGTCCAGAATCAGCACATCGACGTTTTCGCCCCGTGCGTCGAGTTTGTTCGGCTGGGTGAGCTGATTGGCGAGGAGCGGTTTGTCGAGATCGCGAAGATGATGTTCAGTGCGATGACGCAGACCATCGCAACCGACCACGATATGTGGGGATACGATGCGCCGGACAAGCACGCCGTCGTGGGCGAGCAGGCGGAGCAGTTCTTCCAGACAAACTACGTTCAGGGTTCATCGGCTGATCGGTCCCTGTGGCGTGGCGGGATGAATCTGTGGAACCCGAGCTGGATCATCGCCCACGTCCTGTGGCAGGCCATTGAGATGAACAAGAGAGGATACTGACCATGAAGAAGATTCGTGTCGGACTTCACGGGTGCGGATGGGTGTCGGACGAGCACATCAGGGCCTATCTGAAAAACCCGCACGTGCAGATCGTCGCGCTCAGCAGTCGGCGGGAGTCGAGCGCCAGGGCCAAGCGCGACCAGCATGATCTTGACTGCGATGTCGAGACGAAGTTCGAGAAGCTCATTGCGCGCAAAGACATCGACGCGATCTCGATTTGCAGCGCGGCGCATTGCCATGCGAAGGAAGCCATCCTTGCCGCAAAAGCGAAAAAGCACATGCTCATCGAGAAGCCGGTCGCGCTGAACCTGAAGGACCTGAAGGCCATGCGCGACGCCGTGCGCCGGGCCAAGGTGCGCACGGTGGTCAGCTTCGTGCTCCGATGGAACCCGTATCTCCGGATGGTCAAGTCCATTGTAGACGACGGAACGCTGGGCAAACTCTTCTTCGTCGAGGGGGATTATTTTCACGATTACGGCGATTGGTACACCGGCTACTCTTGGTCCCGCACGAAGAAGATGGGCGGCAGCCCCATGATCCTCGGCGGGTGCCATTCCATCGATGCCATCCGCTGGCTTACGGGGGACATCACCGAAGTGATGGCCTACGCCACCCGCGGCCACCGGAAGGACCTGGAGTGGCTGCCGTCGATCGTGGGCGTGGCGAAGTTCAAGAACGGCGCCATTGGCAAGATCGGATGCAGCCTGGAGATGCCGATGCCGTACCAGTTTAATCTGCTCATCCACGGTAGCAAGGGGGTCATTCGCAACGGGAAGTTCTACTCGGCGACGAGCTTTCCCGGCCAAACGGATTTCGCCGACGTGCCGACGATTCTGCCCGACAGCGGCGACGTGACGCAGCATCCCTTCGAGGGCGAGATCAACCACTTCATCGAATGCATCCTTCGCAGAAAGGAATCACTCGTGAATCTGGAGGAAGCGGTAAAGACGCATGAGGTGGCTTTTGCCTTCGACCGGTCCGCCAGGACCGGCAAACCGGTCAGGCTCCCCCTTTTGAAATAAGGAATGTAACGATGCGCTGCAAATGCCGCCTCATCGGTTTGGCCTTGGTGTTCTTTTGCGGATGCATGCCGAGGGAAAGCAAAGCACCCGAGGAACCCGGGCGGGTCTGTGTAAAGGGGTTCGAAGGCGAGAAAATTCGGCTGCTCTACTGCGGGGAGGATGTCGAAACGCCGGAATTGATCCGGCAGACCGCTGATGCCGGCTTCAACGTGATGGAAAAGCTGCACTGGAAGATGTGGGAGCCGGAGCGGGCCAAGAATGTTGAAGAAGCCATTCGCCTGGCGAAGCCGGCCGGGCTGAAAGTGCTCGTCGGCGTGTGGCTCCCCACGGGCATATCCGACCCGGCCTTTGCCGAGAAGCGGCCCTTTGGGTTTTATAACGCCGCGCGGCCGAAGAAAGGATGTCTTGCACCCGACATTTACGACGGGGCATGGTGGAGGCAGCAGATCATTCCGGCGCTGCTAAAATACGTCGAGAGGTCCCGCGAGGGAACGGTGATCGGCATTTCTCTCGACCTGGAAATCTACCAGGGAAGGCCCGTGCCCGGCATCTACACGGATGTGTGCTACTGCGATCCTTGTGTGAAGGAGTTCTGCGAGCAGGCCGGGCTGAAGTTTGAGCCGGTCGAGCTGAAAGACCGCCGCAGTTGGTTCGCTGAGAAGGAAATGCTTCGGCGGTTCAGGGACTTCCAGAAGGCAAGGCTTGCAAAGTATGTCGAGGAACTGCGGAGGCGCACGGACGCGATCAATCCTTATTTCGTTTACATGCTCCTTCCCTACCGAACGGGCGGGAACATTCTGAACCTGGCCCTCGCCAAAAGGCTTGGCACCGCGAAGGCGCCCGTGATCATCGCCACAGAAGCGACCTATGGCATTCCAAAGGAAGCGACCCCCGAGCAGGCGCTTATCCTGACCGACGATACGATTCGAAACATCCATCGGTACGAAGCGGCGCGCGGACATCAGCATACCGTTCTCCTTCCCGGAATTTCGCTCACTGCGCCGAACACGCCGCAGAAAAACGCACGGCGGATCGTGACCTTTGGCAGGCGGGAGGCAGGCTACTGGATTTGGGGCAGGAGGCTCCTGTTCTCCGAATACTGGCTCAAGAAAATGCTGGCGCCGGCGGATGAGTTCTGGCGATGGTTCAAGGTGGGCAACGATTGTATCATGGACCGCGCAGCGCCGCCAAAAGAGATCCTGCCGGTGTCCATGCCGAAGTATGAACTGGGGACGAATATCGTACCCGCTCCCGGTTTTGAAGAGGGCTCTGCCGAAAAAGCCTGGGGCGGATTCCCGAAAGGCGTGACCATTGCAACGACGGAAAGGCACTCAGGGACGCGATCACTCCGCCTGGAAACCGACAGCGTTCCGCGCCTCGCGCGGCTCTACTGGCGAACCGGCGGAGAGATCAGGAAATTTCCGATCAAGCCGAACACGCTCTACCGCATTTCGATGTGGGCCAGGACGACGAAGTTCACTGGCGGCTGGTCGCCCTATTGTGGCGTGCTGATTTACGATAAAGACGGAAAACAGATCGCCAAGGCGTCCGTTTCTTCTCCTCGGTATGAGCGTGCCTGGGAGCTCCGCGAGCAAACCTTTCTTTCTCCGCCGAAAGCCGTCAGTGCAGCCTTTCACATCTCCGTCCTCGGGAAGGGGAATTGTTCGTACGTTGACGATGTTGCGCTTCGGGAGATTGTTGTCGGGAAGAAACCGTAAGGGAGGATATTGGCCTGTGTTGGCCGTGCGAGTTGGTGGAGTAACGCGATGGAATCTGAGAAGGAAAACCCATGAAATCTCCGGTGGACTGGTCAAGGGCTAAAGCCATCGTACTCGAAAGCGACGACTGGGGCGGCGTCACGCGAACGGCCTCGCCCAACGTGGAAGCCTGCGAGCGCGCCGAGGAGTTCTGGGCGCCCATGGAAGGCAAGTACGACACGTGGCGCAGGGGCACGGTGGAGACCGTGGAGCACATGCAGCGCTGCTTCGATCTCTTCCAGGCGTTCACCGGCGGCGACGGGCGGCATGTGGTATTCTCGCCGATGGTCTTGGTGGGCAATCCGGACTTTCAGGCTATCGAGGCGAATGGCTTCACGGAGTATGCCGACATCGGCATCGACGAGGGGTGGCCCGAGCCCTGGCAGGCCGACGGCGCCGTCGAGAAGGCTCGTGAGGGCATGGCGCTCGGCATCTGGCGCCCCGAGTACCATGGCCGGACGCACCACTACCACGGGCAGCAGTGGGTGGATGTGCTGCGCGAGCATCCAGACGATCCGCTCCGTGGGTTCTTTTCGCTTCGAATATTCGGTGTCTCGAACACCAAGGTCGGACTTGAATACGACCACATGACCGAAGACGAGATGTACGAATGGGCGAAGGTCGGGTTCGACCGATTCGAGCGCTGCTTCGGCGTCATGCCGAACTGCGCCATCAACAGTGACGGAACGGACGTCACCGAGCGCGTGTGGGTGCGCCTTGGCATCAAGGCGCGGCTGAATGCCCAAAGCAAGAAACGCACGATGGGCGAGGTGAACCCGGAGACGGGCATGATTTACCTGGCGCGCAACGTGCGTCTCGAACCTCGCGGCCAGCGGGACGAGGACACCCCGTGTGGTTTCACCGGTGCGTATCGAGAGACGCAGGAGGCGTGGGAGGCCGGCGAGCCGGCCGTCGTCTCGGTCCATCGAAAGAACTTCACCAGCCTCGATGAAACCGAAGACAAGGAAAGTTGGGCGCAGATCGAACGCTACTTTGCGGCGGTGCAGAAGGAGCATCCGGATGCCGTGTATCTGACGAGCTGGGAAGTAGCCCAACTCATCACCACCGGCACGTCGTCGGCAACGTATGGAAACAAGATCATCTGCCGGAACTTCACCGATGGGCGGCAGGAGATACAGACGTCCGTGCCGGACGGCGATGTCGTTGAGGATGTTGTTGCTCTGCCGGGCGGGGAAAGTGCGGATTACTCATGCGGCGATGACGGCTCCGTCCGATTTGCCGCCGAGCCCGGCAGCTACAGTGTGTTGTTGAAGGAATAGAGAAGAATGGTAACGCTCGACGACGTAAAACAAGCCAGGGAGCGAATCCGCGACGAGATCTACGTCTCTCCGTTTGGCATGTCCCAAACGCTGAGCAAGTGGACGGGCTACCGGGTTTATCTGAAGCTTGAGAACCTGCAGATGACCGGTTCCTTCAAGGAGCGTGGGGCGCTGAACAAAATTCTGGACCTCACGGCCGAGGAGAAGAGCGCGGGAGTGATCGCCGCGTCCGCCGGCAACCATGCCCAGGGCCTGGCCTACCATGCGGTGAAGCAGGGCATCAAGGCCGTGATCGTAATGCCTGAGCCGACGCCCCTCATCAAGGTCGCGGCCACGCGCGAGCACGGCGCGGAGGTCATCCTGCACGGCGCAACTTATGACGACGCATACGAACACGCCCGCGAGCTGGAGAAAGAGAAAGGCCTTGTCTTTGTTCACCCCTTCAACGATCCCCTGGTCGTGGCAGGCCAGGGATCGATCGGACTCGAGATGATGGAGCAGGTCCCGGAGATCGAAGCGGCGATCGTGCCGGTAGGCGGGGGCGGCCTGATCTCCGGCATCGCTATCGCGATGAAGGAGACGAACCCGAAGATCAAGATCATCGGCGTCGAGGCCGAAAACTGCCCCGCCATGAAGAAGTCGCTGGAGAAAGGCGGCGTGACCGATGTGCCGGCGGCGAAATCCCTGGCGGACGGCATCGCCGTGAAACGTGTGGGCGAGCTGACGTACGATCTCGTGCAGAATTACGTGGATCAGATGGTCACCGTCACGGAGGAAGAAATCGCTCAGGCTATTCTGACCTTGATCGAGAGGGAGAAATCAGTCGTCGAGGGCGCCGGGGCGGCAACGTTGGCGGCGGTGCTCCACGAGAAGTTCTGGATCAAGGAACGCAACATCGGTCTCGTGCTGAGCGGCGGGAATATCGACGTAAACATTCTGTCGCGCATCATTGAGCGCGGCCTCGCCCAGGACGGCCGGCTCGTGCGCATGAGGGTCGCGATGCCCGACGCCCCCGGCGTCCTGCACGAGGTCAGCGGCAGTATTGCGAAATGCAGAGGCAACATTGTCGAGGTTCAGCACGACCGCGCGTTCTCCAATGTCCCGGTTGGCATTGCTCATGTCATCTTCACGATGGAGACCCGCGGCCGCGAGCACATCGACGAGATCAAGGCGTCTATCGCGGCAGCGGGGTATGACGTCCAAGAGCTGGAGTAAGCAATGGAAGGCCCCCGCCCCGCAAACCCGGACGAATTCGACCAGGTGATGGGTCTCATCAACCTCGTTTTCCGTCCGGATGGACCCCGGACCATGCACTTCGAGTGTCCCTTGGTTTTCAACCCGGAGGATACCGAAAACCTGCGGATCGTTCTTGAGGACGGCAAACCGGTCAGCAACATCAGCCTGAAGCAGTGGCCGATCGCCATCTGCGGGTGCGCCACGAAGATCGGCAGCATCGGCTCTGTCAGCACGCACCCCGACTCTCGGGGCAAGGGCTATGCCACAAAGATCCTGCACCACTGCATCGATGACCTGGACGTGTCCGGTGGCAGCCTGATGCTGATCTCCGGCAACCGCGGTCTCTACCAGCGTATCCATTCCACGCCGGTGGGGAAGATGCTTCTGTTTCGAATTACGAGCGAGGAAATAAATCGGACGAGGGATGAAGGCTTCACGGTGAAGCCCATGGACGCGGCGAACCGGTTCGAGTATGCCCGTCTCTATCAACAGGAGGCAGTGCGCTTCGTGCGCCTGCCCGTGCACTGGGAGAAGATGCTCCACGTAACCGCGAATGAGGATGCGCTGAAGGCGCGAGTGCTGTACGAAATCTGGCACAGGGATGAGCTGGTCGCCTACGTTGTGCTCGGGCTCCCCGCGAGACCGAGCCAGAAGGCGTTGGCCCGGCTCATCGAGTATGCCGGTTCGCGCGAGGCGGTAGCGGCCGCGCTGGACGAGGTCCTTGGGGAGTGCGGGGTAGGCCAGATCGATCTTTGCGTTCCGGCGCACGATGTCGGCATGAAGGTGCAGGCGATGCGGTTCGGCGTGGAGCCGTCGATCGCAACCATGCCCGGCACGTGGAAGATGGTGAATTTGCCCCGCTTCATGGGGGCGATGTGGCACTACCTGGAGGAGAAACTGGGCGAGGAAACGACGCGCGAGCTTTACTTCAGCGATGATGAGGGAGAGTATGTCATGCGGTACCGCTTCGACCGATTCACCCCAAAGGACGGGACACACTTGATGCGGGTTTTATTCGGCGCGGCGGATGAGCCGATCTCCCTCGATGATGCGCCGGGGGAATTGCGCGACATCATCGAAGCCATCCGACCGATTCCCTTGCCGCTCCCCGGCATGAACGCGGTGTGAACATGGACCTATCCGAGATCATTACGGAAAACGAACCCCTTGCCCGACATACGTACTTCCGGATCGGCGGGCCGGCGAAGTTCTTCGTCCAGCCGCGCACAGAGGGCGAACTTGCCGCCGTTCTTGGGACATTTGCTGAGGAGGGGGAAGACATCCACATCCTTGGCGGGGGGACGAATTTGCTCATCAGCGACGACGGAATTGGCGGCGCCGTGATTCGCCTCGGAAAGGAGTTTGCCTTTTGCGAATTCACGGAGGGATCGACACGCGCCGTTGTTGGGGCCGGGCACACGCTGGCGTCGGTGGTCCGCCAATCCGTCGAGCGTGGACTCGCCGGGCTGGAGGGCGTTATCGGCGTCCCCGGCACCTTTGGGGGTGCGGCATTTATGAATGCCGGCGGCAAGCACGGCAATGTGGGGGATGTCATCACATCGGCGACCGTCATGGGCTTCGATGGCACGGCGCGCAGGGTGGAGCGTGACGAGATCGAGTTCAGCTACCGCTCGTCGAGCATCGACGGGATTCTCCTTCAGGCGGAGCTGGAGTTTGAGCGAGGCGACGCCGAGGAATTGTCCGTCCGGATGAAGGATGTGCTCCAGCAGAAGCGCGACAGCCAGCCCCTGTCGGCCAAGAGCGCGGGCTGTGCGTTCAAGAATCCGCCCGGCCAGAGTGCGGGTGCGCTGATCGATCAGCTCGGGTTCAAGGGCGTGTCCGTCGGCGGCGCGCAGGTTTCGGAGAAGCACGCCAACTTTATCGTCAACACCGGCGACGCGACGGCGGCCCATGTTTTGGAACTGATCGACATCATTCGGGAGAAGGTCAAGTTGGAATTTGATGTGGACCTTGATCTCGAAGTGCGCCTCTGGGGGTTCGGTTAAAAAGGTTCGGGCGGCGCATAACGCCGCCCGAGGTTCGCCCCTTGCGCCTTGTAAGCCTTACTTTATTTCCGGTGGGAAGCAGCAAACGAGTTCCAAGTCACCGCGTCCTTCCTTCACGAAGTCAAACGCCGGCACCGCGCGATGCACGAACAACGACTGGCCGCGCCTGATCGGTACGTCGCCGAACTTGCCCCTTGCCACGCCTTCGCCTTTCAAGCAGATTGCGCAGTAGAAGCCGCGCTTGGCCGGGGCGGAGATTTTCTTCTTTACGATCAGTTTCGTCATATCGAAAAATTGCTTCGCTTCGTTGGGAACCAGATGGTCCTCTCGGCTGGGCCCCTCGGAGCGTATCTTCTCGGGTGTGCGCCTGACGTAATCGTTCAAATAGTCCAGGGGCATCTTGGAGTAGTCGGCCGCCGCCAAGGCGTCATCCATCTTCAAACCACAGGTGACGTCCTTCTTGCCGAAGGGGTAGCCCTTCCACTCGGCGAGGATGTTCCAGTCGGTCGGCTCCTGGGGTTCCAGGTTGCACAGGCCCGAGCCGAGGGAGTGTACGTAGGATGCACGAAGGAAGATCACGTCGCCGACCCTTGGTTCGACCACGTGCATCATGCTTCGCATCTTCCGGATGTCCTGTTTGTTCATCCACTTCTTGAAGTCCTTCGGGTCGATGTCCTCTTTCCATCCGACCCACGCCTTCCCGCCGGGCCGCTTGCCGATGATCATCCATGCCTCGTTCTTGCCGAAGTCGTTCTTCAGGTGCTTCTTCGAGAATTCCGGCGTCGGGTGCCAGTGGACCGGGATATGTGCGCCCTTGCCGACGTCGAATATCTTGACCAGGATACCCAGATTGGGGCCGAATTTCTTGACGTGCTTCTTGCCCAGTGTCTCCTCAGGAAAGGCTTTGAGCAGCTCGGTAATCCGAACGACCTCGCCGCTGCGGAGGCGGATTCGGCTGATGCCTTTGTCGGGAGGATTGTCCCGGCCGGGTGTGACGGCGCGATTGGTCGAGAAAATCCACTCCTCGGAATAGTAGTCATCGCCTTCATCGAAGTCGCCGACGAACTCGGCGCGAAGCTTTCCGCCGTTGTAGAAATGCGGATAGCTGTTCCGTTCGAGGTAGATGGGCCTCTTGAGGAGCAATGCCAGTTCTTCCTTGGACGCCATAGTGATTCTCCTACAGAGTGTCTGACTCCCTCCCCCGCGAGAAAAACAGTGTGTACGAAAACGTGACAATAGTCAAGAAAGAAATTGGGGACCTCGGGTCCGCGTCTCCACGGCTTGACAGAAGCGCCGATCCCGTGTAGGATAGCGACAGCCATGGAAAGTTTAGGAATGTGAACGCATGAAGAAGAAGTTGGTTGATCTTGCCATCATCGGCGCCGGTCCGGCGGGTCTTGCGGCGGCGTTGGAGGCGCGGACCGCTGGGGTGGAGGACCTTCTCATCATCGAGCGGGACGAGCGCATCGGCGGCATCCTCAACCAGTGCATCCACACCGGATTCGGCCTGCGTCTATACGGCGAAGAAATGTCCGGCCCGGAATACATCGGGCGCTTCATTCGCGAATGCGAACGATTGCGGGTCCCCGTATCGCTCAATACCATGGTGACGGAGCTGGGCGGCGGCCGCACCCTCTGCGCGGTGGGGTATGAGGGCAAGATGGTGGAGATCAAGACCCAGGCGATCATTCTGGCCATGGGCTGCCGCGAACGCACACGGGAATCGATCCTTCTTCCCGGCACGCGACCGGCCGGGATATTCACCGCCGGCACGGCGCAGCGCCTGTTGAATATAGAAGGCGTGATGCCCGGCAAGGAGATTGTCATCGTCGGCAGCGGCGACATCGGCCTGATCATGGCGCGACGCCTCACCCTCGAAGGGGCGCACGTGAAAGCCGTCGTGGAGATCATGCCCCATCCCGGTGGCATCACGCGGAACATCGTCCAGTGCCTGCAGGACTTCGACATCCCGCTCCACCTCCGCCACATCATCAGCGAAATCCGCGGGCGGCAGCGTGTGACGGGCGTCACGGCAGTCGAGGTCAATGAGGAGGGAAATGCCATTCCGGGAACGGAGAAGGACTTTGTGTGCGACACGGTCCTCGTCTCGGCGGGACTTATTCCTGAGAACGAGCTTTCCCGAATGGCGGGCATCGAAATCGATCCGCTCACGAACGGCCCGGTGATCGACCAGGAAATGCGAACCAGCGTCCAGGGGATCTATGCCTGCGGCGATGTGGCCTACGTCCACAACCTCGTGGACTGGGTGACGATGGAAGCCCAAGCTGCGGGGCGTGCGGCGGTAGCGCAGGTGATGGGGACGGAAAAGCCGGCCAGCAAGGTGGTCGATGTTATCCCTGGCGAAGGGGTGAACAATGTCGCGCCGCAGAAGCTGACCCTGAGCGACCGACCTCTCACCGGGGGCATCGCTGTTCGCGTAAAGGCAATCCGGCGTAACGTCCGTGCGCAGGTCCATGACGAGAACGGCGAACTGCTGCACTCGGTGAAGAAGCGAATCGTCAAGCCCGCGGAGATATTCGACATCGAACTGGAAGATTTGAACCTTGGCGGCGCCGACAAGATCACCATTTCCATAAGCGACGGGGAATCCAAGCGATGAAGCATAGACGCCTCGCCCTTGTCCTTATTTTCGTTGCGTGCAGTTTGGCGCGTGCCGACCGTCGTCCTCCTGCCAAGACCATGCGCTACGGAGACTTCGAGGCGCTGCGCTACTGGCGGGTGACGCCCAAGGATGCGGGCAGGATCAAGTCGGTGTCCGGCAAGGAGAATGTCCACTCCGGCGAGCGTGCCGCGCGGATCGAGATCAGCCCCAAGGCCAAGAAGCCGGTCATCACACTCTACGGTTACCACAAGAACACCGAGACCGTCTATCCGGGCGAGGCCTACGTCTTCAGCCTCTGGATGCGAGGCAAGGGCAAGGCCACGCTCACGCTCTTCGAATATGGTCGCAAGGACGAGGAAGGCAAGAAACCCCGCATCGGCTATCTGGGCCGGGCCGACCTCGGCCAACCGGTCGAGCTGTCCGAGCAGTGGCAGAAAATCGAGGGGGAGTACAAGCCGGACAAGGAGCAAATCAGCTACGTGGCGCCGTGTGTGCGACTGGAAGGGGAAGGCGCGTGGGCGTTAGTTGATGACGCGAGCTTCGAGGAGAAAACGTCGGATGTGTCCCTTGAAGTTGATCTGAAGCCGCGCGTGGCATCTCCCGGCGAGTTCTTTGAATATCGCATCAAGGTGGACGGTGCGGGGGCGGATGCGCGAGTCAATATGCTTCTCTACGATCCGCACGATTTCCTCAAGGAGAAGGCATCGAAACGTATCGGCAAGGATGGCATTGTCCAGGATCGGCTGCGCATTCCGGACAATGCAGAGGAGGGAATCCACCTCTTCCGTTTCAACGTTGCCGGCTCCGGGCCTGGCACGGGCCGACTCATGGAGGTCATGCCGAAGGAACTGAAAGAAAAGGTCATTTCGCTGGCGAGGGGGGTAACGTTTCAGAAACGTGAGAGACTGGTCTTCGTTGGTGATTCGCTGACCGATCTCTTCCGGGGGCGAAACTATGTGGACAAGATCGATCTCTACCTTCGCACGGGCGCCTCCGGCGAGTTCGAGATCATCAACGCCGGCGTGGGCGGCGATATGATCAATCGCGTTGCGGCACGGCTCGAAAAGGACGTGATTGAAGTAAATCCCACGCATGTCTTCATCTTCCTCGGCCATAACGACTCGAAGGTGGCCTGGCCGGAATACAAGAAGCACGCCTGCGAGGTGGATGTTTTTGTGCCGACCTATCGCGATGTGGTCAAACAGATCAAGGAAAAGACCGGTGCGAAGGTGACGATCATGTCGGCTACGTCGAGCGTGTGGGATATCTGCAAGGAGGCGGCCGATAAGCGTGCCGCGAAGAAGCAGCGGCACAATCTCTTCGGAAAGCCATCGGAGCTTGAGCTCTACAACAAGCTCGCCCGGCAGGTGGGCGATGAGTTCGGTTGCGACTACATCGACCTCTACACACCGCTCAAGGACATCCCCGAGAAGCGGAGCTACTTCACGAAGGACGGCGTTCACGTCTCGGAAAAAGGCAATCGCTTTATTGCCATCGAGGTCCTCAAGTATTTGGCCGGAAGCAGGGACTGACATGCAGAAAGAATACACATGCACCGTCTGCCCCATGGGATGCACGCTGATCGTGACCTACGAAGGCGACGAGATCATTGACGTTACGGGGTATGAGTGCAACAAGGGCACGGACTACGCCACGAAGGAGCACACCAGTCCCGAACGCATGCTCACCACCACCGTTCGGGTGGAGGGCGGCGAATTGCCCCTCGTGCCCGTCCGCACGACGGACCCCATCCCGAAGGGGGTAATGCTCTATTGCATGGAAGCCCTTGCGAAGGTCGAGGTCGCCGCGCCTGTCAAGGAGGGCGACACCATCGTCTCCGATATTCTCGGCACGGGGGTCAATATCATCGCTACGCGCAGCGTCGGGAAGCCCGGTTGATCTCCGACGAATGGTCCCCTCGGCTTTTCGCTTGAGAATTTTCCGCTGGGATGGTAGTACACTGCCCTGACGTAATGGATTTCAATTTGCGTGATAGGCTTCAGGTGTTGACCAATGAGCGAGGGGAGATATCCGCGCCCCCGTCGGGCATGGTTGGTGGCGATTGTGCTTCTTTCCGCCGCCGTTACGCTCCATGCGCAGCAGACGGGCAAGACATCGGCGAAGAAGAACGGCAAGCCGGCGACAGAGAAACTTGCGAAAGAGACGCCGGCGAACCCCGCCCGGTGTCTCGGTCTTGCCGAGGATCTGCTGAACCACGCCAACACGTATTACTGGCTTGCGCGTGCCCGTGGCGATGCCCCGTATGAATTCGAGAAGGCGGCAGACTTTGCACGGCAAGCGGTCGATAAACTCAACGCGATTCCGAAAGTTAAGCAGAATGCTGCGCAGATCGACAAGTTGCTCCAGGAGGCGAAAGCGCACATCAACGGGCTGAAGGAGAGGGAGCACACCGGCTCCAAGGCCCTCTCGAACACCGTCCCGCTCTACCACATGCTGTTGAAGCTCGACGAGACGTTCGAGTTTCAGGAAGATCCCAACGAAGCGGTTGTGCGCAAGGCAATCCGTACACTATGGGAGACGTTTGGCCCGAAGATCATCGGCGTGCCTCAGGCCTACGTTGTGATTCTGTCCGACCCGAAATCGGAGCGCACCGAGGAGATCGTCAACGAGTTCCTCAATGAAAATTGTAACGCCTACGTCATCAGTCCTCATGAGATTGCACGGTATCTCAGTCCGGAGGAGATCGAGCAGATCTATACCGACATCGCAAAGCCGGCGCCGTGGCTGAAACTGGCCAAGAGTTATAACGCCCTCGGCATTACGATCATCCGTATTGTGAAAAACGACATTGTGGGGGACATTTACTACTTCGGCGCATATTACCATCGCATGGACGCCATGCGGTTCAAGAAGATCAACAAAACCGCATATTCCGATGGCTTTCTGCAGGACGCGCGCCGGACAAAGTACATTGCGTGGACATTGCTGTTTGTCATCATTTTGCTCGCGACGGCCTCTACGCCTCTGTTCAACATTCTCAACAAGGAAAGCACGGGACACTTCGCACCGTTCTGGGTGGGCGGCGTAGCCTGTGTGTTGGGCATTGGCGTCTTCTGGAGCGCGCTCAAGGCCCTGGCCGCGGCATCGCCCCCCCCCTTGGAGGAGTACTTCCACCCGGCGGCGTATCTCTGGTACTTCGGCGCGGCGGCGACGTACACCATCACGCCACTGGCCGTCTGCTACCTGACCTTTTCCCGCGTCGCCTATACCAAGGACAGGCTCAACAACCCGGAGGTGATCTCGGCCATTGCCTTTGGGTCTTTGGCCGCGGCCCCGGCGCTGATGGGGTACTATTCCATCCTTCGGTTCGACCTGGGGTCCACGCTGCCCCATGTTATCGGATGGCTCCTGGCATTGTGGATACTGTCTTTCTTCCTTGGGCGGTCGTTTTCGGAGAGCGCCATCAAGCGGGAGACGCGCTGCACGGTCGAGTACGTCATCCTGGCGGTTGTCATCTACCTCATCGGACTGCTGATGCTGTTCTGGACGCATTATTCGTGGCTATGGCCGGTCATCATTGCCGCCATTGCCGCTCCTGCGGGACGCTATGGGCCGAGACTTATATTTTGCATTATCGAAAAAATCAAAGCGGCAAAAGAATCCGCATCGGACGATCTCGTGGATGGGCTGGAGTGGCTCGCGGAGCAGACATCGAACCCGGCGGAGTACATCCTGCCGCAGGAGGGGGTTCTGGAGGAGCCGGCGGAGTTCGTCATCGCAAACACGGATGCCCTTCTCCAGGTTATCTACATCGAGGCCCCCCAGGGCTGCGGCAAGACACGCACAGCGAAAGAAATCGCCGATGAAATTAAACGGCGCTACGAGGAGGCGGGAAGGCAGACGATCATCCTCTTCGGGGATTGCGACGAGTTTGCAGGAGAGGGGAACGCCATCCCCTACGAACCCTTCGCGCAGGCCATGGGCGACTTCCTGGGGGTGGGCCGCTTCGATGATCCGACGCAGAAGGCGGAGAAGATCAAGAGCGGCCTGACGAAAATGGGCCTCAATGTCGCCCTCAGCAGCGTGGGCCTGAATGCCATTGGTTCGCTCCTCGACACGCAGGAAGAAGCCACGGCGGATAAGAAGACCACCGCGAACGAGATGGCCTACGTCGTGACGCAGGGCCTCATCAACCTATCCAATAGCGCGCGGGTCGTGTTCATCATTGATGATATTCACTGGATGGATCCGGTGACGTTTGAGATGTTTCAGAAGCTGTTCGAACTGTTAATGCAGGAGTTCGAGAACAACGAGATCAGCTTCATTCTCACTGCCAAGTCGCCGGAGCCGGGCATGCAAACCGGACCCGCCGTGCCGTTTGTCAAGCAGATGGCCAAAGAGGGCAAGATCAACTTTTACGCCAAAGTGAATCAGAGCGCCCTCGAACATCGAGGGCTGATCGAGGGGCTTCTCGACAGCCTGCGATTCGACTACGACTCGCGCATGCGGCTCGGCTACTTTCTCCGCGAGAGCGGCATCGGCCGCCCGCTGCACATCCTCCAGACCGTCAAGACCATGATCGACAACGAGATGATCGAGTATGTCGGGGCAAAGTTTGTCATCAAGAGGGAAGTCGATCTCGCGAAGCTCCCCCAGCCCGACGATTTCGTCCGCATGGTGAAGACCCAGCTCGAAGGGCTGGACCCGCGTGTTGTCGGGATTCTTGAGTGTGCCGCCATCATCGGCCGGGACTTCCGGGCCAACATCCTCGCGGACATCTACGATGTCGACCGCCTGGAGCTCCTCGATATGCTTCGCAAAGCGGAAAAAAGCAATCTTATCGTGGATGTGCGCGAGACGCACGATCTGTTCCGCTTCACGTCGAAGAATACGATCTCGGTCCTCCGCAACATGTCGAACCTGTCGTCGCGTCCCGACGAGAAGCTGTCGGAGATGGTGAAGGAGTACCAGTATCGCTACATCAATGTCCGAGAGAAGGAGCTGAAGAAGGCCGGCATTGAGATCACGGATGCCGCGCTTTCCGACATCACGAGCCTGGCCACACGGGCCTTCCTGATCCGGGATGTGATGCCTGCAAAGGCCCTTCTTTTGAATAAGGCCGCGGCAGAAAAGAGCTACGAGCGCGGTCGGACGCTCGACGCGAAGAATTACTATGACAACTGCGTTGCGATCATTCGAGAGGGCTACGCCATCGGCGACGCCGAGATGCTGCCCATTCTCCTTTCGTATTCGCGATGCCTGCTCGACGCGCAGGGAGACAAGGACGTTGTGAGGAAGAATATCGAGATTGCGCGTGAACTCATCGAAAAGAGCGCCAGCGAATATGGCGAGGAACAGGCGGAGCTTCTGCTGCTCGAATGCTACGCCCGCTATCAGGAGAAGGAATTTGATCGCGCCGTGGAATTGGCGCAGCAGGTCTTGGATCACCCAAGCGCCACGCGTCCGCAGCGCATTCGCGCACAGTATCGGATCGTGTCGGCCATGCCCATCGATTCTCCCGAACGGGACGAAGGCGCCCGAAACGCCTACAAGGCGTTCATCAAGGACATCGACAAAGAGCTGGCCGTGACAGAGGACAAGGCGATTGCCGACCAGATGCTCACGACGAAGTCGAACGCCCTCGACAGACTTGGCCTCCTTCTCCTGCGGGGATTTGGCGACACCGAGGAGGCGCTCGAACACTTTGACGCGAGCATTGCCATCAATGATGAGACGGCAATCAATGATCGCCGGGGCGTGGCCCTGTCGCGCAGCGGGCGGGCGGAGTGCTACCTTGCCTGCGGGCGCACGGAGGAGGCCATCAAGGAATACGAGCAGAGCCTCATGCTCTTCGAGCTTACCGGTTCGACACCGAACATTGTACGCGTTACCGCCAGCTTGGCTGGCATCTATCGGCAGGAGGGACGATTGAACGAGGCGGATACCTACTACAACCGGAGTCACTCCTACGCCAAGACGTCGAACCTTATAGGCGGACAGCTAAAGGCGATCGCGGGCATCATCGAGACGGCCCTCGATTCCGGCAAGGGGGACGACTTGGCCAATGGGGTGGCGAAACTTGAGGCCTGCCTCAAGAATCTGAGCGATGAGAAGAAATCCAAGGTCCCCAGGGCCATCGAGACTGCGGCTGCTGCCTTGAAGCGCCTTCGCAAAAGCGGGAAATACGATCGGCTCAAAGTGGACAGCCTGATGGCTTCTCTGTCGCCGGAAGATGCCTGACGAACGGGGTCTTTTGTTTCCTTGACTTCACCCGCCTGGAGGAGCATAATACTGCTTTTGTTCCCACGCTTTTGTCGTAACGTCGTAATGCCGAGAAGGAACCATTCATGCGCGTACTGCTGTTTTCCATGCCCGACACCATGCCGAACTTCCGCGGCGGGCTGAATCGCTGGCCGAGCCTGGCGCTTTGCAGTCTGGCCGCTTCGGCGCCGGAGCATGAGGTGGTGGTGGCCGACCTCTGCTGCCGACGTGATGACGTGCCGGGAGCGGTCAAGGAAGCCCTAACGGAAGTCAGGCCGGATGTCGTTGGCGTATCTGCCATGAGTTTCCAATTCTATACGGCGTGCGGCGTGGCCAGGATTGTGCGGAAGCATGACCCGCAGATCAAGGTCATGGGCGGCGGCTACCACGTGATGCTGCTCGCCGAGGAAATTGCCAAGAGCGAAGACGAAGGTCTCTTCGATTTCCTGGTCCGCGGCGAGGGGGAGAGGACTTTCCCCAAGCTGCTCCATGCGCTGGCCCACAAGAAAAACGACAGCCGGTTTGATGATATTCCCGGGCTGTCCTTCCGGGCCAATGGCCACTGGGTTCACAACTCCCGCTCACGGGACAATCTCGATCTGTCCGCAATCAGGCCGCCAAACCGCTCCACTCGCTTTTGGTCGAGCTACCGAATTTTTTTCCAGGGGTTGGACCTGGTCGAGACATCTCGGGGCTGCACCATGCCGTGCAACTTCTGTTGCATTCGCCGGATGTACGGCAAGACGTACAGGGAATATCCCCTCGAAAGGGTCATCGCCGACATCGCAGATGCGAAAAAACACGGCGCCAGCTTCATCGGGTTCCCGGATGACAACATTACGCTGAAGATTGACCGGTTCGAGGCCCTTTGCGACGCGATCATCAAGGCGGGGCATGACAACGTCCGGTATTTTGTTCAAGGGAGCTCGCGTGGAATCGCATCGAATGAGACGCTGGTGAAAAAGATGAGCCGGGCGGGGTTTCTCATCTGCTTCCTGGGCATCGAAAACGTCACCGAGCGCAACCTGAAGTTCATGAAAAAGGGCAAGATCGTCGATTACTCGAAACGCGCCATCGAACTGTGCCACAAATACAACATCCTCGTCATTGGGGGGCTGCTCCTCGGCAACCCGGACGACCGGGAGGAGGACATCGCGGAAAACTACCAGTTTCTCCGCGACAACGACGTCGAGTACCATTCGGATCAGATTCTTTCCCCCTTCGTTGGCACGCCGCTGCGCGATGAGTTTTCCCGGCAGGGGCTGATCACCAATGCCACGGACTTTCGCTATTATAACGGTTTCTGGGCCAACACCAAGACCCGGCACCTCTCGAGCGACCAGTTGCAGTTTCTCAAATGGAAGTACCATCGTATGAACTCCTTGCTCTTCCGGCCCGAACCAAAGGCGGCGAAGAGGAGGCTGCCTCTCTATAGCGCCTATCGGCAACTGATCGGCCTGCCCATAAGACGGTTCAAGGACCGTCGCCGGTTCAGGAACGCCACCGACTACGATCTCTACCGCGAGGCCATGGCCGACGCCTGGCGCTACAACCTGTTCTTCGACGACAAGCCGCCCTCCACGCACGTCGATGTGGGCCTTCCTGAAACATCGAGGGCCGCCCCTTTCAAGCCCATTCCCGCCAGAGAAGCGGGGTTGATTTGATCGCAGATGACATCGCGCGGGGTTGAGCGTGCGGATGTCGGAGTGCTCAGTGAATCCCAAGACACGCTCAAACAAGTTTGAGCGTGGCGCCCGGCGAAGCGCGGCGCGGACTCGCAATGGCAATAGCAAGAGACTTACACGAGACCTCTCAGAATTGAATGATCCCTGCGGACAAAACGCGAACAGAGCGGAGGAGAGTTAGGGAGGCCGGACGCTTCTACACGCCTCCCTGGCTCACGCGCCGAATCGTGAGCGAAACCATGACACCCCTTGTGGGGCGGATTGCTCCGAAACGCGCCATGTCGCTCCGTATCCTTGATCCCGCCATGGGCAAGGGAAACTTCCTCCGCGAAGCGGCGAACTTCCTCTGCCGTGAGCTTGCCCGGCGGACGCCAGAAATCAAGCCGGATGAAAAGCATCGAATCAAGCAGGCGATCTTCCGCGACTGTCTTTTCGGGATCGATACAGACGCGAGGGCCGTAGAGGAGGCCAGGGAGTCGCTCGGCGCCGAAGGCGACCTGGATGCCGAAGGCAGGGAAGAGCTCGCAACCCACCTCGTTGTCGGCAATTCGCTTTTGGATCCGTTTCCGATCAAACGGAGACGGCGGTTTGATGTCGTCCTCGGCAACCCGCCGTACGTCGGGTTCAAGTTTTGGTCGGAAGACAAGCCGTTCCGCCAGTTCCTCCGAGAAAACTATCAATGCTTCAACTGGCATGCCGACCTTTTCTACTTCTTCATCGAGCGAGGGCTGAAGCTCCTGGCCCGAGGCGGACGGATGGGATTCGTGACCTCTCGCTACTTCATGCGCAGCCCGAGCGCGGCGAAGCTCCGGGCGCTGGCCCTGCCCCACATGACAAAGTTCATCGACCTGCATGACACGGATGCCTTCGCCGAGTTGGGCGTCCACTGCGCCATTTCGATCTATGCCCAGTCCCCCACGAAGGCGCGAACACATGCGGCGCCGCGGGATGTGCCGACCTTCGATGTGCCCACCGTGCCACTGGCCGATGTCGCCGAAGTCCGCGCCGGCCTGCAGTCGGGCAGGGATGCCGTGTACGTGACGGCCATTTCCAGGGAAGGAGATGGGTTCTACGGAGCGAAGCCGGATGGGAAGCGAATCGAGCTGGAACCGGACCTGATTTATCCTTTTATTAAGAACCGGGACATTCAGCCGTACGGGGTCACGCCGTCCCGGTACTGTCTTTTCGTCGGAGATGGACTCGATCCGAGCGTTCTGCGCCAGAGACTTCCGAAATCATTCCGATTCCTCGCATCCCACAGAGAGCAGCTCCTCTCGCGCCGCAGCTCGTTCAAGGAGGTAACGGAGAAAAACTGGACGCAGTGGATGCATTGGACGGATCTTCATTTTTCAAAAACACGAATCGTCTGTCCGTACCGCGCCGCGTCCAACCGGTTTGCCCTCGCTCCTCCTGGGGCGCTGGGAAGTATCGACGTGGGGTTCATCGTGCCTCGGGATATGGACCCCCTGTACCTGCTTGCGCTCCTGAACTCGCGCCTGTTCGAGCGCATCTTCCAGAGCTATGCCAAGGAGCTCGGAAGGGGAGTGTACGACTACTACCCCAAGACTCTCGGCCAACTCCCGATTCGAACGATTCCAACCGAGATTGCCGCCCGATATCGGCATTTGGCTGTTGCGGAGTTCAAACGGGCTTTCGATGCTGGCAAGGGACTGCCATGGCTCAGCCGGCGCCGCGCGCCGGAGGTCCTCCACGACGTCTTGGTTTTGCTTGCACGGGATCTGAGCGGAAAGCGGCCGAGCCATCAAGACGAGATCGCGGGAATGATCGAGTGCGCTGTCGATGCGCTCTACCGCCTGCGGTGATCGGTAGGGGTCTTGAGCATCTCGTGCATCACCGATCCTTCGGCGTGGGGCATTGCGAAGCCCAGCAGCTCGGCGATGGTGGGGGCGATGTCGATCAGCGTCCAGCGCTCGGTGACCACGCTATGGTTGGGCCGGATGTCCGGGCCGATGGCCAGGAAGATGCAGTGCTGGCACCCCTCGCAGTAGCACCCGTGGCCGGCGAAGCCGCCGTGGTAGATGTCGTGCCTGCCGTGGTCGGTGGTGATGATGAGAGTCGTACGATCCTTGTAGAAGGGACTGACTTGAATTTCGCGCCAGATCATCCAGCAGATATCGTCCAGCTTCTTGACGGCCCGAGTATACCGCCACCATTGTCCCGTGTGGGCCAGCGCGTCCATTTCTCCGAAGCTGACGAACAGGAGTGAAGGGGAGACGTCGCGCATGACGCGCTTCATGGTGTTCCACGTTACGGCGTCGGAGGTGGAGCAAAGCGCGGGCGCGTTCATGGCGGCCTCTCGGGCCTTCTCGCTCGGGAACTTCTCCACGTGCCACGGAGCATAGAGCGTGGCGCCAAAGGCCTCGCCGCAGCACGGCTCCTCCGCGTCGCTGTAGCCGATCCCCGCCACCTTGCCCTGCCCGCACACCAGCACGGCCCGGCCGGGGTCGTGGGCGACCGGGCTGGCGCCGTTGCCGATGGACTTGTGGCTTTCGAAGATGGTGGGGCTGCCGGGGCGTATGGACCCGTCAGCGGGCAGGTGGTCGTGCCATACGCCGGTGGCCATGGCGCAGTGGGCCTGGCATGTCTCGGTGATGTGATCGTTGTAGAAATTCTCGTACGTGGTGCCGAGCTGGCGGAGTTCCTCACACAGCCGGGGCATGTAGCGCACCTCGCGATCCCCGAAGGCCTCGCGATATCGGAGACCGCTCAGCACCGCCACGATCACATTATCCGTCTTGAGATCCCGGACCGGGTGCGGGTGCAGCAGGCTGGCTTCGAAGTGCGCGCCCGCGCTGCCCACGGATCTTGTGAGGGTCCCCTCCTGCTGGAGTTCGTCCACCGAGAACGTCCACCGGCCCGCAACGCTGTTCAGGCTGATTGTCGCGGTGGGCCCGGCGTCGAGGTGAACCACCAGACCGCGGGGCTTCTGGCCGTCCGCGTACTCCCATGCGTCGTCCAGTGCCACCTTGGTTCCTTGCCCGAGCATCGTCCGAAACTTCTGCTTCCAGTTTGGGTCCTGTGGAGGAGTGGTGGATGTCCAAGAGAGATCTTTCTCGTTGAGCTCTTCATTGCAGTCCGCATTGAAGCGAATCGGTACGATCTTCGTGATGTTGGCATTCGTCGCCGAAAGCAGCCCATCCCACTTTACCTGTTGCGTGCCGAATCCCCAGAGGATCTGGATGACGACTTCCTCTTCCAACGACATCCCCGGATTCCCTCCTGTGGTATTGTGGCGTTGTGACGCGGAATACTGATGCACCCACATCATATCAAAATGGGTGCTCTGCTCAAACAGGATTTTTGCTCTCTGGGTATTTCGGCGGCGCCGGATGTGCACAAAAGTGCACAATTCCACATCCCCTCTCCATTCTCCTGAGACGCCAGCGCGCCTTCGAGGGCCGGCCATTTTGTTGTTGATGTTTTTGGTCAACTATAGTATCATCATAGAAGGTGTGAGGGATGGACCTCTGTGAGGAATGAAATATGGCGAGACGTGGAGCAACAGTCCTTGATCTTATTGGCGACACACCCATCGTCCGTATCAACAAGTTACCGGAGGCGGGGAGCGCTGCCGTGTGGGGGAAGATGGAATACTGCAACCCCCTATCTTCCGTGAAAGACCGCATCTGCCTGGCCATGGTGGAGAGCCTGGAAGAACAGGGCAAGCTGAGGCCCGGCGGCGTCCTCGTCGAACCCACCAGCGGGAACACGGGCATCGGCCTGGCCATGGTGGCCGCCGTGAAGGGATATCGGTTGATCCTGACCATGCCGGATACGATGTCAGTCGAGAGGCGGAAGCTGCTCAAGGCCCTTGGGGCGGAGATTGTGCTGACGCCCGGCAAGGAGGGCATGAAGGGGGCCGTAGCCAATGCGGAAAAGATTGTAAAGGAAATCGGCGAGGGCGCGGTCATTCCCCAGCAGTTCGAAAACCCCGCCAACCCTGGCATCCATCGCCGAACGACAGCCGTTGAGATCCTTGAGCAGATGGACGGAAAGATCGATGCGTTCGTCGCCGGCGTGGGCACGGGGGGCACGCTCACCGGTGTGGGCGAGGCGCTTAAGGAGAAGGACGAAGACATTCTGGTGGTGGCCGTGGAACCGGAGAACTCAGCCGTTCTCTCCGGCGGGTCGCCCGGCCCGCACAGGATCCAGGGCATCGGCGCAGGCTTCGTGCCGGGGGTCCTGAACACGAACATCATCGACCGAATCATCCGCGTCACATCCGATGATGCCTTCGAGACGTCTCGCCGCCTGGCCCGCGAGGAAGGCGTTCTGACCGGCATATCCGCCGGCGCCAATGTCTTCGCCTCCCTCCGGGTGGCGAAGGAACTTGGGGAGGGGAAAGACATTGTTACGATTCTCTGTGATACGGGTGAACGATACCTGAGCACCGACCTGTTCGACGTGGAATGAAGCGATGCGCCTCTCACGAAAAGGAAGATATGGCGTACGGGCGCTCATTGCGCTCGCAATGGACGACACCGGCTCGCCCGTGAGCATCAAGACCATTGCCGCCCGTGAAGGAATCCCCGTGCCGTTTCTCCAGCAGTTGTTCTTCCATCTCAAGAAGGCCGGGCTTGTGAGGAGCGTTCGCGGTCCGGGCGGCGGGTTCATGCTCACCACGGCGCCGGAGAAGATCCGCGCACTCGACATCCTGGAGGCGCTGGGCGAGCGGGTGGCTGTTACCGAATGCCTCGACGGCAAAGACAAAAAAGCCGCGTGCAATCTCGCGGGTCGGTGCGCCTCGCGTGTGCTCTGGCAAAAACTGGAAAAGGCCATCCGAAACATCCTGGGCGGGACGACGCTCGCGGAGCTCTGCAAGCAGAAGAAGGGACTTGAGATCGGGACGTAGTTTTCGCATTTGACTTGTCCCCGGCGGGTTGATATGCTCTTATGTTTTCAGCCCGTTCCCGGGGAACGGAGGCTCTGATGCTCAGGCGGTTGCGCGAAGATGTATTGACCGTATTTAAAAAGGACCCCGCCGCGCGAAGCGTCCTGGAGGTGCTGACATGCTACCCCGGCCTGCACGCGATCTGGGCCTATCGGATCGCCCATTGGCTGTGGGTGAATGATCTTTGTCTGGCTGCACGGATCCTGTCGCACCTGGCTCGGTGCCTGACGGGCATCGAGATCCACCCAGGGGCAAGGATCGGACGGCGGTTCTTCATCGACCACGGCATGGGCATCGTCATTGGCGAGACATCGGACATCGGAGATGACGTGCTCCTCTACCAGGGAGTTGTCCTTGGTGGGACGACCTTCGATCGGGTGAAGCGCCACCCCACGCTGGAGGACGAGGTGGTTGTTGGCACAGGGGCGACAATCCTCGGTGCGATCACGATCGGGAAGGATGCCAAGGTCGGCGCAGGGTCCGTGGTCATCCAGCCGGTCCCGCCGGGGGCGACGGTCGTCGGTGTGCCGGGTCACGTCGTTCAATCGCCTGACTCCGGTGTGCATGTTCCGGCGGACCTGGAGCATGGGCGTCTGCCGGACCCGGTGGTGGAGGCGCTGAATAAGCTTTCCAGACGAATCGATGAACTGGAGCAGAAGTTGAAGAGCAAGAAAACGCGACGGTTGCGCAAAACGTGAGCCGTGTCGCGCGTCATGACGTGGAACGGTGTCCCCGCAGGGACATCGGGCTTTTGAGGAGTATGGTGGTATGCAACAGAACACCTATAGCGCGAAGGTGATGGAGCACTTCCAGAACCCGCGCAATGTCGGCGAGATCGAAGACGCGGACGGAGTGGGCAACGTGGGCAACCCGGTGTGCGGCGACATCATGCGGCTTTACATAAAAGTGAAAAACGACATGATCACCGAGGCCAAGTTCCAGACCCTCGGCTGCGGGGCGGCCATCGCCTCCAGCAGCGTGCTAACGGAACTGGTGAAAGGAAAGACGATCGCCGAGGCCATGACGCTCCGCAACGATGATGTAGTCAAGGCCCTTGGCGGCCTGCCCGATGTGAAGATGCACTGCTCCGTCCTGGCCGAACAGGCCTTGCGGAAGGCCATCGAGGACTATCGGAGCAAGCATGGCGGTGCAAAGAAGAAGGAAGAAAAGACGTGAGCAAGGCGCTGGTCATGCTGTCGGGGGGGCTGGATAGCATCCTCGCTCTGCGTCTCATGCTCGATCAGAACATCGAGCTCGAAGCGATCCACTTCGCTTCTTTCTTTTGCGGGAATTCCCTCGAGGGCCACCCCCGCTTGTCGGCCGTGCGTGCGACGCGCCATTTTGACGTGCCCCTGAAGATCGTCAATTTCTCGCACGACTTGGTCGCGATCGTCAAGGACCCGGCCCACGGATACGGCAAGAACGCCAACCCGTGCATCGACTGCCGGATCGGCTCGGTGAAACGGGCCGCCGCGTACATGAACGAGATCGGGGCGTCGTTTCTCGTCACCGGGGAGGTGCTTGGCGAGCGCCCGATGTCGCAACGTCGCCAGGCGATGCAGCTCATCGATCGAGAGACCGGTATGGAGGGGCGAATCCTCCGGCCCCTCTCGGCCAAGCTGCTCGATCCGACCGTCCCCGAGACGGAGGGGGTTGTGGATCGGGAGAAGCTCTGCGCCATCCAGGGGCGCTCCCGGCTGCCGCAGATGGAGATGGCGAAGCAGTTCGGCATCGAGGACTACCCCAGCCCGGCGGGGGGGTGCTTGCTGACCGATCCCGCTTTCGGGAGGAAGATGCTCGACCTGATCGATCACAAGCCGGATTTCGACGCCAACGATGCTCATCTGCTCAAGATGGGGAGGCACTTCCGTGTATCGTCGGACACGAAGGTCGTCGTCGGGCGCGACGAAAGGGACAACTGGAAAATCGTCACCTTTGCGAAACCCGATGACGTGCTCTTCGCCGCGGCCGGGGTGACAGGGCCGACGTCCCTGCTTCGCGGGCGGATGAACGAGGCGACGAAGGAGACGGCAGCCGCCTTGACCGCGCGATACGGCAAGGCCCGGCGCGAGGCGTCGGTCAAGGTCCACTACTGGACCAGAGCCGAGGACCGGATCGAGTCGACTGTGGTCGCCCCCGTAAAAGATGAAGCGATAAAGAAACTTCGCATTGGATAAGGAGGGAGAGATGATAAGACGAATGGCTGTTGTCACTTCTCTTGTCGTCGTAACCGCGTGTGTCTCGGGATGCTTGGTTTCGACCTTGGACAACGTCGGCCGGGCCGGGTCGGAGGCGATCATCGTCCTGGGCTGGCGCGAGCCGACCTGCACCCCCAGCAAAGGCGGTGCGAACGCGAGCATCGTCGGCCTGAAAATCCTGATGGGAGATCGCGAGATCCCCGTGCTGGCCATCCGCGACATTATGGACATACCCGTCGAGGAGCGGGCCGGTGTGAAGATGCCGCCGCCCCTGCAATATCGCGTAGCGGTCATCCGCATCCCGCCGGATATGCCGCCGGGGAAAACGACGGTGCGTATCATCTGTGACGGCAAAGAGCTGACGGAGAACGGCATCAGCCCCATCGAGTTCGAGGTCCTGACCGGAAAGGGCCGGACGCGGGACGATCTGGAGGCGATGAAGACGCTGAAATAGCATGGACCCCGGAGCGAATCTCGACGACCGCTATTCCCGGCAGATTCTGTTTCGCGCCATAGGCGAGGAAGGGCAGCGCAAGCTGTCCGAAGGGAGCGTCATTGTCATCGGCTGCGGGGCGCTCGGCAGCATGATCGCGAATAACGTCGTCCGCTCCGGTGTGGGACGGGTGGTGCTTGTGGACCGAGATCGCGTGGAGCTCTCAAATATCCCCCGGCAGAACCTGTTTGACGAGGAAGACGCCAGAAGCCATGTCCCCAAGGCGTTTGCCGCGGAGAAGCGTCTCCGCGAGATCAACTCGGAGACCGATCTGAGGGCGGAAGTGGTCGACGTCCGTCCGGATAATATCGAGGGTCTTATCGCCGATGTCGATGTGATCCTCGATGGAACGGACAACATGGAGACGCGCTTCCTCATCAATGATGTCGCGGTGAAGCGTGGCAAGCCGTGGATCTACGGCGCCGTTGCGGGGTCCTCCGGCATGACGATGAACGTCGTTCCCGGCGCGACCCCCTGCCTGACCTGCCTCTTCGAGGAGATACCGCCGCCGGGGACCGTGCCCACCGCGAACACGGACGGCGTGCTCAACAGCGTGACGGCGATCGTCGCATCGCTGCAGACGACAGAGGCAATGAAACACCTCCTCGGAGGTTTGGACCTGCGCAAGGGTCTGCTGTATATAGACGTCTGGGATGGGTACTTCAAGACCATCCACGCCGAGCGCCGCGAGGACTGCACCGCGTGTGGAAAGCGTGACTTTCGATTTCTTGGCGGCTAAAACACGATCCCTGCGTATCCCACGAAGCTGGCATTCGGGTGGACGTCGTAGCTCGTCATGTAGACGAGAAGCTCCGCCTCGGTGGCGCCCATCTTCTTGCCCGCCGCAATGGCCGCCGCCGCCGCCCCCGGACAGCAGGCATTGTCGTGTTGCAGTCCCTCCTGCACGATGGGGGCCGCATCGAGACGTGTCATCATGTCCACGATGCGCTTGTCGTTTACCTCTTTTACCCATTCCACCGACTCCGCGCCCATGCCGTGTGTCACAAACATGTAGTTCGGGCCGTAGTGGGTCAGGTCGGTGGACCCGATGAAGCGCACGGCGGCGCCGGAGTCTTGAGCGATGTCGGCGGCCCGCTCCCCGATCTGCGTGGCCGTCTTCGTTGGGGCCGGGCTCACCGGGACCAGCTTGGCATCGGGGAAAAAGTATTTCATGAAGGGAAGCTGCAGCTCGATGGTGTTGTCGGGCGGGGCCGACGCGGGGTCTTGCACGGAAAAATCGAACCCCTCCACGAGCTTCCTGGCAAAGTCGCCGTCGATCTCGATGTTGCCGAGCGGCGTCTCCCACTCGCCATCCGTCATGATCATGTTGGGGTAGGCCGGGGCCAGGTGCGTGCCGAAGATCACCACAACGTCGGGGTCCGTTTCGGTTTTCAGGCACTTGAAGACATTGCACGCAATGGCGCCGCTGAACGACCAGCCCGCATGGGGGACCACGCCGCCCACTCGCTTGACTCCCCCCGCCGACACGTCCTTCGCGTCGGCGATATATTTCTCGATGGTCGCCCGGCATGACTGCGCATTGCCGTCATACCAGCTCCCTGCAAAATTCGCTTGTCGCACGGCCATCTTCTCTGTCCTCCCTTTTCGGTCTCACGTCCTCTTGATCGGGTTCTTCAGGGCCGCCCCCGCCAGCCGGCGGAGTCCCGGGTCAAAATCCTTCAGGCAGTTCCGGAGGAACTTCTGGTCCGCCGTGTCGGGTATCTGGCCCATGGCCCAGGCAACCTGCTGTCGAGCGTGGACATCGCTGCTGACTTGAAAGCATCTCTTGAGTTCGACAGTCACGTACTCCGGCCGGAAATAGCGCAGGTTCTCGACGGCCTCCTTGGCTCCCTCTTTGTCGGCGGTGCAAAGCCGTCGCACGTTCTCCTCCAGAACCCCCTTTGCATAGGGGACCTGCGGGTCTTCCACGTCTGTACTCACCGGCTCCGCCTGGTGCAGTTCGTCGAGCAGCGGCGTGTCGGCGTCCGGCTCCTCGTCCGCCTCGTCCGTTGCCAGCTTGACGAGGCCGTTCTCCGTCAGCGAGAGCGTGGGGCGACGCCCGGGGCTCTGTGCGAGATAGCCCATTTCCAACAGCTCGTCAATCTTCTCCAGGAGGATATCCTTCCCCCTGCGGGCCGCCCCATAGGACTGCAGACGATTGAGGCGGGCTTTCTTGATCCACGCCGCCCGCGAGCCGTTTAAAATCTGCACCAGTTTGGCTCTTCCTACCGGCCAGGGAAGTTGGCTCACACATCGGAGAATGATCTTCGTCGGGTCACGCTGTGTTGCCGGCATGTCCCTGGAGGTATGGGATGTATGAGTTGGCGACATACTTCTTGGCTCCATGTTCTTGCTGCTTGCCTTGCCGGGCAGATTATCGGAGCTGCGGCGCGATGTGTCAAGAGAGAATCTTCCGAGAATCGCATGGGGTTCAGAACCACCGCGTCGCCGCGCCGCAGAACATGTCCCGGAACAGGTTCCCGTCGAGGGCGCTCTTCACCATCCGCTTCGCGATAAACACAGGGCGGAAGTAGAAGTGGCGGTGCGCGCGCTTGTAGGAGCGTATGATTGCCCCCCAGTCCGCGTTCGGATGGTCGTACACATTCTCGTAGACGTTGTGTTGGCTGTACAGCCTCCAGTCCCTCGACTTGATTGCCTTGCTCGCCTCCAGCTCCCGATAGAGCGGACTGCCCGGGAAGGGGACCGTGATGCTGAACTTGGCCAGGTCCAGGCCGGAATCGACGGCGAAGCGAACCGTGTCCTGCATTGTCGCCTCGGTGTCGCCGGGCAGGCCGAGCATGAAGTAGCCGAGGGTTTCGATGCCGTGCCGGTGGGCGAGGCCCGTCGCCCGCCTTACCTGGTCCAGCGTGATCCGCTTCCGGATACGCTTCATCACCTCCGCGTTTCCCGTTTCTACGCCGAAGCCCAACTGGTGGCACCCCGACCGCTTCAGCAGGGCCATCAGTTCATTGTCCAGGCGGTCCACCCGCACGCCAAAGGCCGACCACGGGAACCGAAGGCCGCGCCGGATGATCTCGCGGCAGATCTCTTTCGCCCGTTCCATGTCCATCGTGAAGCACTCGTCCACGACGTGAATCTCGCGGAAGCCGACGCGAAGCATGTGCTCGATTTCAGCGATGGTCCGGCCCACGCTCTTTGCGCGGAATGTCCGCCCGAATGTCGTCTTGTCGCAATAGGTGCACCCGAAAGGGCAGCCCCGGCTCGTTTCGATGAGGCCCCCGGGGCTGCGTATCTCCAAGAGATGAGTTGCGTGGTATCGACGAATGTCATAGAGGCGCCACGCCGGCATGCCCAGAGAGTCCAGGTCCTGAATCAGCGGCCGAGGGGATGTGTGAATCACCTCGCCGTCGTCCCGGAGGCAGACCCCGGGCGTGTCCAACGGGTCCTTCGAGTCGAGCACATCCCTCAGCGTGAAATCCCCCTCGCCGATGACGGCCATGTCGAGACCGGCCTCCTCTACCGCCGCTTCCGGGAAGAGCGTGATGTGAACCCCTCCCGCCACAAGCGAGACATCCGGCCGCCACTCGCGCACGAGTTTTGCGATGCGGAGCAGGTTTGCATACAGTGGTGTCACGGCCGTCAACCCGACGATATGCGGTTCGAGGCGATCCAGGCGGCGCTTTAGCGTCTTCAGCGGGGAGGGATACACGTCCAGGTCCACCACCTCCACTTGGTGCCCCGCCTCGATGAGCGGCGCGGCGACGGTGGCGAAGGTGACGGTCGGGTTCTGCATGGTCCCGGCCCGGCGATCGATCTTCTCGTATATCTGGGCGGTGTACGGCGGCATGACGAGAAGAATGCGCTTGCGGCCGCCGGAAAGGAGGTGCTTGATCGCCATGTTGGAGGGCGTTCCGTCTTCCTAATCGTCGCCGGTGAGCAGCAGCAACTGCACCAACTGGAGGACCGCCATGACGAGACCGGCCACGTACGTCAGGGCCGCGGCCCGGAGGACCGCCTTCGTGGGTCCGATCTCTTCCTGGTAGATCGCCCCGCTCTCCGTCAGCATGGCGACGGCGCGCTTGCTGGCATTCAGCTCGACGGGCAGCGTCACCAATTGGAAGAAGACCACGAAGGTAAAGACAATCACGCCCGCCATGGCCAGCCCCGGCAGGTGGAAGAATAGCCCGATAAAGAAGAGGAAGATCCATGCCTGACTCCCGAAACTCGCCACAGGCGCGAAGCCGTTCCGAATCACCAGCGGCAGGTAGTCGTTCGCGTGCTGGAGGGCGTGCCCCGCCTCGTGGGCGGCTATGCCGACCGCAGCGATCGACCGGCCGTGGTAGACGTCCGACGAAAGCCTTAGCACCTTCGACCTCGGGTCGTAGTGGTCCGAAAGCTGTCCGCCGATCTGTTCGATGGCCACGTCATCGGCCCCGCCGCTGCGCAGGAGCATGGCAGCGGCCTCCGCGCCGGACAGGCCGCGTTCGGACGGCACGTTTCGATATTTTTTGTACGCCCCCATGATCTTGGCCTGGGCATAGATTCCAAACAGGATGCCTGGAATCAGGATGATAAATGTTGGATGGAAGAACATCGTCGGCCTCCTTCCTGGCTTACCTTGTCAAAATGGCACCCACTGACTGCCATAATAGCACAGATTCACCCCGTAAGCAACCGTTTCGAGCTGCCCACCGGAGAGTTGTGCAAATCGAGTGCCGTTCGCTTTTGCATTTGACCCGGGCCGGAGCGGATGGTATATTCCTCCCAACTCGGGAATCGCGAAGAGACAAGCAACCTCGTTCTGTCATGGAAAAGCGAAGACTCACGTTCGATTTCGTCTGTCCGGTGTGCGGGGAAGAGTCCAGGGTCTCTCTCGACAAAGAGGTCTTCTCGACGTTTATCGTGGAATGCCCCGCCTGTGGGAAGAGAATCAAACTGAGCAGCATCAAGGGCTTCAAACAGATCCGATTCCGCAAACCCAGCAAGGGTCAACTCCGCCGAGATTTCCGTGATGCGGAGAACCCGTCAGAGAATTGAGTGGAGTGCATCATGCAGACCCTCGACATCACTATCGAAGAAACGGCCGGCGTCGCCCGCCGCGCCTGGCCCGTAATGCACGGCGTGCCTTTTCCTGAAGGAGGGCTTGAGAGCGGGGAGAACGTCCGGCTGGTCGCAGATGACGATGAGGAAGTCCCCTGTGTGGCCAAGGTAACCTGCCGGCATCCTGACGGCAGTGTGCAGTGGCTCTTGCTCGAGTATCAGGCCGATCTCGCCCCCCAGGAGACGAAGACCTATCGTCTCGATTACGGCGATGATGTCTCGCGAGAGGACCCGGAGGAGGGGATCAAAATCTCCGAAGAGGAAGGCGATCTAACCGTCAGCACCGGCGCCGCGGAGTTTATCCTCAGCCAGGACGGGCCGCTGCCCTTTGTGCAGGTGACCATCAACGACAAGGACGTCCTCGCCGAGGAGAGCCATGCCGGGTGCTACCTCCAGACCGAGAACGGCGCCACCTATCAGGCAGCGGTGAACAAGGAACGAGGCTTCGTTGTTGAGGAACACAACCCCCTACGCGCGGTGCTCAAGTGCAGCGGGAAGCACAGCGCCGAAGCCGACGGAAAGGTGATCGACTTCGAGCTGCGCTACATCTTCTTCGCCGGCAAGTCCCATGCCGAGGTCTACTACTCGGTGATCAACAAGGAACCGGCGCCGCAGGTGGTTATCGCCCAGTTGTCCATGTCCTTCATGCTCAACCTTGGCGAGGAGGACCGGATGGGGTTGGTCGGCGCGGACATCATTTACCCCGGGCGAGGCAGCGTATCGGTTCGCCTGGACAAACGTTTTGCCCTTCGGCAGGAGATGCCGCCGCTGACACCGGGGGCGTTGGGGGGGACGGTCTTCCGGACATATGACGACCAGGGCAAGCCAACCCATGTCCCCGGGTTCCGCAGCGCGCTGCGCGGGTGGATCGATTGCAGCGACGGGCGCGTCGGTTTGACGACGCACATCTACGACTTCCGCCAGCAGTTCCCCAAGCAGATTTACTCCGACGGCAGGCTGCTCCGTCTGGATCTTTTTCCCCTGCCCCGGCCCGAAGATGCCGCCGGAGATCGGTTTCCGCAGTGGCTCCAGCACCGGGATCGGGACTTCCGCCGCATCGCCGGCAGACCCCTCGTGCTTCATCAGGGCATGGCCAAGACCCACCGCATCCTGTGCTACTTCCATGAGGGATCGGGGGAGGATGCGAAGGCCGTGGAGGTGGCGAAGGCCTTTGACACCCCACTCCTGCCGGTTATCAACTCGAACTGGTACGCCCGTTCCGGCGCCTTCGGCGATATCATGTCGTTCAAACCGGAGAAATATCCTTTCATGGAGCAGACACTTCGGGACATGTTCTTCGGCTTTAAACGCGCCTTCGGCATCCTCGACTATGGCGACTGCGAGTCGTACCTCAGCGAGGGCGGACAGTGGAACAACGGAGAGTACGACATGACCCGCGCCGCGCTGCTCCAGTTTGCCCGCACGGGCGAGCGGCAGTACTTCACGTGGGCCTATGCGTCAGCCATCCACCTGCTCGACGTGGACCACATTCACTATCACGAAGATCCCATGAAGCTCGGCGGGGTCTTCGCCCATTCCTATCCCGATCACGCGGGGCCGGCGGTTTCGGTCTCCCACATGTGGACCGAGGGATTGTTCGATTTCTATTTTCTCACCGGCCACCGCTCCGCGTTCAAGACGGCCCTCGCCATCACCGACAACATCATGCGTCGCGTGGAGCGCGACAAGAGCCGCGGCGTGGGTGGCTCGGTGCGGAACTTCGGCTGGCCGCTCGTGGCGCTGACCTCGGCCTACAAAGCTACCGGGCAGGAAAGGTTCCTCGATGCCTGCAAGAAGCTCGTCGAGGATCTATCCCACTGGCAGGGGGAGGATGGGGAGTGGAAGGAGCCCCTCGGGGAACCCGACGGCATCCACGACCGCCGCGGCACGCCCTTCATGACCGGCATCGGCCTCGCGGGACTGAAGCGATACATCCTGCTCACAAATGACGAAAACGCGAAAGACGTCTTCGTCAAAGCAGCCCGCTGGCTCATCGAGAGGGGCACGCTGCCCCAGGGCATCTTCTACTACCGCCGTCAGGAGCACCACGAGTGGAGCCATACCATCCCGCTCACGGGCTGCCTCATCGGGGAGGGGCTGGCCTTCGCCTACGACCTGACCCATGACCGGAAGTTTCTCGAGGTCGGACTGCGGAACCTGAGGTATGACATGATGTACGCCCGCCAGTCGTCTATCCATAGCACCAACTCCCCTTACGGCGAACCGAAGGTCGACGGCAAGTTCTATGCCCAGGCGCTTCGCGGCGTGTTCAATCTCATGCGGGCGGCCGATGAGGCCGGCATTTTGGAAGACATCTGAGGTACAGTACGCACGAAAGGACGTGACCGTTGTACGGCACAGCCATGATCCATCCCGCCGACGCCGTGCGGGTGGCCCGATGTTACCAGTGGACCATTGTTTACACCGTGGGCGAGGCCGGCCTGGCCCGGAAGGGCCGCCTCGTTCTGACCATACCCATGGGAGGCTTCTCGTCTCCCAAACTTTTTCCGCCCGATGAGCCGCCAGTGAGGCCCGACAATTCCCTCACCGGCTATGTCACGGCCGAGGTCTCCAGGAAGGGCGTTGAGGCGGTGTTATCTCTTGAGAACCCGCCGCATTCGCAAACCTACGGCCTGGGCGTCCCGGGCGGCGGGGGATACATCTGGCCCGGTTTCACGCTCCTGTTGCGGGTGACGGGGGACCTGCAAAAGGACGACGTCATCACGATTACCTACGGCGACCGCGCCTCCGGCAGCGCAGGAGCAGTCTCAGGGACTTACGCCCACCGGGCCGAGTTCGGGATATTCATCGACCCGGATGGCTCCCTGTCCGGCTTATGTGCCGGCTACTACAAGGTCGAAGGGCCGTTGGAGATCGAGGTGCTGAACGACCCGACGCGGAAGCTCATCGTCGTGGCGCCGTCGGTAATGGGTGAGGGCGAGGCCGTTGATGTCCGCGTCGTTCCGCGCGATCAATTCGACAACCTCGATGCCTTCTACCATGTGGGCGTCAAACTCATGGGCCCGGATGGGGCGGAGCAGCCGTACAAGGACCTGACCCGGACGACCGGCGTCGTCACTTTCGGCAGCGCCGAGATCTCCGGGCGCACCGGCCCTGCATTCATACAGGCCGAGGACGAGCGGGGGCTGTCTGCGCGGAGCAACCCCATCATCGTCACGGCAAATCCCGCGGCCCCGCGGATCTTCTGGGGCGACGTGCACGTCCACACGGAGCTCTGCGACGGCCTCGGCACGCTGGCGGAGGCCTACGAGTACGCCCGCGATGCAGCGTGCATCGACTTCGCCGCCGTCGCCACCCACGACACGCTCTGCGACGCGCGTGACTGGGCAGAGATGCAGGAGGCCGCCGAGCGATTCCATGAGCCGGGCCGCTTCCTCCCGTTCCTCGCCTATGAATACGGCGAGCGAAAGGTCGGCGGCGACAAGACCGTCCTCTACAAGAACACGGATGAAGAGATATTCCGCACCATGGATGAGGGGAGCCGAACGCCGGACGGGTTGTGGCGGAAGCTCCGCGGCAAGGAGGCCATCACCATGCCCCACTCCGGCGCGCACCGGACCATGGGGACCAACTGGGAGCATCACGACCCCGAGTTCCAACGGCTCGTCGAGATCTATTCCGAATGGGGCAACTCGGAGTACAACGGCAATCCCCGGCCCGTCACCTGGAACTGCCAAGTGGAGCGGCGCCCCGCGCGCCCGGGCGGCACGGTGCAGGAGGGCCTGGCCACGGGCGCGCGCGTCGGCATCATGGCATCAAGCGACAACCACTCCGGGCAGCCGGGTCACTCGAACCTGATGGGGTCCTTCGCCCGCCGCCGCGCCTATCGCGGGGGGCTGGTGGCCGTGTATGCGGAGGAGTTGACACGCGATGCCGTATGGGACGGGCTTTGGAACCGGAGGTGCTACGGCACCACCGGCGCGCGGATCATCCTTTACTTCATCCTGAACGGTTATCCCATGGGGAGCGACATTCCCCTCGGTTCACTGGAAGGGAGCACCCGGAAGATCGAGATCTCGGTTGCCGGTTCAGACGGCATCCAGCGGATCGACGTCATCCGGAACAACGAAGAGGTCTTCTCCCATACGGGTGATGGCGACGTTCACCGCGTCGAGTTCGAGGACAGCGACCCCATCGAGCCGTTGTTCCTGACCGGGATTCACTCCCCCGGCCCGTTTCTGTTCTACTACGTCCGCGTCACCCAGGTCGATGGCGAGATGGCGTGGTCCAGCCCGATCTGGATCTCGAAATAGGTGTCTATTTGCACCTGCCTCGTCCTTTTCCCCTTCCCTTCCTCTTGCCCTTGCCTCCTTGGCCCGAGCCCTCCTCCGTCCCCTGCCCTTTGCCCCGTCGGCGCCGCGCCCGGTTGCGGGTGCGCTCCTCGATCTTCTTCCCAAGCTCCTGCGTGTTGCCGCCCTGGCTCATCACCTCGGCGACGTCCGCGCCGATGGCCTCATCTTCCTCTGCGGCCTGGTCCGCTGCCTTCTTCCCCTTACCTGCCTTTTTCTCCGCTTTCCCGGCGTCCTTGTCGGCCTTTCGTTCCTGCAGGTAGGCGTGGATCGCCTTCGCCAGCTCGTGTCCCTTGAGCCCCTCGTCCAGTTTCTGCCGGACGAAGCGCCCCACGTCGCCGTATGGCGGGCCGCCGTACACATCGATGGTCTCGCCTCCCTTCATCCCCTCCTTCACCATACCCCCCAGCGCGCCGCCGAGGCCGCCCCGGCCCACGCGCTTGCTCCCGCCCCTCTCGCTGTCCTTCTTGTCGCCATGGCTATCAGAGCCTTCCCCCTGGTCCGACTTCCCGGCCTTCTTGCCCCGCCCCTTTCCCTTTCCGATCGCGGTCGGCGCGCCGAGGCCCAGGATTAGCGCGACTACGAACAGAAGGGAAAAGACCCTGTACGACTTCTGCTCAAGCAGTTCGACACGTTTCATACCAGCTCTCCTTTACATCATGATGTGTTCTGTTCGCGGTAGCACGTGGTTCTGCAGCTCGGGGTAGAGCTCGACGAAGACGGCGGAGAAGCGGTTCGCCGCCCTGGATCTGCGAAGGCATACCGCCGAGCCACGCTGCGAAGCTCCGTGCGTTGCCCACCAGCGACCCATCGCTGAACTTACCCGATGCTTTCGGAAACGTAAACGACTCATGCGTTCGCTGCCACACCATCTCACGGAGTAGGCGAATACGCAGCGAGATCCCCATGTCTGCGGTCTCGTCGAGTATTTGAGCTTGTGACTTTTTCATATGCGTCGTGGGCGTCATGTCACCGCGATGCAATAGCCGCCCTCCAAACACATATTCTACTCACTTTCGGTCGTTGTGACAAGCCCCCGCGTGGTCTACTTGCTGTACTGTGCGCGGTCCCCATGCGCCGCCTTCTGCGCAGGAGGCGCCTCGCCCTTGCGGATTGCGGCGTATGCCTGTCGATGCCGGTCGTGATACTGAAACGCGGACTCGAAGCCGAACTCCTTCTGAAGCTGTGTGCTCGTGATCGCTGGGTCCATCGGCTCGACGATGAAGTGGCCGTCGTCTCGATAGGACGTGACGCGCACGCGGTGGCCGTATGTGTCGATGATCCGGTCCAGGATGGGCCAGTTGAAATCGTTGTGCGCGACGACGAAGTCCAGGTTCACATCGCGGACGGTGAAGTTGAGCAGCTGATCTGTCTCTGCGACCACGCGTCCGCAGGGATCAATGATGCGCGACCGCTGGCTGCGCACGGACGTGATGACGTAGACATGGTGGAGTCGGGCGTAGGTTTGGAGCGTGAACCCGCCGTTGTAGGCCGAGGGCCAGAAGACGGCTTTTGCGCCCTTCGCGGCCAGGCCGGCCCAGCTCTCCGGGAAGCCGGCGTCGAAGCAGATCTGGATCCCGATCCGGCCGAAGTCCAGGTCGAAGACGGGCGGCTTGCCGCCGGGGGTCACACCGTTCTCGAAAACGGTGTAGTCGTGCGAGGTGGTAACGGGCTGAGCCTTGTCATAGACGCCGAGGATGTCGCCGGCGCGGTCGATGACGACGGCGGAGTTCCATTCCTTGCCGTCTCGCTTCGTTCGGATGGGGCAGATGACGTAGCAGCGGTTCTCCTTTGCGTGCTTGGCGAAGGCGTCGGTGGTAGGCCCCGGTACGGGTTCGGCCACCTCCGACGCCGGGGCCGACACACTGACGCCGGTGAACGCTTCGGGAAAGCAGACGAGATCGGGCTTCTGGAGCAGCGCGCGGTCGAAGAGACCGAGCATGTATTCCCGGTTCTTCTCGACGGTTGCGTGACCTCTTCCGTTCTGACACGTCGTGACAATCCGTGCGACCGCGCCCATGGGTTCTCTCCTATATGTTCATCCGTCTCCGAAGAAGGATAGCATGGATGCCGCGATTGTCAATGGGAAAGGTCATCGTGGTCCCGTGCAAACGCATCACTTGCATTTCGGGGGGGGGCGTGATAGGATGACCTCGCAAGTCGGAAAAACCCGCAATGGTGAAAGGGAGACCATGAAATCGCACACGGAATACCTGTGGTTTAACGTAAAGGCGAAACGAGAGTTCATCAATATCACCGACAAGGTGGAGGACGCCCTTGCGAAGAGCGGCGTGCAGGAGGGCATGGCGCTCGTATCGGCCATGCACATCACGGCGGGGGTGTACGTGAACGACGCCGAGTCGGGCCTGATCCAGGACATCGAGGACTGGCTGCAGGGGCTGGCGCCGGAGGGCCCCGATTACCGCCACCACCGCACGGGCGAGGTGAACGGCGACGCGCACCTGAAGAGCCTGCTGATCCACCACCAGGTGATCGTGCCGATCACGGAGGGCCGGCTGGACCTGGGGCCTTGGCAGCAGGTTTACTACGCGGAATTCGACGGTCGCCGGCGGAAGCGGGCCATCATCAAGATCATGGGGGAGTGAGCGATGTACGGCAGCTTGCATGAGCATCCCGAGGCGCTGGGCGTATACTTCAAGGCGCACTTCGGCCTGATGCCGGATGAGATGCCGGAGACAGTGGTGGTGACGCCGCATAGGTTCAGCTCGGTGATGGGCGCAAACCCGCCCGAGGCGCTGGCGAAGCGCGGTGCGAGGGTGGACGTGGTGAAGACGGCAATGAGCGGCTTCGGGGATTCCTATTTTGCGCGGAAGAGGGACCGATCCGCGCTTTTTTCGATCGGCGGGGTGGGGGGAGCGCTGGCGCTGGGGCATGCGCTGCTTATGACCCATGCGCCCCGGGTGGAGACGGTGTTATTCTACGGCACCGCGGGGGCCGTGGCGGATCACACGGGGCTGTACGACATGAATGTTCCGGACCGCTGTATTCGAGGCGACCGTGTGACGGAGGATGTGGTTCCGCGAAACGTACCCGCGGAGGGGAATGGCTCGCTGTGCGCGGAGGTGCGCGACCGGCTCGGTGCGCTGCTCGATGGCCAAAGGAATATCCATGCCGACCTGCACTACACGGTGAGCAGCATCTTTGTCGAGACGGACGAGATGCTGCAGTCGCTCCGTGCGGGGAACGTAAACACGATCGACATGGAGCTGAGCGTCTACTACACGCTCCTGGGCCGGACCGGGAAGCGGGTGGCGGGAATTCTGAAGGCGATTGACCTGCCGCTCAAGCGCATGGCGACATTCGATGCGGTGAAGAAGAACGTTTCTTGCGAGGTCAGAGACGGCGTCAATCGGGCGATTCTGACCGTCTTGTGCGATCTCTGCGGGATCTAAAAAGGCTTCGCTCAGGCTTCGGCTTGACAATCCGTTGCGCCTTCGGTATACAAGAAACGGGAGCCCACCACAGGTTTAGAGTCGGACCTGTTTCTATCGTTCGGGATGAGTCTTCGTGAGGCATACCATGCAAGATAACTGCGGTGTTTTTGGAATCTGCTCCGTCCAGAACTGCCTGATGGATTTGTACTACGGGACGTTCTATCTCCAACACCGAGGTCAGCAGTACTGCGGGCTGTCGACGTACGATGGCAAGGAGATCAAGCTCCGAACGCACAAGGGCCTGATGCGTCCAACATTTTCCGGCGATCTGGACGGACTGGAGGGGTACGTCGGCATCGGACACGTGAGCCTGAATGTGCGACAACCCATCAAGCTGGATTCGCGGATGGGGGAATTCAGCGTGTGTTTTTCGGGCAATATCATCAACATGGACGAGATCATCAACGAGTTCAAGTCGAAGGGCCACTCGTTTTCCAATGCGGATGAGATCGAAATCATGGGCATGCTCATCGCAAGCGGAAACGACTTCGTATCGGGGATCGATTACATCCGCCAAAAGGTCAAAGGGTCGTACTCCCTGCTCGTTCTCACAAAAGATGGCATCTATGCCACGCGGAGTCCCATGGGACATCGCCCGTTGATTCTCGGCCGGCGAGGGCAAACGATCGCCGTAGCCTCGGAGTCCTGCGCGTTCAACAATCTCGGCATTTCGGTCGTTCGGGACGTGGAGCCGGGGGAGATTGTTCGTCTGCATGGGGAGATCGACCTGCTCCAAAGCGAGCAGATCGAGACATTGGAATTGTCGCGCGCAAGGCGGATCCAGTACTGTGCGTTCGAGTGGGTCTATTTTGCGAATCCGGCATCCGTCATCGACGGGCAGTGCGTGGATATGGTGCGCCAGCGAATTGGGGCGTCGCTTGCGAGGCGGTATCCGGCGGATGCGGATATCGTCGCGGCGGTTCCCAACTCAGGGATCGGCCATGCCATCGGGTATGCGCAGGAATCGGGCATTCCGTACGATCGGGTTTTCCTGCGGTATGACTACGCCGACCGAAGCTACACGCAGAGCACACAGCAGGAACGGGAACGCGAGGCGCAGGTCAAGCTGATTCCCATCACGGAGAAGATCGAGGGCAAGCGGATTGTTCTGCTGGATGACTCCATCGTGCGCGGCACACAGATGAAGACGGACATGGCGCGCAAGCTCAAAAGCGCCGGGGCGAGAGAAATCCACGTTCGCGTCGCCTGCCCTCCCCTGGTTGCCCCGTGTCGCTACGGTCGCTCAACCCGTGCGAACGATGAGCTGCTGGCGAACCGGATGCCGGTGGAGAAGATTCCGAAGTATCTGGGGGTGAACAGCGTGGGATACAATACGATCAAGGACCTCGTCAAGGCCATCGGCCATCCTGAGAAGGACCTCTGTCTCTCCTGCTGGACGGGCGAGTATCTCTGATCTCAGATGCCCTTGCGCTCGTCCACCTGGCCCGTGCTGTTGCACGCCGCGCAGGGGACGGGGATAGTTCCCCGGCCGAGGCAGGTGGTGCAGCCCATGGTCGTCACCCCGACGCCCCCCATGTCGATCTTTCCTGTGCCGCGACAGGAAGGGCACTCCATGTCGAGCGTTCCCTTTCCCTTGCATTTTTCACATTTCGCCATCTGCACGCCTCTCTTGATCTGGCGGGTATTCAATAGACAAGGATGTCATCGCCCGCGCCGTTGTCGTTCTTCGTGCATGTCACTCCGGGGACTCAGCCTACGATCTTCCGAAGGTCTTTTGTGCCGCCGACAAACAAGTGCGATCCCGAGCCACGCAGCAATACCTTTTCGGGAGAGACGCCCAACTCCCGCGCAAGGATCATCGCCACGCGGGAGCGACAGAAGCCGCCCTGGCATCGCCCCATGCCCGCCCGGGTGCGAAACTTCACGCCGTTGAGTGTTGTCGCGCCGATGCCTTCCTGGATGGCGTCGACGATCTCTTTTTCCGTGACGATCTCGCACCGGCAGATGATGTGGGCATGGCGCGGGTCCTCGCGGATCAGTTTGTCGCGCTCCTTGCGCGAGCAATCCGCGAAGCGGGGCGCGCGCTTCCGTTTTGGCTTGAATCCCTTTTTCTTTTTCAGTTCCGTCCGCTCGCCGATGATCGCGACGATCATCTCGGCGATGGCCGGGGCGGCGGTCAGTCCGGGCGACTGGATGCCCGCGCAGTTGATGAACCCCTCCACCGCCGTGGGGCCGATGATGAAGTCCTCCGTCTCGGTGGTCGGGCGGATCCCGGCGAAGGCTGAGATCATGTCGTCCTGCCGAAGCTCGGGCACGAGCCGTCGGGCCAGCTCAAAGACCCTGCGCCGGACGGAGGCCGTGGTCGATGTGTCCTCGCGGTCCTCGACGACATCCGAGTTCGGGCCGACGAGGTTGTTGCCGTCCACGGTCGGGAAGATGCAGGCCCCCTTCGAGTGCTCGCCGGGAAGCGGAAAGATGTTCCGCGACACCCACTGCGCCTGCTTGTCGAGAATGTAGTATTCCCCTTTGCGGGGGATGATTTTAAAATCGCCCGCGCCCGCCATCTCGGCGACCTTGTCGGCGTATACGCCTGCGGCGTTGACGGCGAAACGCGTCCGGATGTCGCCGCGGTTCGTCCGAACCGCCCGGACCTTTCCATTCTCGATCAGAACATCGGTGGCCTCGGTGTTGACGCCTACATGAACGCCGTTCGCCGCGGCGTTGTCGGCCAGGGCAAAGACTAAGCGCTGGGGACAGACGATGCGCAGGGAGGGCGCGCTAATGGCGGCGATGGCGCGGACGTGGGGTTCCAGGCGGGCGATTTCGTCGCGCCCGATGATCCGGGCATCCGCGACGCCGTTCTTCCTGCCGTTTTCCAGCATGTCGTCGAGGAGGGGGACCTCTTCGGGTGAGGTCGCCACGATGAGCGAGCCGACCGTCTTGAGGGGGACGGACAGGTCCTCGGCGATTTCAGGGAACAGGCGGTTTCCCTTGATGCAGAGCGTCGCCTTGAGCGTGCCGTGGTCGGTATTGACCCCGGAATGGATCGTGCCCCCGTTGCCCTTGCTGGCGCCTTCGCAGACGTCGGGTCCCTTTTCGATGAGGATGATGTCGAGCTGGTAGCGGGCCAGCTCGCGGGCGATGAAGCACCCACACACGCCGCCGCCGATGATGACGACATCCGCCGAAGCGGGCAGTTCTTGCTGCGTGTTCATGGCATTACATATTCATGCTCATGAGGAACTCGGCGTTGGATTTTGTTTTGAGCATCTTCTCGCGGAGGAGATCCATGGCCTCCAGGGGGTTGAGCTCGTTCAGAACTCGCCTGAGCACGTAGACGCGCTTCAGTTCATCGGGGTCGAGGAGCAGTTCCTCGCGGCGCGTGCCCGATCTCTCGATGTCGATGGCAGGCCAGATGCGCCGCTCGACGAAGCGACGGTCAAGGTGGAGGTCCATATTGCCAGTGGCCTTGAACTCCTCGAAAATCACGTCATCCATCTTGCTGCCGGTTTCGATGAGCGAGGTGCCCAGGATGGTCAGGCTGCCGGCCTCCTCCGTGTCGCGGGCGGCGCCGAAGAAGCGCTTGGGCTTCTGGAGGGCGTTCGCGTCCACCCCACCGGTGAGGATTTTGCCGCTGTGGGGCATCTCGGTGTTGTGTGCGCGGCCCAGACGCGTGATGGAGTCGAGGAGGATGACGACGTCCCTGCCGTATTCCACCATCCGCTTGGCCTTTTCGATCACCATTTCGGACACTTGACAGTGGCGGCTGGCTGGTTCGTCAAAGGTGGAGCTGATGACCTCGCCTTTCACCGTCCGCTCCATTTCCGTGACCTCTTCCGGTCGTTCGGCGACCAACAGCACGATCAGGTGAACTTCGGGGTAGTTGGTTGCGATGCTCTGGGCAATTTTCTGGAGGAGCACGGTCTTTCCGGCGCGGGGGGGGGACACGATCAGCCCGCGCTGGCCCATGCCAAGCGGCGTGATGAGGTCCATGATGCGCATCTCGACGCTATCGGACGTGGTCTCCAGGCGCAGTCGTTTTGTGGGATGGAGGGGGGTCAGGTCGTCAAAGACGATCTTCTCGGTGACGAGGTCCGGATCCTCGTAGTTGATGGCTTCCACACGGAGCAATGCGAAGTAGCGCTCGTTCTCCTTCGGCGGGCGAATCTGTCCCGATACCGTAGCGCCCGTTCGGATACCGAATCGTCGGATTTGGGACGGGGAGATGTAAATGTCATCCGGGCAGGGCAGGTAGTTGTAGTCGGGCGAGCGCAGGAACCCGAAGCCGTCGGGCAGGACCTCGAGGACGCCTTCGCCGTACATGAGACCGTTCTGGTTGACGCGCTCCTTGAGGATTCGGAAGATCAGGTCCTGTTTCTTTAGACCGGTGTACTCCTTGATCCGCTCCTTCTTGGCGGTTTCGTAGAGCTCCTTGACGGTCATCTTCTGGAGCTCGGAGATGTGGGTCTTTCCCTGCTTGATCTCCTCGTAGCGGTCCTCGGTCTCGCTGTCCGCATCGTTGTTGTTTCGTTTTCGCTTCGAACTTCTTGTCAGTTTTTCCTCTTCGATAGCTTCCTCGAGTTCCTCTTCGAGACCGAGATCGTTTTCCTCTACCGACTTCGAAGATTTGTTCGACTTTCCGGCTGCCATTGCCAATACCTCCAACGTCCTTTTCAAAAGTAACTAATTTTCGTGGTCCATGATCTGCTGCCAAACGTTTTTTACCCGGCTCTCCAGTTCTTTTAGAGAACCGGAGTTGCTTACGACCCAGTCCGCTCCTTCACGCTTTTCCTTGATGTCCATTTGCCGTCGTTCGCGGCGGGTCCGTTCCTCGGCCGTCCAGCCTCGGTCGGAGCCGCGAGCATTCCTCCTCTCTTCGTCGGCGTCGACGAAGATCACCCCGTCGCACACCTTGTCGAGGCCGGACTCATACAGCAGTGCGGCGTCGAGGACGATGGTTTCGCCCCCCCGCGCCGCAGCCGACCGGATCTCCTCTTGAATCTGCTCGAGGATAACGGGGTGGACAATGGCTTCGAGCGCCTTCAATCTCTGCGCGCTTGCGAAAACCATCGCCCCCACCTTTTTCCGGTCGATCTCCCCCGCGTTGTCGAGGATCTCGCCGCCCAGTTCCGAGACGATCCTCTGCTTGACGTCCTCGCGTCTGAGCACATCGTGGCCGATGGCATCGGCGTCGATTACATAGGCCCCCAAGTCGCCCAGCATGCGCGCCACGGTGGATTTCCCCGATGCGATGCCTCCCGAAATGCCGATGGTCCTGCTCACCGCCCTATTCCGCCTCGAGCCAGTTGTCGCCAACGGCGATGTTGACCTTCACCGGGACGTCGAGCGTGATCGCTGAACGCATGTCTTTCTCGATGATCCCGTGCGCCTCCGGCAGTTCGACCTTCGGCACCTCAAAGACCAGTTCGTCATGGATCTGAAGGATCATCCGCGTCCTCATCTCTTTCCTTTGGAGATGGCCGTAGACATCATTCATGGCCACCTTGATCATGTCGGCCGCGGTGCCCTGGATCACCGCATTGAACGCAGCCCGTTCGGCGGCTGATCTCTCCACCGGTTTCGAGGAGATCAGGGCCGAGAAATACCTCCGGCGTCCCAGAAGGGTGGATACATAGCCGTTTGTCCGGGCGGCGCTCAGCGTTTCTTCGATGAACTCCCGCACCCGGCGGTATCGATCGAAGTAGGAATCAATAAACTGCTTTGCCTCGTGAACGGGAACACCAAGCTCTTTGGACAGCCCGAAGGGCGTCTTGCCGTAGATCACGCTGAAGTTGATGGTCTTTGCACGGTAGCGCATCTCCGTGGTAACGTCCTTCTGGTCCACACCGAAGATCTGCGATGCGACGAAACGGTGGATGTCCAGGTCGTTCTTGAATGCCTTCACCAGCGTCTCGTCGCCGCAGAAATGGGCGAGGACGCGGAGCTCGATCTGCGAGTAATCGGCCGTCAAGAGAACCTGGCCGTCCCCGGAGGGCACGAAGGCCCGGCGGATAGTCCTGCCCAGTTCGGTCTTGATCGGGATGTTCTGGAGGTTCGGCTCGCTGCTGCTCAGGCGGCCGGTGGCGGTGGCGGTCTGGTTGAAGGAGGCGTGGATTTTTCCGTCCCTGGCATTTACCTGCGCCGGCAGCGCATCCACATAGGTCGATTTCAGCTTGCTGAGCTTCCGGTATTCGATCACCAGTGCGGGCAGTTTTTCATCGTTTTGCGCGGCCAGGAGCTGGAGTGTGTCCGCATCGGTCGCGCGCTGGGTTCGCTTCTTTGTTTTTCGCTTTTCGGGAACTTCCAGGCCGAGCTTGTCGTAAAGAATTTCGCCCAGTTGTTTTGTGGACGAGATGTTGAACTCCTCCCCGGCCTCCTCGTAGATATCCTTTTCCAGGGCCTGGAGCTGCCGGTCGAGATCGGCGGACATCGCCTTGAGGAAATCAACGTCCACCTTCACGCCGTTCCATTCCATTTCCGTCAGCACGCTGATGAGTGGCGCCTCCACCCCGTGGAACAGGTTGAGAAGCTCCCGTCCCTTTAATTCCTCCTCCAGCACGTTGGCCAGGCGGAGAGTGATGTCGGCGTCTTCACAGGCGTACTCGGATACCTTGGCCACGTCGATGTCGGCCATGGATTTTTGGTCTTTGCCCCCGCCGATGAGATCGGTGATCGGGATGTTCCTATGGCCGAGATGCGTGAGGGCCAAGTCGTCCAGGTTGTATCGCCGGCTGCCGCTCCCGCAGAGGTAGGCGGCGACCATCGTATCGAATACGATGCCTTTCAGGTGAATGTCGGCGTTCCGCAGAACAAGCGCATCGTATTTAATATTCTGGCCGATCTTGCCGGCCTTCTCGTCCTCAAGAAGGGGCTTCAGGGCCGCCAGCGTCCTCTTCTCGTCGAGCAGGTTCGCCCCTTCCGGCCCCCGAATCGGAAGATAATACGCCTCTCTCTCCTTCCATGCGAACGACAGGCCGACAATCTCTGCATCGATGGGGGAGAGGGAGGTCGTCTCGATGTCCACAGAAAAGCGCTCTTGTTTTTTCAGGGCCGCCAGGAAGGAATCGAACGCCTCCTCGGTATCCACCGTGTGATACGCGGTTTCCTCTGCCTCCGTCTCCGGTTCCATTAGGTCCGATAGCAACCGGTTGAAGCCGAGTCTCTGGTAAAGCTCTTTCAATGCCTCCGCATCCGGTTCTTTCAGGCGGCACTCGTTCAGGTCGAAGTCCAGATCGACGTCCGTGTCGATCGTGACGAGGCGTTTGCTGAGGCGGGCCTGGTCGGCGAACTGCTCCAGGTTCTCGCGCCGCTTCTTCTGCTTGATTTTGTCTGTGTTGGCCAGGACCGCTTCCATCGACCCGAACTGGTGGATCAGTTCGAGGGCCGTCTTGGGGCCGATCTTCGGCACGCCGGGAACATTGTCCGAGCTGTCTCCGGCCAGGGCCATGACATCGATCAGTTGTTCGGGCGCGATTCCCTTCTCCTTCCTGAGGGTGTCCACCGTCTTCAGCCGGTTCTTGGTCGCGTTGAGGACGGTGATTTGCTCGTCAAGAAGCTGGTCGGCATCCTTGTCGCTTGTGACGATGACGGTTTCCACGCCGTCGTTTTCCGCAGCCACCTGCTTGGCGATGGTGCCGAGGAGATCATCCGCCTCGTAGCCCTCCTTGGTATATATAGGAATGCGAAAGGCCCTCAAGAGCTCATAGACGATGGGGACCTGGGCGTCGTACTCCGGGGGGGCCGGGGGACGGTTTGCTTTATAGTCCGGGTATTGCTCGTGACGGAATGTCGGCTTGCCGACATCAAAGGCCACGGCCAGGTAATCGGGGGTTTGCTCTCGGATCAGTTTTTGCAGCATTTTGGTGAAGCCCAAAACGGCATTCGTGGGCGTCCCGTCCGGGCCGGTCAGGCCCTTAATGGCAAAAAACGCCTGAAACAGATGCGAATGTCCGTCGATGAGAAACAGCTTCTCGGACATGCGAGACGATCTCTTGGCCTATTTGGTTGCAGTGGCAGCGAATAGGTGCTTTCAGCGAAAGGCAATCCGCCTTACGGCGGCGGGAGCGGAAAGCGAACTTTCCTTATCGACGCCAACCCTTCCACGGGGTCCATTCTCCCGAAGGCGAACGGGTATATTGGATTTCCATGCCTGCCCACAGCTCCTGGGCATATCAGGCTGACAAAACGCGAAGCAACACGGAACCGGCACGGAAATCATACAGACAGTCGAAAAAGCCCAATGGCACGCTACGCGCAAACTGGGTGTACTGAATTACGGGTCGCGTGAGAAGGTCTGTGTGTCCTATGCCGACAGTAGCTTGAGGGAGAACGCATGGCCCCTTACACACAACATTGTAAACATCCAATCCATTCCTGTCAAGTGTTTTTTCCGTGTTTTTTTACTTGACAATTTGCCATAATCCCTTACACTGTTTGGACTGCCGTTCGCGAGTCGTTGTTCGTCAATACACCAGCTCAGAAGGAGAACACACATGGCACGGCGAACCGTTCGGGCCGTGGGCCAGGAGTCTTCTGTTCCTCTGATCATCTTTATCGTCACCACCGTCGCCGCCTTGATCGGGTGCTACCTCCTCTACTCGCAGTGGCAGGCCGAGCGGACCGCCAGGCAGGGGCTGGACAACAACATCACCGAGGCCATCTACAAGAAGCTGCAGGCCGCACCCGATCCGGACCTGCGCACCAAACTCGAGAACAGCCGGGAGAGCCTCGAAGGCACCGGCTCGCGCACGCCATACGGCAACGACTTCTTTGCCGTGGTCGATCACGTTACGGGGCGGATGGTCAAGCTCTGGAAGGTGACCGACGAAAAAGTCGGGTGGGACCTGAACTCCGCATTGAGCGAAGGGGAGGGGGGCATTCCTGCCGCGCTTACTTATGAGGGCAAAGAATACGACAACCTGAAGAGCATGCTGGGCGAGCTTGAGGGGGAGCTGTCGAAATGCAAGCGCGACTTAGCCCAAAGGGACAGCGACCTCAAGACGGTCCAGGGCAAGCTGGCGCAGCTCATCCAAACCGTCAAGCAGGCCGAGGAAGGCTACAAGAAACAGGTCGCCGAACTCCAGAAAACCGTGAAAACGAAAGACGAACAGATCAAGAAGGTCGAAGCCGACGCCAAGGGCAAAGTGGACGCCGCCCACACGGAGGCCGTGAAGGCCCAGGAAGCGGTCGCCAAAGAAAAGGAAACACTCAAGGCCGAAGAAGCGAAGGTTCGGGCCAAGGTGAAGGCCCATCTCGGGAAGGTGCGCAGCGTCCTCGATGAGAAGCATATCTCGTCCCATGTCGAGGTCCCTCCCGATGCGAGCGTGGAACAGATATGTGACGCGGTTGCCATGCTGCTTGAGCGAGCGCTGACACCCAGCAAGACGGTAACAAAGGTCATCGACTACGACGGCAAGGTCATCCAGATCGCCTTGGACATCGGCCGCGCCTACATTGATGTGGGCAAGATGGACGGAGTCAAGAAGGGCCAGATCTACACCGTCTATCGTGTCGGCAAGGCGGGCATGAGAATACCAAAGGCCGAGGTGGAGATCGTCAAGGTGGACAATACCTTCAGCACGGTCGGGATTCTGAAGCACAACCCGCGCGACCCGATCCTGCCCGGAGATATCATCATCTCACCGGAGACATTGAAGGCTCAGCAGGCGGCCCTTAGCGCCCAAGCTGCACCTCCAACCGAAAAGGCCGGGGAGGCGGTAAAAGGGGGCGGCGATGAAAAGAAGGAAGTGAAAAAAGAGGAACAATAACGGCCGTATCCTCACTTCTTGGGTGGATTTTTCTTCTTTCGCTTTCGCCAGACATACACCCCGAGCGCCGATGGCATGCCTAACACAAGCACCGCCCAAAGCGCAACGAGTACGATCAACTCATAAGCGCCCAGGTTGAAAAGCATCGTCCTCTCTCCCGTCTATCCCTTAGATTATCACACCATGGGGCCTGTGTCAACACCCCCGGTCGAGGAGCTTCCCGACACCCCATGCGCTTTCAGAGATGACAGGGCGTGGGTCCCGCAAGCTGAATTTCGCAACCCAAATGACCAACAGTGGTTACGCTTGATCACGTCCGCATTCTGGGGAAAGTCCCGCCCCTCTCTCTTTGCGCCTTGACTTTCCTGCCGGGTGCCATTAGAATCCTGCTTTTTCTTGGGACGTGCCACGGGAAGTATCATGGAAGGTATGATTTTCGACATCAAGAAATTCGCCGTCCACGACGGTCCCGGCATCCGCACCACCCTCTTCTTCAAGGGATGTCCCCTCTCCTGCCGTTGGTGCCACAATCCGGAATCCATCAGCCCCGATCCACAGATTGTCTTTTTCGAGCAGAAGTGCATCGGGTGTAAAAAATGTTTCGAAGCATGTGAAACCGGCGCCTTGATCCTTACCGAATACGGCCGCAAATATAACCCCCGGAAGTGTGTCCTCTGTGGCAAGTGTGTGGAGACGTGCTATGCCGAGGCGCAGGTGATGGAGGGCCGCACGATTACCGTAGAGGAGGCCGTCAAGGAGATCGAGAAGGACCGGCCATTCTACGAAAACTCCGGCGGCGGCGCGACCTTCTCCGGCGGGGAACCCATGATGCAACTCGACTTCCTCATCGCCCTCGCCAAAGAGTGCAAGAGCCGTGACTTCCACACGGCGCTCGACACCTCCGGATATGCACGCTGGGAAAACTATCTCAAGGTCATCGACTCCATCGATCTCATCCTCTACGACATGAAGCACATGGACCCGGCAAAGCACAAAAAATTCACGGGTGTAGAGAATAAACTGATCCTGGCCAACGCCAGGCGCCTTGATAAGCACGGCAAGACGATGTGGATCCGGGTTCCTGTTGTCCCCGACTGCAATGACAGCGTTGAAAACATGCAGGCCGCAGCGGATTACTTCAGAGACTTCCGGCATGTCGAGCGAGTGGAGCTCTTGCCCTACCACCGTCTGGCCGAATCGAAATACCGCCGCCTCCACAAACATTACTCCCTGGAAGGCACCGAAACGCCGCCTGAGAAGCGCCTGAAAGAGCTCGCCAAGCCCTTCGAAGACGCCGGGCTTAACGTGAAAATCGGATAGCAAACCACCAGAGGGAAGGAGAACATATTTATGAGGTTGCACATGGCCCTTGTAACGGCCGCCTCTCTGCTCCTGCTCGCCGTCGCCGTCGTGGACGGCGACCTGATCCTCGTTGATGATGGAACGCCCAAGGCGTCCATCGTCATCCCGGGTTCCCCCTCGCCCACCGAGCAATTCGCTGCCGAGGAACTCCAAAAGTACATCGAGCAGATGTCCGGCGCCAGGTTGCCCATCGTCCCGGACCAACAGAAGCCCGAGGGAACCCTTGTCTCCGTCGGAAAAACGAAACTCGCCACGGTCACCGTTCCCAGCCAGATGCCCAGTCCCGATCCCTACATCATCAAGACCGTTGACAGATCGCTCATCCTCCTCGGCAAAGGCGACCGGGGGACGATCTACAGCGTTTATTGGCTCCTCGAAAAGCACCTCGGTTGCCGCTGGGTCTTCCCTGGCCCTCTTGGGGACATCGTCCCAAAGAAACGCAGCATTACCGTCGGAGAACTGGACGAGTCCTACGAACCCGATTTCCGCTTTCGCATTTGCGCCGGATTCAACCCGCCGGCCTGCATCGATTGGGCCATCAAACAAAGGATGCAACTCTATTCGCCAAGCCCCAAAATGTGGGCGAAGGAGGATATGATCAAGCGCGGCGGCTTCGTCAAAGGAACGATGCACCACGCCTTCCACCGGCTTTTCCCCGCCGAGCAGTACTTCAAGGAACACCCGGAGTACTACGGTCTCTTTCGCGGCAAACGCACTGCCTCCCCAAGCCGCGGGCAGCTTTGCCTCTCCAACCCCGAGGTGGTCCGGCTGACGACGGAAAAGGCAAACCGATTCTTCGAGGAACACCCCGACGCCGAGTTCTTCTCGCTTTGCCCGGACGACAACATGAATTGGTGCGAATGTGAAAATTGCAGGGCCTTCGACTCCACAACCATGGAACGCTGGGGACGAACATTCCCCGTCGTGACCGACCGGCTCATGGCCTTCGTCAACCAAGTCGCCGAGGGCCTGGAGAAGAAGCATCCCGGCAAGATGATCTACACCTTCGCCTATCAGAACTATACCGATCCTCCGCTCAAGTACATGCCGCGGAAGAATGTCATCATCAGCCTGTGCCACATGGTCCCCGCCTGCTACGCCCACCCCCTGAAGGACCCGGATTGCGAGAAGAATGTCGCATTTATGAAGCTCCTTACGGGCTGGACGAAAATCCACAAAAACATGTGGTACTACGCCTACACCTGCAAGAGCATGTGGCAGGACATGCCCTGGCCCATCGCGCGCCGACTGGCCAAGGACATCCGCACCCTCCATGCCCAGGGCTTTCAGGGCTTCTATTCCCAGGGCAGCGGCATGCGCTGGGGGCAGCTCGGGGTCAACATGGTTCTCATGACCAAGCTGCTGTGGGATGTGGACACGGACGTGGAAGCCGTCCTCGATGACTACTTCAGAAGCTCCTTCGGGCCGGCCGCCGATGCCATGAAGAGCTACTACAATCTTCTTGAGAAGGAGTTTTCGCAACCTGGGATCTACATCCACCACGAGGCCCGCGAGCAGGCGCCGCAGTTCCTCACCGCCGGGGTCTTTGCGAAATGCTTTGGCTACCTCGACGCCGCCGAAAAAGCCGCCGCAGGCGATGAGAAGATCCTCGCACGCATCAAGCCTGTCCGTATAGCTTTCGAGTACGCCAGGCTCTACCTCGAAGCGGACAGATACGAGAAGGCATTCAAGGAAACAGACAGCGATGATGACCTGAAGAAAGCGGTCCAAACCTATCTCAAGATCGTTACGCTCCAGAAAGAGCATGGTGCTCATGCCATCAGCTACGGCGGTGTGAATCGTTATGTCAAGGGCCCCCTTGCGAAGCTCCAGGTGGAGCAGTTCGCACGAACCGGCGAGGCCGAGGGGCTCTCGATCAAATGGGACACAGAGAACCTGCTGAAGAACCCCTCCTTCGAAGACAACGCGGATGGGAAACCGGCCGAGTGGCTGGGTCTGGGCCCTGGCCCGCGCGGCTCGGCAGCCTTGACAGACGAGCGGGCCCACACAGGCAAGGGGTCCCTCGTGATGCAGGCAAAGAAGGACACCAAAACGCCCGACGAGACCGGCTTCTATAAGGCCGATTGGATTGCCGTCAGTGTCCTCAGCCCAAAGATTCCCGTCAAGAAGGGCGATATCTACCGCCTCATGGCCTGGATCAACATCCCGGAGCCGTTCACCGACACGAAACGTGGAGTGGCACTCGGACTGATCGGTTACGATGAAAAGGGAGAATCCCCTGTTCACTGGCGAGCAGGAAATATCGAAGTGAGGCGAATGAAGCGAACAGATGGATGGCAACGCCTGGCGATCTTCCGGAAAATCGATGACCCGAAGATCAAGTCCATTGCCATTCGTTTGGGCATTGCGGGAACGGGAAAGGTCTTCATTGACGACATCGAGCTCGTCAAGGGCGAAGAAACCAAGTAAGGAGATTCCACGTGCGCAGGTTAACCGCTCTTGCAGCGTTTCTCTTTGTCATTTCCTCCGCCGTCGGTCAGACCGTCTGGGACGATTTCGATCCCGAAAAGCTCCCCCTTGACGTAAAAATCATCCGCACGCAAACCGAAGGCGACGTCGAAATCCAGGTCCTCCGATACACCTCCGAGATCTGGAACGACAAACCCATCCGGGTGCTCGGCATGTATGGCCGGCCAAAGGGCAAGGGCAAGTTCCCGGCCGTCCTCCACTTCCACGGCGGGGGCCAAACCGCATCTCCCCGGGACGTTGCCGAACTCGTCAAACGCGGATACGCCTGCTTCTCCTTCGATTGGACCGGCCCAAGGAAAGGTCGAACTGAAGTGACGGAGTGGCCAAAAGATATTAAAACCCATTACGAACCGGACAAGACCAACAAGCTCTACCACGCCGTTATCGCCGGTCGCCGCGGCATCACATTCCTGACCCGGCAGCCGGAGGTGGACGCCGGCCGCATCGGCGAGTACGGCATCTCCTGGGGCGGCTACTGCACGTGGCTCCTGAACGGTACCGACACTCGCCTGAAGGCGTGCGTGCCGGTTTACGGATGCGGCGGCGTTATTGCCGAAGGCCGCAACCAGAATGTCTATCGTAAGCGTCTGGGCAGTAAGCTCGAAGACTGGATGAAAAACTTCGAGCCCCTTCGGTACGGTCCCCGGCAGCACGCCCCTGTGCTCTACATCAATGGCTCGAACGATTTCTTCGGGTGGATTCCCACGGCCCGGAAACTCCTTCTATCCTGCAAAGTCCCGACCCGCCAGGTCTTCACCCCCGGCATCAATCATGGCGTCGGTCCGGAGGCGGCGGCCGCCGCCTATGCCTGGCTGGCGCATTATCTGAAGGGCGGCCCGCCCCTGCCGGAGTCGCCGGCCCTCAAGCCGGCCATCGGCCCACGCGGGATTCCGCAGGCCGTCCTAACCGTGGACAGGGAAAATGAGGCGGAATATGTTCGCGTGGACTACAGCCTCGGCGGCGCGCTTTCCCCGGGCCGATGCTGGCGCGAGGTCCCCGCGAGCAAAGCGGGGGGCCTGTTGATCGCCGCGCTTCCTGTCCTCGATCCCCTTCAAGAGGTGCAGGCCATCGCTCAAGTGAAATACAAGAAGGGCTATCGGCTCAGCAGCGTGCCCGTGATCTTCACTCCGAAGGACTTGGGCATAACGGTGGCAACGCTGAAGCCAACCAAGAAAATCTCCATCTTTACCGACGGAAAGGGCGGCTGGTCTCCCGTCTTCCACTCAACCCAGCTCTACGGCGCGAGGCAGCGGATCGAGTTGGATAAAGAAGGGTTCGAGGGCAAGCCGTGCTTGAAGGTCGTTCCGCTGATCAAACCATTCACGCATTTCACCGTCACCTTCTGGCGTCCCGGCGACCCCCAGTGGAACGGCGGAGACTCGGAGGCGCTGTCGCTGTGGATTAAGGGAGGGGAAAAAGCCATCTGGCTCGTGGCCACCGAACGGCGCAAGCAGATGGGGGAGAAAAACTACCGATATCTTGCAAAGTTAAAGCCGCAAAAAGGCTGGCAGCGTGTTATTGCCCGGCGCGATCAATTCAAGTTCACGCCGCGCCGTCCACGGAAGAATCAGAAGGTGTCTGATAAAACTTTGACCTCCTGGCGTGACGTCCAGGTCATTCAGATCAACGGTCCCGTGGCCGAAGGGGAGACCGTGATGATCGGTCCGACCGTCTGGCTGCCCAAGGCGCCGTAGCTACTTCGGTTTTGCTGCCTCCTTGCCGATTCGCACCGGCAGAACCATTAGCGAAAACTTCGGCATCTTGACGCGGAAGCGCGGGCCGGAGACGTTCACCCGCTTTTTCCTCGGCTTGACCATTCCCGGTTCGTCGAATGTGTTCGCCGCGTGGGGGAACGGTCCGTTGAGCACCTGCGCCTGCGCGCTCTGCTTCGGCACGTCGCTGCCGGTGATCTCGATGGTCACGCTGGGGGAATCGTCGGAGCTCCGATTCACGATGGCCACTGTCAGGTTCTCTCCAGCCTCGTCGCGGGTGACAGAGACATCCAGATACGGCACGCCTGCGAATCGCCGGTCTCCTTCGAGGTGTGCCATATCACACTCCCACCACGCATCCAACGCTATGTTCAGAGAGAGATTCCGATACATCTGGAGGGGATAGTAGATGGTCTGCAGGACCAAGCCGTCGGATCGGGTCATGATCGGGGCGATGACATTCACCATCTGTGCCAGGTTTGCCATGCCGACGACGTTGCACGTCCGCTGGAACACATTCAGATACACGGCCACAGCCAGCGCGTCGGATAGGTCGTAGGCTTCCTCGAGCTTGTTGATCTTGCCCCGCTCTCGCCCGTCGCGGACTTTGTACCACACATTCCATTCATCAAAAGCGATGGGGATGGACTTGGACAGATTTCTCTCCTGCAGGGCCATCTCGATCAGGGACGCGGTATTGCGAATCGCCCATTCGGCTCGGAGCGGCTGGACCGTGTTGGCCAGCGGGTCGGCATTGCCCGTGTAGGTGTGGAGACTCAGATAGTCGATATGCTGGACAAGGGGGCCGATGATCGTAGAGTCCCAGCCCGCTCCCCCCGTACGGCCGCAGCCGATCAGCTTAATTTCCGGATCGGTCCATTTCATCACTTTTGCGAACTCGACGGCATCGCGCGCGTATTCGGCGGGGTCGGAGTAGGCGCCGATCTGCCACGCGCCGTACATCTCGTTGCCCAGCCCCCAGAAGCGCACGTTGAAGGGGTCGTCATTCCCATTGCGGCGGCGAAGCTCCGCATATTGCGTCCCACCGTCGCCGTTGCAGTATTCCACCCACGCCTGGGCCTCATCCATCGTGCCACTGCCCATGTTGACGCAGATGTATGGTTCGGTATCGAGCAATCGGCAGAACCGGATAAACTCGTCGGTGCCAAAAAGGTTCGGCTCCTCCATGTGCCACGCGAGGTCCATGCGAACAGGGCGTGTCTCGGCCGGACCGATGCCGTCCATCCAATGATATCCGGATACGAAATTCCCGCCGGGCCATCGCAGGGCAGGCATGCGCAGGGCCTTCAGGGCCTCCAGCACATCGACTCGAAATCCGTTCTCATCGGCCAGATCCGAGCCGGGCTCGTAGATGCCGCCGTAGATGCACCGGCCGAGATGCTCGATGAAGCCCCCGTAGATCATCGGGTCGATACGGCCGATCACGCGATCTGTATCAATCTTGATTCGCGCCATGACAATCTCCCAATCGCTCGTCAATCACACGAAGAAGGTCCCGCTTGACCTCGGCAAGTTCGAGATCATCCGAGCGGTTGATTTTATTTTCGGGGTCGGTCGTCACGTCAAACAGATCCACGCATGTGCTGCCATACTGGACCAGCTTCCACTCATTCGTCAAAACCATCCGATGGGGTTCCGTTCCCATCCAGTCCTTTGTCCGCTCCATCGGGTAGCTCTCGCTGAAGACAATCTCTTTCCCTTCGCCGGATTGCGTCTCGATATCATTCCAGAGCGAACGGCCGGGCAGATCGGAAGGGGAAGCGACGCCGGCGCATTCACAGAACGTGGGGAAGAGATCAACCAGCTCAACAAGCCCTCCATGACGCCATCCCGCCGGAAGCTGGTTGGGCCAGCGCATGATAAGCGGCACATGGACGGACGGCTCGAAGAAAACACTCTTCCCGCCCATGCCATGGACGCACTGCATGTCGCCATGATCGGAAACGTAGATGACCAGGGTGTCGTCGCGGCGGCCGGCCTCGTCGAGCAGACGCAGTGCCTCGCCGACGCACCAGTCGGTGTAGCTCACGAAGGCGTGGTAGTAGCGCAAGCGCTCCTCCCGGACATGGTCGGGCGCCACCCTTGCCCTCTTCCGCAAGATGGGATGCTTCAGTATCTCGTCACCGGGAACATCGGGGAGGGGGATCGGGCCGGTGTGCTGCGCGAGAACCT
>JAADGH010000013.1 GCA_013152475.1 Planctomycetota bacterium
ACGAACTCGTAGCCATGTTCGGGATCGCGCGCGAGCGCGTTGGACCCGCTGCCGGCGGAGAGGTCGCCATAGAGATTCGGGTATTTGCGCAGCAGCTCCGGCAGTCGTCCGCCCGGCGTCACCTTCTCCTTCGGGTAGCCGCCCACCGCCGCTTCCTCGTCGTTGCTGATCTCGCTCCAGAAGGCGGGGGAGTGGCCGAAGAGTTTCAGGTCGGGGAAGGTCTGCATCACGCGCTCCAGCTCGGGCATACCAGGTTCGGTGATGAGGCCGTAGGTGTTGAATTCCTGCCGGGCCATGTGGAACGTCACGGGAAAGCCGACCTGTTCGCACCCGCGAAGCAGGTTCTGCACGCGGGGGTCGTCCCACTTCAGGTTGACCGTGAGCTCGCCCAGCCCCTTCGCGCCGAGGGACTTGTAGTGGCTGAGGATCGGCTCGAAGTCGTACTTCAGGGAGTTCATGTCCAGGCGCGGGTCCACGTTGCAGAACTTGATGAACCGGCCGGGGTGGTTGTCGCAGGCCTCGAAGACCTCTTCGTTCGACTGGACGAAGGGGAACGTCTCCGGCGACGTGGCCGGCAGGGCCACCATCCTGTCGATCCCCTCGCGGTCCATGACCTCGACCAACTCCTCGGCGGTGGTCACCGTCTCTCCGCGTTGGGGGTGGATAAACCCTGGACGCAAAACCAGATGCTCGTGAATGTCAATGACGGGCATGTTCCTCAACCTCGCGAAATTAGACTGTGAATTCGGTCCTGCGCCGGACCGTACCAGAGGGTGCGAAGACCTCCCGGAGGTCTGAGACCTCCGGGAGGTCACGCTCTCTAACCGAACTTGTAGTGTTTGCGGACGGCCTTGTTGATCTTCCACGTGCAGGACATGCCGCTTGGGAAGGTGACGAGGTCGCCCGCGTTGATCTCGACCGGCTCGCCGCCGTCTGGGGTGACGATGACGTTTCCCTCGAGGATATAGCACGTCTCCGGGTCGTCATAGGACCACGGAAACTCCGACTCCTCCTTCGACCAGATGGGCCAGCTCTCCACGCCCATCTTCTTGAGTGTGTCGTCGGTGGGGTTGCGCACGATCTTGATCTCACTCATGTTCTCCTCCCGTTGTAACCATTTAGCCAAGTGGGTGACCGGGCACTCAGCCTCTCGTCATTCCCGCGTACGCGGGAATCTACGAGTGGTCGAGGGCCTGGATTCCCGCTTTCGCGGGAATGACAACGCTTTTTTCGGGTCCAAACGTCGACCACTGCATTTGGCTCATTGCTTGCCTCCCGTTTATCAGAACGACAGGAGCACCTGCCAGATATACATGTTCGCCAGGCCGTCGGTGGATTCCCAGATGCGCTGGACGAGGTCCTTGTCGCCGGTGAGCTCGGGGAGCTCCTTGGCCTTCTCCTCCCAGGGGATGCACGCGCCGGGCTTGGCCTTCGCCTCGCCAGAAAATGGGGACAGACGACCCGCTGCGCTCGCGTCAGTCCCCATTTTCTGAGGCGGCGGGGAGGCGGAGGAGGAGTAGACGCCAAACTCGTGGCAGGCGTCGGTCATGGCCTTCATGTTCTCCACCTTCGTGTCGTTCTGCATGATGGCGCTGGCGTCCATGATGTAGCCGCCGTCCTGGGCCACCTCGTCGATGACCCTCTTGCAGAAATCGCGCACCTCCTTCGGCTTGCCATAGCCGAGCAGGACGTTCGGGATGCCGCCGCTGATGCAGAATTTACGGCCGAGCTTCTTGTGCACCTCGAAGATATCGCCCTGGTCCACATGGTAGACAATGCTCGCGTCGGGCAGCTCGAGGAAGCTGTCCAGGTGCGGGTCCCAGCTCCCCTCGGCGTAGAAGAGGGTCTGGTAGCCGTTGGCCCACAGCTCCTCGATGATCGGCTTGACCGTGGGCCAGTAGTGCGAGTGGAACTGCTCCATGTTCACGAAGGGCACGCACCCGCGATGCATCCAGTATCCGATCGGCACGGTCTTGTCCGGGCCGGCGCTGGTCATGGCGACATGGAGCAGGTGAGGCATGAGGGCTTCGCACGCCTTCAGGACTTTATCCGGCTGCTCGAACATGTCCATGGTCAGGCCGATGTAGCCGCGCAGCTTGTCGGCGATGATGTCGAAGGGGGCCTTGAAGATGCCGGAGATGGCCGACACGGTGCCGGTCTCGGTCTTCATGCGTTCGATCTGCGGACCAAAGGCGCCGAAGTACTCCATCATGGCCATGGCGCCCTTGACGAAGGACAGGTTGTTGCGGTAGGAGGTCGGTTCGCCCATGGGGCTCACGTCATCCACCACGCGCGGCAGCCAGACGTTGTAGAGGAAGCCGGTCGGGTCGTCGATGAGGGCGTCGTATTCGTCTGCTTTCATGGATGCGTTGTCTTCCGGCGGCTCGCGGTACTGAAAGCCGGTATCGGGCGGAACGTCGATGCCGGGGATGCCGTAGTAGTTCAGGCCGATGGCCTGGGTGAGGCCGGTCCAGACATAGACCATGTTCGGCACGGTGGCATCCCAGTCGAAGTCGGCGCAGCATTTGACGGTGGCGTCGAAGGCCTTCTGGTAGTCGTGGACGACCTCCTGGCAGGTGTAGCCGGTGTACCGGGCGATGAACTCGGCCACGAAGGGGCGGATGGGGACCTGATCGGGCTTCCCATTCCGCATGGCCGTGGTGTATCGGTTCAGCCGTTCGGCGTAAAGCTGTTCCATGTCTTTCGGCATTGTGGTCCTCTCCTTTCGATCCGGAGACGCATGGGCCGTGTCTTCGCGAGCCGAATTATGCCGGAATGCGAGGGAAAAAGCAAGGCAGGATGCCGCGCGGAGCGTATGTCAACTCTCTCGGTGAGATAAGAGTCCCGGGGCGCCAACGAAGCCAGACGACGGCGTCACCTGTGGAGTGCGCAAGCCACGCTTGCGCCTTGTCATCGGGAAGCCTCGCTTCCCGGCGCAGGCGCAACAACCGTGCGAGGCCGCACAGACGGCCTGACAATGACACGCCGGCAACACAAGAGCGGGAAGCATGGCTTCCCGCAAGAAAGGCGGCAGCATGGCCGCCGCACTCCAAAGCGTCGACAAGCCCCCATCAGGAAGCATGTCGCTCCATACCCGAGAGAAGCGACACGCACCCGGAGTGGATCACGCCCTGCCTTGTGCGCGTCGGGGTTACTCGGCTCCCGCGAATTTCTTGAACTGATCGAGGAGATCGTCGTCCTTCTACCAGACGATTCAGGGCGAGGCAGGGAAAAAGTGCAGGTGGTGGTTACCCACGCCTTGCTCCCGAATCAAACATCCACGTCCACGCGTCGCCCCGTCTCCGACGATTCGTAGATCGCGTCGATGATCTTCAGGACGCGCAGCGCGTTGTCCTCGTTGTTCACCGGCGGCGCGCCGTTCCCCGCGGTGTCCAACCAGTCGTTGATCAGGTCGAGGGCGACCTGGCCGCCGTAACCGCCGATAGACGGCAGGTTATGGTCCTCCATTTGCGGCGTCTTCATATCCTTGCGCATGTAGCGCAGGTTGGCCGGCGTCGTGGTCCAGTCGGCCCAGGCCCCCGTACCCTGGAGGGAGTAAAGCGTTTCGCCGTAGAATTTCTTCAGGTAGAAGCCGCAGATCAGCGTGGCCAGCGCGCCGTCCTCGAACTCCAGCACAGCCGTACCGCCGTCCTCGACGGAGACCTTCGGTTCGCCGATGTGACCCACCTTGCCCGTGATCGACTTCACCTTCTGCTCGAAGAGGAACAGCAGGATATCGAGGGGGTGGCACCCCAGCCAGCCCACCATGCCGCTGCCGCTGTGTTCTTTCGCAAAAAGAAAATGATCCGGTCCTCGATCCTCGACCGACGACGTGAGCATCCGCACCTGCATGGCATACACCCGCCCGAATTCACCCGCCCGGATGCGGTCGCGTACCGTGGTCATGATCGGGTGGTAGCGCCAGGTGTAGCCCGTCGAAAAACGCACGCCGTTTTTTTTGATGGCCTGGGTGATCCGCTCCATGTCCCGGGCGTGGCAGGCGACGGGCTTCTCGGCGAAGACATGTTTGCCGGCCTCGGCGAGACGGATGCACACGGCCGGCTTTTCGGCGTTCGAGAGCATGACCATGGCGCCGTCGAAGTCGGTCTTCTCCATCAGTTCGTCCACGGTGTCGAAGGTGGGCACGGGTTTCTGCTCGGTCCCCTTGGCCCACGGCACCGGCGCGGCCGAGCCGGTAGTTCCCGTTCCATCGAATGGGCCTTTGGCCATAGCCACCAGCTCCACGTTGTCCATCAGCCCGATCGACTCGCGCCAGGCGCTGGCGTGGGGGTAGTCCACACCGATCATTGCAATTCGAGCCTTCCCAGCCATCGTTCAAACTCCCTCTATGCTATCTTCGTCTGACGTGGATGCCCTTGAACTCCTTTTTCGAGGACGTCTCCACATCGGTCACGCGATCTTTTTCGTCAAAGTAAATTGTAGCCTCGGCGATCTTGTTGCCGTAGTACGTGTACCGCCACATGCGGGGACTGGAGGCCGTTGGCGTGCCGAGTTTCATCTTGACGACCCACTTGGGCGTTCCTCGATGGATCTTGTCTGCGGCGGTGGCGACATCTTTCCATGTCGGGTTCCCCGCGGGAACGATCTTTTCCATGAACGAGCTGCACCCCGCAAACAGGACGCTCACGAATAGGAAAAGGCATGCAAAAGGTCTCATCTCGTTCTCACCTCGGTGGAAGGATTATAGCACGTGCGCTTTGCAATGGAAGCGATTTCCTACTCTTGGACGACGCCCCTTCCTTTTTTCGCTTGATTTATGGCCCCCTTCAGGGCAACATATGCCGTTCGTTCAATCGGTTAGCAATTTGGAAAGGAAACGCGCAAATGAAGGCGCATCATCTCATGTTATTATTTGTGGCGGCGGTGTTCCTCTTCTGTGTGGGCTGCGCGCAGGAGAACGTCTATTTCACACAAAACCCGAATTTCGACGAGGTCTGGCTCGGCACACTGGACGCCGTCAGCGATTACCTGCATGTTGAGAATGCAAACACGGAGACGGGGGTGATCATTGCGCGCTCGGACACTCGTTGGCTGCGCTCGGAAGCCAAGGTGGATGTCATCAAGGACCGAGGCGTCTACTCCGTCGTGACGAAGGCTCGGGATGAAAAGCTCCGCGTGCTCCTCAAGCCCTCAGGGCTGCGCACGGGCGAGGAAACCGACCTCTTGGGCCAGAACAAGGGCCTCGAAAGAAAACTCATCAAAAACATCAAGAGACGCGTGCCCAAGAAGCGGAAGCACAAGTCTCCCAAGGAGGACCCCCTTGCCGGTGTTGTGGATGGTCTTGTCGATTTCGTCACCCCGCCCGTGCCGGAGTCGGGCTTTGTGATGAAGGTGATTCAGGGCGTGCCCTACGAACGGGTCTTCGACGAGACCGAAATCGCCATCAGCAACCACTTCGACATTCTGTCCTCCGACCGCGCGAGCGGGATCATCACCACGCGCTACTCGGCAGAGAAGAGCATCGACGGGATCATCAAGATGCGGACGATTGCATTTTTGAAGAAGGGGGAAGGCGACAAGGCCACCGCCGTCTATCTCAAGATCGTGCGTGAGCGCTTCTGGGAAAAATGGGAATTCGACCACAACCTTACGACCCAAGTCGATCTCGTCGGTTACGACAAGCGACTGGCAAACGTGATCCTCGATGACGTCGCGGCGCGGACGGCGCGATAGGGCGACAAGGGGTCAGGAGCACCGTGACCGCCTCAAGCCCCTTCTGCTCAACGTCCTGGCCGGAGGCGAAGCCACACCGCCGAAAGATTCTGAACGGCTGCCTGCGGCATCATTGACAACCCTCACCCTGTGGGGTAGCTTGCGAACCGTTCGTGCGGTACCGAGCAGGCCCAATCCGAAAGGACGTGATCATGAAGGCAAATCGCACCCAGCGCCTGGACATCCAACCCATCCCGCGTGCAGTCTTTGTCCAGCTCGACCGCTGGACGAAGAGCTGGATGTATCACCTGAAGATACGCGAGACGCGCGGCGTGGCCGTGCGGATCGTCCAGGCGACATTCGACGTGATGGGAAAAGACGGCCTCCTCCGCCGGGACATCTACGACGAAGAGCGCCTCGCCCAGCGCATCAAGCCGATGACCATCATGCGCCACTGGCTCCGGCCGAGCAGCTACGAGCGAAAGGGATCGAGCCGCATCCCCGCCAACGGCGAGCGGCGCATGTGCGACCTCTTCTACTCCCACCACAAGACGCTGCCCGTCGTCGAGATGCGGCATGTCTTCCGATGCGAAGACGAGAAGGGCAAGACGTTCCGCGTGCGATTCAACCTGCCCCTGATGGAGTCGAAGCAGCGCACGAAGCTCCGGCTGCCCTTCGGTGGACGATGGATCATGGCGCTCGGTTTCGAGTTTTTCGAGCACCACGGCCGCGGCGGAGGGCTGGGAAATGACTTCGTCAGGCTCGGCCCGGACTCCCTACCGTTTAAGGGCAAAGGAAGGCGCGTTACTGACTGGCACTGCTATGGCGAGCCGGTCCTTGCGCCGGCCGATGGGATCATTCGAGCTGTGCGACGCGATTCGCGCGACAACATCCCCCTCCGCCCCGTGGCGGACCGAGGCGAATTCAACTACATCCACATCGAGCATTTTCACAGAGAGCAAACGTTCCTCGCCCACCTGAAACACAACTCCATCTGCGTCGACGTGGGGCAGAAGGTGAAGGCGGGGCAGAAGCTGGGCGAGTGCGGCAACACGGGAATTGTGACGGTGTGCCCGCACATCCACATCGGCTTCCGCGTCGGCGAGTATCCCGTGCCGCCCCTGTTTCACGACGTGCGCGTGTTCTACCCGGTAGAGCTCGAGGAAGGCGTCTACGCGCCCTCATCAGTGACGAAGAAGGCCGTGCTGCGGCATGGACAAATCGTCGAGAATGCGAAATGAATCTGTGAAACGATGCACCAAGGAGTCCACAATGGCGAAACGAAAGGCCGGAAAGCTACGGGTCGGCGTCGCCGGTATGCGGCGCGGAATCAGTTTTGGAAAGACCTTTCAAAGCAGGAAGGACTGCGTCGTTGCTGCGGTATGCGACCCCATCCCGGGGCGCGCCGAATCGGCTGCAAAGACGCTGGACGCCAAACCGTACACTGACTATGAGGCGTTCTGTAAGTCGGACATCGACGCGGTGGCCATCGTCACCCCGGCCCCGACACATGCCGAGTGCTGTGTCATCGCCGCCGACAACGGCAAGCACATCCTCTGCGAGGTGCCGGCGGTTTTCACGCTCGATGAGGCGAGGCAGGTCGTCCGCGCCGTGGAGAAGAGCGGCGTGAAATACATGTTTGCGGAAAACATGTGCTACTTCGCCTTCATCCAGACCATGCACCAGATGGTGAAGGACGGGCGGCTGGGCGACCTCTTCTACGCCGAGGGCGAATACATCCACGACTGCCGTGCGCTGATGGAACACCATCCCGACGGCATGGGCGGCGGCGTCAAGGGCAAACCGACGTGGCGCGCCAGCCTGCCCCCCATCCAGTACTGCACCCACGACCTGGGGCCGATCCTCATGATGATGGAGGACCGCGTCGTCAGCGCCAGCGGCCTGGACTCCGGCAGCCATGTCATGCCGAAGTACAACACCATCGACATGGAGGTGGGCATCTTCAAGACGGCCAAGGGCGCGGTCATCAAGATCCTCTGCGGCTTCAGCGTCGAGCGCCACCCGGCGTTCCACTTCATCAGCCTCTATGGCACGGGCGGGTCCATGGAGACGGACCGCTACAATCCGAGCAGCAACCTGAAGGCCTACCTCCTCGACATCCCGCACATACAGGGGATGATGAACATCCCCGTGTCGGTCAGCCACAGGGACGCGCCGCCCGAGGCGAAGCTGGGCGGCCACGGCACGAGCGAGTACTTCATGGTCGGCGATTTCGTCCGGTGCATCCTCGACGACACGAAACCGGCCATCGACATCTATGAGGGCATGGACTATACCCTGCCCGGCATTTGCGCCCACCTCTCCGCACAGCAGGGAGGCGAAGCGGTCAAGGTCCCGGACCTCCGGCCAAAGAAGAAGGCGAAGGCACGGAAGCGGCAGTGAAAGAGCGCCACGCTTAAACTCATTTGAACGTGTCTTCAATGGGCCAATGGAGATGAACCATGAGAGACGTCACCATCGCGCTGATCCAGCACAACAGCCCCGTGGGGCAGAAGACGAAAAACCTGGAGCAGACGATCGCCTGGACGAAAAAGGCGAAAAAGAAGGGCGCAGAGCTGATCTGCTTCCCCGAGCTGAATATCACCGGCCACGCCGGCCACCCGGACATGGTGAATGAGGCCGAGCCGGTCCCCGGCGGCGAGACGGTCCATGTCCTTGCTGGCTTGGCCCGGGAGCTGGGGGTCTACATCTCAGCGGGCATTGCCGAGGAAGACCGCGGCATCCACTACAACACACAGTTCCTCGTTGGACCGGGGGGTTACATCGGCAAGCAGCGGAAGGTGCACCTGTCGAATGACGAGTATTTCTACTTCCGCGGCGGCGCCGAGCTGCCCGTCTTCGAGCTGCCCCTGGCGCGGGTGGGCATCATCATCTGCTACGACAACATCCTCCCCGAGGTTTCCCGCTGCCTGGCGGTGAAAGGCGCGGAGCTGTTGCTCTGCCCCCATGCCGCACGCTCGGGGAAGTGGCGGCGGAACACGGATCGGAAGAAGGTCGTCGAATCAGTCAAAAAGAACTGGCGCATGGTCCACTCGTGCCGGGCCTACGACAACGGCGTCTACGTGGCCATCTGCAACGCGGCGGGACGAGCGGCGATGCGGATCAAGGGGGTCGAGGCGAACCACGCCGGCGGGTGCATGGTGATCGACCCGAGCGGCAGCATCATCGCCGAGTCGAAGAGCAAGGACGTCCGGGACGAGATGATCGCTGTCCTGCTCAAGGGCGACGCCGTCTCGGCGCGGCGGCGGCAGTCGTGTTTCAATCTCCAGACGCGCCGGCCGGAGGTGTTCGGCGTCCTGGCAAAACCGATGGGGTAAGCCGTGGCCTGGCTCGCCTGCACTTGCTACAATGCCCGTCAAATGAGCAATCAGCCCACACGCCACAATAAATGATGAAGAAACCCGGCATCAAGAGCCGCTCCTTCTGGGCGCTGATGGTGACACAGTTCCTCGGCGCGGCAAACGATAATGCGTTCAAGCTCGTGGTGACGTTCGTTGTGCTCAACAACGTGATCACCGGAGGCATCCGAGAAACGGCAGCGTACATGAGCGCCGTGGGCGCGGTCTTCGTCTTTCCGTTCCTCCTCTTCTCGACGTTCGCCGGCGACTTGGCCGACCGATTGAGCAAGCGCACCGTTGTGGTGTGGGCCAAGGTCGCCGAGATCATCGTGATGGCCCTGGCCATCGTGCCGCTCTCGATTCGCAGCGCCTGGATGTCGCTCGGTGTGCTTTTCCTCATGGGCACACAGAGCACATTTTTCAGTCCTGCGAAATATGGCATCCTCCCCGAGATTCTCCCGGATGAAGATCTGAGCGAGGGCAACGGGATCATCCAGATGCTCACCGATGTCGCCATCATCACGGGTATGGTCCTCGGCACGCTCCTGGTCCAGCGGTCCCGCATCGCCGGGTTTGTCTTTGTCAGCATCGCAATCGCCGGCACGGTCACGTCCCTTTTTGTCGGACGCGTTCCGCCTGCGGCAAGCGGGCGGGGCGTCCGCTGGAATTTCATCGGGCACATGTGGGGGAACATCCGCGCGATTCGCGCCGACCACGTGCTCTTCCTGAGCATCATCGGCGCCAGCTACTTTTGGCTCATGGGGGCCTGCTTCCAGATCAACTTCCCCGTCTATGGCAAGAGCGCGGATACGCTGAACATCACCAACGACACCCTCCTCGCCGGCCTGATCGCCGTGACCGCCCTGGGCATCGGATCGGGCGCGTTCCTGGCGGGCATGGTCAGCGGCCGAAAGGTGGAGTTCGGTCTGATCCCCCTCGGCGCCGTGTTCATGGCGATCTTCAGCCTCGACCTGGCGCTGAATCCGACATCGATCCTCCGGGCGGGGGTTGATGTATTCCTCCTCGGCTTCGGCGGCGGGTTCTATGTGGTCCCGCTGTCCGCCTTCATCCAGCAGCGCGCGCCCGTTGACAAGAAGGGCATGGTGCTGGCCACCAACAACTTCATCACCTTTTCCGCCATCCTCCTTGCGTCGGGGCTGTACTTTGTGGTCGGTGCGGCGTTCGGGGTCGGACCCTCGGGTATCTTCCTCGCCTTGTCGGTCCTCACCGTTCTGTTTTCCCTGTGGTTCTTTTGGCGGCTGCCCCAGGTCCCCATCCGCTCGCTGCTCTGGTTCTTCGCTCATTCCACATGCCGCCTCCGCGCGCACAACCCGGGACACATCCCCATCAAGGGACCGGGCCTCCTGGTGTGCCGCCATGTCTGCGGCACGGATTCCCTGCTCGTGAGCGCGGGGATACCCCGCCTTGTCCGGTTCGTCCTGCCGCGGCCCATGGAGGGAGGATGGCTGGCGCGGCGGCTGGCCGCTCTTATTCGGTTGATCCACACCAAGGGCGATGAACACATCGACCTTGCGACCGGGGCCCTGAAAGCGGGCGAACTGGTCGGCGTCTTCGGCGAGGATGAAGAACACGGCAGTGACATGGCTGAGGCACTGATGAAGGCGGCAGGCGAGACCGGTGCGCCTATCATACCTGTTCATCTCGAACACGCCCGGAACGCCGGGCGGCGTCGGCAGGCAGTGAGGATTACCTTCGGCGAGGCGCTCCCGCCAGGCGCCGTGATGGCGGAGGTCCACCAGGCAATGGATGCACTTGGGAACAAGGCATGATCGGTCTGGCATCGCGGGGCCGTTCCTGCTACAATCCCACGAAGGTTCTTGCAGTGAGAAGAGGAGGACCGCCCATGTCTGACGAACTCGTGCAACAATACCTCTATGGCTCGCCGGAGGAAAAGGAGGCCGCCCTTGCCGGGCTCAACGCTGACGTTGACGACCCGATCACCCGGGTCCGCTCGCGCCTTCTTCGCCAATGGGAAAACCGACCGAAGGGCCTGATTGCCGAGGACCGCTTCGAGCTTTCTCACCTCCGCGAGCGCTACCCGGAGGAACTGCTGAGCTTCCTCGTCCCGGACGGCTACGACCCCGCCGAAGCGACCGGTCTGCTGGTCCTCCTCCACGGCGGCGGCTGCGGCACGCCGCGCGACAAGGCGAAGATGTGGCTGCTGGAAAGCGATGAACCGGCGGCGTACCATTTCGGCAGGGAGCTCAAAAACTGCCCATGGATTTCCGTCGCGCCGAGCAACCTGCTCCTCCCCACGCACCAGAGATGGTCGAACCCGGAGTCCGACGCCTACATCCTATCCGTCATCGAGGAGGCCGGCTACCGGTACCACATCGACCCCGACCGTGTGTTCCTCCTCGGCCAGTCCATGGGCGGCTTCGGGGCCTACCACATTGTTCAGACGCTCGGCGACCGCTTCGCGACCGTCGGCTGCCATGCGGGGGCGTGGTACTACGGCTTTTGGGAGGGGCTGCACGGGGTGGATTTCTACAACATGCAGGGCGTCAACGACGCCGCGCCAGGGAAGAGGCCGCGGTTTACCGAGGTCGCCTTCGCACGATTCGCGAGCGCGATCCTGAGCGGCTATCATCTCCCGCACACCTACCGCGAGCATCAGGGCGGGCACTCCTTCAGCGATCCGCTGGCGCGGAAAACTATTCCCGAGTTTTTCGAATACATCAAGACACGCCGCCGCAATCCCTTCCCGGAGAAGGTCGTCACCGCTTCGCGGAAGGGTGCGTTTAGTCTGTATCCGTCCCCCCATTTCTTTTGGGTGTCGATCAACGAAACCCACTTCGGCACATTCGAGCTGGACCACATCGAACCCACCGAGAGACAGCCCTCTTACTGCACCACTGACTTCCGTCATCGGCGCATCCGCTGCGAGGGCGGCACGGTCCATGCCACCAACAACGGCGACAACACCTTCACCGTCGAGACGAGCAACGTTTACAGCATGACGCTCTGGTTCCATCCGGACATGGCAGACTTTGCGAAGCCGGTGCGCGTCGTCATCAACGGGGAGACGAAGCACGACGACATCCTGAAGCCCAACCTGGCAGCCACGCTCGAATCGTTCGGCCAAAGACGCGATCCGGGGATGCTGTTCAGCGCGAAACTCTCGTTCGATCTGAAGGTCAACGACTGGGAACAGCAGAAAGACTTCCGACAGAAGAAGTCGAAAGAGTAACGATGCGCAGCCTATTTATCCTTTCCCTTGTTTGTGTACTGACCGTTGCGACGGCCACGGCCCATTCACAGTCCGTTGTCCTGGATGATTTCGAACAGGACAATCCCGCGCCGTGGAGATATTCCGGGCCGGGAACGCTCTCCATCGTCGAGGGCCAGGCCCCCGGCAGCAAAGGAGCACACATCATGCGCCTGGAAACCACTGCTGCCCTGCGCAACAATCGCATCTGGTGGGGCGAGCTGCGGCTGAAGCCGCTGCGCATCACGGACTGGTCGAAGTACAACTTTGTCTCCGCCTGGATCCGGGCGTCCGGCGGTCGGCGCATTCACGCCCTGGCCATGTATGCCGAGAATAATGGCAACCGCCTGGAGAGCCATCACGTTATCCTTCCGCACAACCAGTGGGTCCGTATCCGATATCCGATCAGCGGCCTCGTGCGGGACAAGATGAGCCTATTTTTTTTCTCCCACTTTGGCGCGGGAGGCCTGCCGGGAGAGGCGCTGGATGAGGTCTATGAGTTCGATGATCTGACTCTTGAAGGGGGGCCGCCCGTGCCCATGGCCGGCTGGTCCGTGGCCAGGGGCCGCGTCGCCTTCGCCCATTGCGGTTATCGGCAGGACGAGCCGAAGCGGATCCTCTTCCCGCCGGGAACTCCCGAACCGGCGGTCGTGCGCACGGCTGACGGAGCGATTGTGGAGGAGGTAGAACTGAGCGACGACGCCTTCGGGAACCGCGTGGCCGACATCACCGAGCTTCGCACGGAAGGAACATACACCGTCGAGGCCGGCGGCATTAAGACCGAACCCTTTCCGATCAAGCTCGAAGCGTGGGATATCCCGTCCCACGCCGTCATGCGCTTCATCTACCTGATGCGATGCGGCGGCGCCGTAAAGGACGATCTTGTCGGCCACTCGCCGTGCCACCTCGATAATTGCAAGCCGAGACTTCCCGAAAAAGCCAACCTCAAACAATGGCCGTTGGCCAAAAAGCACATGGGGCTTCTCGGCGACTGGTTCGACCTTGTCGGCGGCTGGCACGACGCCGGGATCATCGACCAGTACACCGGCAATACGGGTCTCATCACCTACGCCTTGGCCTGCCTTGTTGAGGGCCGTCCTGAATTGGCCAAGGCCGCCCTGGAGGAGGCGAAGTGGGGCGGACGATGGCTCGTCAAGGCCACCCTCCCGACCGGAGAAATGGTCATGCACACGAGCGGACAGGTCCGCTGGACGGACAATGCGCCGCGGACGGCGGATGATCGCTGCGCCGATGTCCAAGGCTGTTGGCCCGATCACGCGATGAAGGCCGTGGCGGGGATGGCCCGCCTTGCCCGGGTTCTCGGCAAGACCGACCCGGCGCTGCGCGGGAAGCTCGTCGCCGCGGTTCGCCGAGCCATCCATCACTATCGAGTCCATCGCTTTCCGGGTTACACCGAGACGCAGTTCCAGTTCGTCTCATGGGGGGCGCTGGCGGGTCTCGAAGCCCATGCCGCCACGGGCGACGAGGAGGCGCTGGAGTTCGCTCTCCACTGCCTGAAACAGATCCTCGCCTGTCAGGACAACAGCGCAGGCGAGGGCTCCGGGTTCTTCTATGCCAACACAAAACACACCCGGCCCTTCCGCTTCGTGCAGGGTCAGGCCATCGGCGTTCTTGCCCTGGCGCAGGCGTGCTGGCAATGGGACAAGCACCCCCTCGCGCCGGTGTGGAAACAGGCCATTGAGCGCTGGTGCGACGGATACGCCGTTCCCATGATGCGCTTTTCCGGCGGGTATGGGATCATGGCGTTCGGGCTCTATGACGATGATGAGGACGCTGCCTACCACGGGAAAGAGAGCTGGTGGGCGAAACCGTACGATCCGAAGGTCTTTGCGCCCTGGCCGAAGGTGACGAATCTTCTCCGGCTCGGGAAGCGTCGCGTTCATGTCTTCGGTGCGCATCGCGGCGGCAACAACCGCACCCTCTGCGCCAACGCCGCAGCCTTGCAGGCGGCGGCCAGCGTGCTGAACCGGCGCGATCTGGACGCACACGCGGCAGAGCAGCTTCAGTGGATCACGGGGAAGAACCCCTTTTCCATCAGCATGATCTCCCACGTGGGCCATCGCTCGCCGATTGCCTACCAGCCGGTCATCGGCGACGTGTTCGGCTCTATGTATCAGGGCATCGGCAGCCGCAACGGCGACGAGCCGTTCCTATCGCCGAATTGCCATTATACGCAAAAGGAAATCTGGGGGGTCTGCGGCGGACTCTACCTCTTGGCCATCGCACAAATACCGGCGGGGTGATGAAATGAACAAGATTCTCTTCGTGTTTGTGTTGCTTTTCCTTGTTTGGGAAACGGCCATGTCACAACAGGTCACGATCGGCCCGGAATGCAAAGTGCCCACCGACCCACGGCAAACGTATGCCCGCTACGTCCGCTTTCGCCCCGCCGACGGGCAGACGGTAACGCTGAATCCGCCGCGGTTCAGTTGGCCCTATCATCCCGACATCGTGGCGAAGGAAAAATTCTCTCCGGCGGACACGGTGTTCACCTTGCAAATCTCGAAGTCGAAGGACTTCGGCGAGCCCGCGTTCGAAGTGCGCGACACGGTCTGTAACTTCTACAATTTCATCCCGGAGTTGACGGGGGCGCGTACGTGGTATTGGCGGGTAGGATACAACGTGGGGAAGAAGGGCGAGCGATGGAGCGATGTGCGATCATTCGCGATTACGAAAAACGCTGTGGCGTGGGATCGATCTCAATTCAAGACCCTGCTCGATTCCATCCAGGGCCACCCTCGTATCCTCTTCAACGCGGAAAACCGAGACGTCATTCTCAAGTTGCGGGAAAGGGACCCCCGGTCTGATGAGCTCGCGAAATACATCATCGCCATGGCGGAGAGAACCCTCCGGCAGAACTGGTACCGGAACTTTCCGGAAGATGACAAAAGACCCCTGTCGTACATGCAGATGGGGCGGTCCATGGTCTTCCTCATGTTCGCCCACATGCTGACGGGCGGCGAGAAATACCTCGGTTTCAAGAAACGCTATCTGGCCCTCGCATCATGGCCGCCGGGGGGCCTGTCGTCACCCGAAGGCATGGGCGGCGCGGACAAGTGGTCCACACATCTGACCGAATACCTCGGTCTGTTCTACGATTGGTATTACGACGACTTGACGCCCGAGGAGCGCGCCGTCGTTCGGAAGTCGCTCGAATGGCGGATCGACCACACGATGAACAGCTTCGCCTGGCGGAAAAAGGGCGGGAAGCTCATCCGCAAGGGCTCTATCGCCCTTCTTTGCAGCAGCCATCCCTACGAGAATACGATGGTCACAATTCCAGGTATGTTAGCCATTTGTGACGAATCCAAGCTGGCGAGCGACATGCTTGAAATCGCCGTCCACTATCTTATCGGTATCACCAACGGCTTCGGCGAGGATGAGTGCTGGAACGAAGGGCCGGGCTACGGCAACGGGAAGATGAAATGGCTCACCGATGCGACATGGTATCTCCAAACGGCTGTGCCCCAACTCGGTCTTGGCAAGAACGAGGCCTACAGCGCCTACTGCGATTTCTTCGCACGGATCACACCGGTCGGCGCGAGGCATTGCTCCTTCGGCAACCGGGGGTATAACCCGCTCGACTGGTGCAGCAGCCGCATCACCAACTTCCGGCGCGTGGCGATGCTCCGGGGTGATGACCATGCGATGCAGAACTGGCTCAGCACAGCGCGCTGGCTGAAGGACGACGCCAAGAGGACCCCCATGTCCTACTCACCGTGGATCGACTACGTTCTCCCCCACTATGCCAGGGAACCGGAGGCAAAAGTCGAGGAAAGCCCGGTCAAGCTCTTCCCCCTCGAGGGGTGGGTGACGGTCAGCTCCGCCGCGCCGAGCGACTATGAGGCGCAGAAGAATGCCGTGAGCATGACGTTCCACTGCCGGCCGCGCGGGGGCTACAGCCACTCCTTCCGGTCGGAGAATGGCTTCGACATCCACGCCTACGGCGAAACGATCGCCGTCGGCGGCGGGACGACCTCCAACCAAAGCTACTTCGCCAATCATACCATGAGCCACAACACGATTCTGGTGAATGGCCAGGGGCAATTGGCAGCGAAGGGTGGAGCCGCACCGACTTATGGTCGCGTGATTTCATTCCGCCAGGGAAAAGACTTTGTGTACTGGGCCGGAGATGCGACGGCAGCCTATGGCCCCAAGACGGGGCTGGAGAAATTTGTTCGGCATGTCGTGTTTGTGGACGACGCCTACTTCGTGATCTTCGACGATTTGGCCTTTGCCGAGGGGACCAAGCCGGGCACATTTCAGTGGCTCTATCACACGACACCGGCTGTGCCGCTCGACTACGATGCAGCGACGGGCACGCTTCAGTACACCCTGGGCAAGACGAAGGTGATCGTCACGCATATCGCCCATGTGAGTGACCTGACATTCCGCAATCTGCCCGGCGCAGAGGGCATGACCAACCCGATCACCGGCGAGGGCCTGCTGAAGATGGACAAGTGGCTCAAGAGCAAGGTGGCGAAACGGATCAAAAAGAAAATTCCCAAGCCGTTGGATGCGAACCATATCTGGATTTCGCACAAGACACCCCGACAGAAGATGAACTTCCTCGCCGTCATCGTGCCATTTCGCGATGGCGAAGAAGCGCCCACGATCACGCGCCTCAGCAACAAGGCCGTCAAGGTGGTCTTTCGCGGAAAGGAAAACACGCTGTCCTTCGACAAAGAGCAGACGGGGGACATCGTTGTGGACATAAGTTCTTTTTGAGCACAGGCTTAGAGCATGTATCATGGGATGTCATTGCGAGGGGTGAATCACACGGCAAGCGTGATGAGAGACTATTTCAGAATCATGTGACGTGGAGGACCCTATGGCGAAGAAGAGAAAGATTCTGCTGCTGACCGACGGCCCCGGGGCGCGAATGGGCGTGGACCTCGACCTGCTCTATCCCGAGCAGGTGACCAAGATGGACTTTACCTCGAATGCCCATGACGTGAAGGTGCTCAGGAAATTCACGCACGTCATCACCGCCATCGGCTCGGGCGAGAATCTCGGCAAGCTGGACTACCGCGCCGTGACAGAATATGCAAAAGGCGGCGGCCAGGTCGTCTCGTGCCTGTTCGAGTATGCGAAAAACCGAAGCCTGCACTTCAGCAAGACCTACGCGGCGGATCGAATCCGCCCGGCGATGCGAATCGCCGTCGAGTGCGACGTCACCAGCGGCTACGCCGTCGGCGATGAGGCATGGTGGTTCGGCACGGTCGCCAGCGGCGCCGACACGCTGTACGAAAACCAGATGTTCCAGCGCCAGGTCATGGGCGTGCTGGAAGGCGACAAGGTAACTATCCTCGCCACGTCGAACCTGAACGAAGGTGCAGTAATGGTGGAGGAGAAAGTGGGCAAGGGACGCATCCTCGCGCTTGATCTCATGTCGCCGGGCCGGCCTTTCTTCAACTCCCACGGCGCGACGAACAAGTATTTGTTCCTCGGCAATTTCATCGGAGGGTCCATCCGCTACGGCAAGCACTACCCGAAGCGCCTGACCTACGACGAGTTCGTCGAGGAAATGATGAACCTGGCCGACCTCCACCCCCAGCTCGAACTGGAGCCGGAGGGCCCGTGCAGTGACGGACGCGAGATGTGGTCGTTCAGTCTCGGCGATCCGAAGCGGCAGACGATGTACTTCGGCGGCGCCATCCACGGATGGGAGTGGGAAAACTCTTACGGGCTGCTTCGTCTGGCGGAGTTGCTCTGCTTGAACCCGAAGATCGAGGGAATGGACACGACGAGGCTCCACTTCAAGATTATGCCGATCCAAAACCCATGGGGCTTCGACCATTTCACCCGCCAGAACGCGCGTGGGGTGGACCTGAATCGTAACTTCGATTTTGCTTGGGCGAACCTGCCCACGCCGCAGGATGTGGTCGTGCCGTGGGACTACAACTACAAGGGCGCGAAGGCGGCATCGGAGCGCGAGACGCAGATCATCCAGGGGATCATTGATCGACATAAGCCGTTGTGCGTCATGGACTTCCACACGGCGCATTACATCCTGCTGCGACCGCATAAACTCGACGAGAAGCTTGTCGGCGCCATCCACACCCAGATCAAGCGCCGCCTCAAGGACCGGTATCTCTGCCAGCGTCCTTACGGCGGCGAGTATCAGCAGGTAAACATGGAGCGGATCGCCGATCGCAGTACCCCCATGCCCTACCTCTTCACCTACGCCGCCGAGCAGGGCTGCCCGGCGGCGGTGCTGATCGAGATGTCGGGCAACCGCGACGACGTGCACGCGCTGGTCATGAACACAGACACCGTGGTCGAGATCTGCCTCGCCGCAGTAAAGGAGTGTTTGAGTTATTCGAAAAAGAGAAAGAAGGGATTGCGATGAAGGGAATTGCCACCAATCGATGGCCGTGGTCGTCGGAAGCAAGTCGTCCCCAGGAGGAAAAGACCGTAGAGAACTTCCTCGCGGAGGCGGCCGAGGCAGGCTATGACGCCGTCGAGTTTGTCCAGGAGGTCGGCGACGTCTCGGTGCTGGTGCAGAAACACGGCCTCAAGGTGTGCGGGGCCTACGTCGGCGGACCGCTTCACCTGCCATGGGAGCAGATTGAGACGGAGAAGATGCTGGCGGTCGCCCGACAGCTTGGGGAGCTCGGCGCGGACTATCTGAACGTCAACAGCGACCCGAAGGGAAACTGGAACGAGCGCGAGCGCAAGACCGATGAGGATCTGAAACGGCAGGGCGAAAACCTCTCCCGCCTGGCCGAGGAGGTGAAGCCGCTCGGGCTGAGCGTCCTCCTGCACAACCATGCCAACACGAAGCCGCTCCACCTGGACGACCTGAAGAGCGTGACCGACTACGCCGATCCCTCCGTGGGCATCTGCCTCGACACCGGCTGGGCGCTGACATCGGAGGACGATCCGGTCGACTGTGCCCGCCGGCTCGGCAAGCGCTTGGGCGGGCTTCATCTCCGCAATCAACGCGGCGACGTCCCCGTGGAATGGCTTGGCGAGGGGGATATGGATGTGGCCGCGTTCCTCGACGTGCTGAAGGAAAACGACTACGACGGCTGGCTCACCACAGAGCTGTGGCATCGCAACGACGTCGAGGTCACACGCTCCCTGCTGGAGGACCAAAAGCGCACGGTCGAGCTGCTGCGAAAGCTGTGGGGGGAATAGCGCACAGGCCCCGGAAAATGGAGCACAGGATGGATACTTCGCAAAAACGAAAACCAAAGATCGGGCTCCTGCCCCTCTACCTGAAACTCTACGACGACACGAACCCCGGCCTGCGCGCGCGGTTCGTGGCATTCATGAACACCGTGGCCGACGGATTCACGTCCCGCAGAATCGACGTGGCCCGCACCGACGTCTGCCGCGTTGCGAGCGAGTTCGCCGACGCCGTGGCCTGCTTTGAGAGGGAAGGCGTCGATTGCATCGTCACGCTGCACCTGGCGTATTCCCCGTCGCTCGAATCGATCGACGCGCTCACGAAGACCGAGCTCCCCATCCTCATCCTCGATACGACCATGGACGCCGCCTTCGGTCCCGGCGCTTACCCCGACCGCATCATGTACAACCACGGCATCCACGGCGTGATGGACATGGCTTCTGTGTTGCGCCGCCGCGGCAGGTCGTTCCAGATCATGGCGGGACATGTGGCGGACGACGACTTCTTCGCCCGCGCCGTTCTCCTGATCCGGGCCGCCTCGGCCGCGAACCAACTCCGGGACACAAAAGCGCTCCGGGTGGGCGAGCCGTTCAAAGGCATGGGAGACTTTTTTGTTGAGCAAGAGGTGCTGAAATCCGTCCTCGGGATCACCGTTGAGCAGATCGCCGCCGCCGACCTCATCCAGGCCGTCGAGGCCGTGACGGACAAAGAGGTCGAGGAAGAGGTGGCCCTCGACCGGGAGCGCTTCACCTGCGCTGTGCCGGAGAAGGTGCACGCCCGGTCGGTCCGGGTCGGTCTCGGCCTGCGCCGGCGGCTGGGGGCTGGGGGCTTTCATGCCTTCAGCATGAATTTCCTCGCTTTCGACCAGGCCGACGGCCCCATCAACACGGTTCCCTTCATCGAGGCGTCCAAGGCGATGGCGCGCGGCCTGGGGTACGCCGGAGAGGGCGACGTCCTCACCGCTGCGCTTGTGGGCGCCCTGTCCGGCGCCTTCGGGAAGACGACGTTCACCGAGATTTTCTGTCCCGACTGGAACGGCAACAGCCTTTTTCTGTCCCATATGGGCGAGATCAACCCGGACGTGGCCAACGAGACGCCGCGAATCATCGAGAAGCCCTTCCCCTACACGCCCGCCCAGAACCCGGCAGTCATCGCCTGCGCACCGAAGGCCGGCCCGGCGGTATTCGTCGATCTCGTGCCGGGACCGGACGATACCTTCAGCCTCATCGTCGCGCCCGTCGAGATGCTGGGCGACGCGACGAACGAAAAGATGAAAGAGGCCATCCGCGGGTGGATGCGCCCGGCGTGCGGGGTCCGGAAGTTCCTGGAGACCTACTCCCGCCACGGGGGGACGCACCACAGCGCCTTAGTCATGGACGGCGACCCGGAGGCGGTCTGCGCCTTCGGGGAGTTGGCGGGGATTCCTGTCGTTCGCATTTAGGAAGACCTGTGGCGCAGACATTCGCCGATTTCGACGGACAATGGGGCGCGAACGCCCGGCTGGCTTGGGACACCCTCGCCCTGCGGCCGACCCGGGGGGTGCCGAATCAGGCCATGAACCTGATGGTCATTCCCCTCATCGAAGAGATCGGAAGGGCGGCGCCGGGCGAATATGAGAAGGACCCGGAACGGGTGTATCGCGACTTTCAGCTCCGCGGCGGCGCGTGCGCGCTGGACCAGTGGATCCCCACCAACCCCCTCACCATGACGGCCCGGGGCTTCGGCGCCCACACACAGCGCCGGGCGACAACGGGCGCCAAGCGGATCGTCGTCGATGACATGGCGATCGACTCCCCCGAGGCCGTCGTCGAGCACATGGAGCGCTTCCTCTTCCCCCGTCTGGAGAAGCAGATCGCCGCCATCGATCCGGCGGATGACAAGGCCGCCGCCCGGCTCGTCCGGCAGGAGATCGAAGTCCAGGAATTCTTCGGCATGGACATGCTGAAGATCCCCTACAAGGGCTTCAAGAGCTTCCCCATGCTCCTGTACTCGACATACGGATATGCAAATTATTTCATGGCCTACGCGCTCTATCCCGACATGATGGCGCGGTGCTTCCACCTCCAGGGCGACCTGGCCGAACGGAGCAATGCCATCGCCGCACGGGCCATCATCAAGGGCGGCCTGCCGAGGCTCATCCGCCTCGACCATGACATGTGCGACTCGCGCGGGACGCTCGTGGATGTGCGGACCCTCGACAGCCTCTGGTTCCCTCATTTCGCCCGATGCATCCGGCCCTTCCTCGAGGCGAACATCCGCCTCATCTGGCACTGCGACGGGAACGTGATGGACATGGTTCCGCGCCTCATCGATGCGGGCATCTCGGGGTTCCAGGGGTTCCAGTACGAGGACGGCGTGGACTACCCGGCGATTTGCCGCATGACCGACCGCAACGGGGACCCGCTCATGATCTGGGCCGGTGTGTCCGTCACGACCACGCTCCCCCACGGCACGACGGACGATGTGGTGAATGAGCTGAAGTGGCTCGTCGAGCACGGCCCGGCTGTCGGCCTCTTCCTCGGCGCCAGCAGTTCCATCGCCCCCGCGACGAACCCGGCGAATGTAAAGGGGCTGATCAAGTGGCTGAACCACTACCGGGAGCACGGGCGGGGATGACCCTGTCTTCGTCCTTGACAAACCCAACGCAATCCCCGAAACTCCAATGCAGTTGACACAGGATGACTTCTCTTGCGAAGGGTAAAAGGGCGATGCAACGATTTCACATCTTGATGATTGTCTTGTTCCTGTTTTCTTTCCCCCTCCTCGCCGCCGAACCCGGCCGAGTCGACGGGACGCTCCTCCTCTGGAATTTTGATTCCCTGTCGGAATGCGACTTCGTTGATGGCAATGCCACGATCCACTGCCACGGCGCGACCCTCGGCGAGGGGAAATGGGGGCAGGGGCTGCATGTCGGGGCCGAACAATACATAACCCTCGACTTCGATAACAAGAAGGCGCCCGAGCAGGGGACCCTCATGTTCTGGTTCAAGCCGAACTGGTCCACGGCGACGAAGACCTCCTCCCATGCCCTCATCTCCTGGGGCTGGGACGACGGCAAGGGCGGCTACGGCGTCCTCAGCGAGGGCTGGTGGGAGCCCGCCGGCGCGGGGCGGACCTACCTCGTCTTCGAGAACCAACTCTACGCCCATACCTCCGACACCCTCAGCTACACCAAGGGCGAGTGGATGCACTTCGGCGTCACGTGGGAGCTCGTGAACAAAGCCATCGTCGCCGGCCTCTACCTGAACGGCGATCTCATCGGCACGGTGCGCAGCCGCCCCTGCGAGGCCGTGCCCCCGCTCAAGACACCGCTCTTCCTCGGCAGCGACGGGGGCACATCACTGGCAAGGCAAAGATGGGCCGACGGCGTCTTCGACGGCCTCCACATCCTCAACCGCGCCCTGACCCAAGAGGAGATGCGCAACACGTTTCGAGCGCAAGAATCCAACTGGAAGATCTATGAGGCAAAGAAAAACGCTTGGCTCTTGGATGTGCTGAAGCAGCCCTACACCCCCAAGCGCGATGCCCAAGGCCGTGTTCTCGAAAGCCGCGCGCTCCTCGACGAGTGGTGCCGATGGGCCACACGCGAGGGCGCGGAGGAGGCGGTGCAGAAGATGGTGGATGCCGGGTTCAACGTCTACATCCCGTGCGTCTGGCACGGCCGCGGCGCCTGGTGGCCGAGCAAGCTGACGCCCATGGAACCGCGCGTGGAGAAGATGGTAAAGGAGCAAGGCGAGGGCTTCGACCCCCTCGCGAACCTGATCCGCCTGTGCCATCAAAAGGGCATCGAGGTGCACCCGTGGTTCTGTGTCTGCTACGGCGACAAGCGGTGGGCGCCGCTCCAGCCCTTCATCGAGGAGGGCACGCCGAAGGGCGCGTGCGAGGCACACAATCCGCAATTCCGAAAGTTCATCGTGGCCCTCATGATGGAGGTCGTCCGCAACTACGACGTGGACGGTCTCAACCTCGACTACATCCGGACGAAGGGCCTCTCCACCAGCCAGACGGCCCAGGCCGCCTACCGCAAGCGCTTCGGCACGGAGCTGCTGGAGGACATGAAGAAGAAGCAGCCGAACGGCTGGCCGAACCCGAACATCGTTACATTCCAGGACGAAGCCATTGCCGACATCGTCCGTTCCGTCTCCAAGCAGGCCCGGACCGCGAAGCCGGGGATCGTCATCAGCAGCGACGGGCGCCCCTACCTGCCCACCGAACCCCCCGGGACGCAGGGCCGCAACGACTTCCGGTGGGCGCAGGAGGGATGGGTCGATGTGATCTACGCCATGGACTACGGCCGCCGCCTCTGCTGGCAGAAGTGGGACGGGATTCGGAAGGCGCTGAAGCGTCCCTCGGCTCTGGTGATCATCGCCGGCAACTACGAACGGCTGAAGACGGGCAAGGTCGGCCCACGCGACGGGCAGCTCGTGGCCGACCTCATCGGCTTCTGCCAGCGAAAGTACCCGGGAAATGGCGTGGCCCTTTACTGGTATGGGTCGCTCGACGACGCACAGACCCAGGCCCTGCGGGCCGGACCGTTCAAGGAACCTGCCGCGCCGCATTGGATTCGAGCCGCCGACGCGGAGTAGCCCCTCTTGCCTTGGTCCGCCCGGTGTGATACAAGAGCGCTGTGGATTCTTGCAAAAGGAACGCCAATGAATCGCCTCTGCGTCGCAGTGTGCATGGTTGTCATCTGCCTCGCCAACCTGCTTGTCGCCCAGCCGGTGAACCTGGTTTCCAACGGCTCCTTTGAACAGGGCGCAACCGGTTGGAGCCTGAATGCGCCCAAGCCCCCCACGGGCCGGGGAGCCGTGGTGACGGACCACGTCCATGACGGCAAGGCGGCCTACCTCTACGAAAAGACCGCCGCCGAGAAATGGTACCCCCAGTTGTGGACGGCGGAAATGATCCCTGTCAAACCGCTGGGGTACTACGAGCTCAATGCAATGGTGGATGCAAATGCGCCCTTTGTGTTCCGATACATCCTTTACAGGAAGGGGCGCGCGCTGAAGTTCCACAAGTTGTTCGAGGCGACGAACGGCTGGAAACGGGTGAGCATCCGCTTCCGGCCCTTCGATGGCTGCACGGAGGTGCGCATCGGCTTCATGATGAACGGTCGCACGGGGAAGATGTGGATCGACGATGTGTGGCTCAAAAAAACCGACCCGTTCGAGTGTGACATGCCGGGCATCGTCCCCGCCGGGCCGCCGGCGAATCGCATTCACAAACTTGAAGAGTTGGCGAAGCGGACGCGCATCAAACCATTCGAGATACTCCGCGCTCCGGACGGGACTTACCTCTCCGAGCGTCTGGTCTTCAAGGACACGGCTACGGGTGCGACGATCTGGAAGATGAGCTGGAACCCCGGCTACAACCGGCACCATTACTCGAACATGCCCTGCTGGAACGCCGACGGTTCGAAACTCATGCTCCGCAGTACCCGCGACCAGCGAGAGGGATGCTGGCTTGTCGAGCCGGACGGCGGGCGGTGGACGTTTTTCGAGAAACGCTTCGCCCAATGGCACCGGACCGACCCCGCCATCTGCTATTCGTGCGACACGCAACTGGGAGAAATATGCACCGTCAACATCCACACCGGCGAGGAGCGGCTGCTGTGGAAACTGCCCATCAAGCGCTTCTTCTTCGTTCCGCCCAGCATAGACGGAAAGAAGCTCCTCGCCGTCGAGAACGCCTACAGCCGGACCTCAGAGCGATCCTACGCCTGGCTGTCGAATGCCGATGGATCGGGCAAGCCGCAGCGGTTCAACCTGGGTACGGTGGTCCACCAGACCTGGTTCCTGAAACGCAAAGACCATGCGTTCATGTTCAACGACGAGAAGCGCAATGAGAAGAACGAGTATCAAGACAAGCAGTGGATGTGCGAGCCTGCGAAGGGGGGCGCCATCCGCGTGCTACACGAAAGGCACATGACCCACGCCGGAGTCAGCCCCAGCGGCGAGCGGATCGCGCATCACGCAGGCGGGATCAAGATCACCGAAATCGACAGCGGCAAGTCATGGCTCTGCATGGTGGGCGGGGGCGGACACCTGTCGTGGGAGTGCGATGACCGCTGGCTGGTGGCCACCATGGGCAACAACATCTTCGAGGTCTGGGTGGACGAGCGCCGGGCGCGGCGCGTCTGCGTGCCGAACACCCAACTGGGATACTCGACCTACGGAACCGAGGCACAGTTGGAGAGCTCACCCGACGGGACGAAAATCGGCTACGCATCGAGCATGATGGGCGATTGCGATTTCTACGTCGCCGTCCAACGACTGCCCGACCCGCCACGAAACGTGAAGCTCGACGGCACAACGCTGGCATGGAACGCACCCGAGCGCTGCCGGGAGCTTCTGGGATACTATGTGTATCAGGACGGCAAGCAACTGAATCGGAAAGCGATCCGTGAATGCCGATTCACCGTGCCGCAACCTGCTGTGAAATATACAGTTACATCCATCGAACGATCCGGTCTGGAGTCGCAGCGGGAGGACAAAGCTCCTCCCGGCCCGCCTGTCGATCTGAAGGCAAATGCCCGATCCGCTTACACGGTCGAACTGTCGTGGACGGGCCCGAGCGATTGGGATGTGGCTCACTTCAATGTGTATGCCTCCTCTGAAGAGGCGCCGAAGCCTGTCCAGGAGCGGCGCATTGCCTCCCCCACGGAACCAAGGTTCATCGATTGGGGGCTGCAGACCGGGACCACCTATCAGTACGTGGTCACGGCCGTGGATCGGCAGGGCAACGAGAGCCAGCCCACGCCGCCGGCGCTGGCCCAAACACCGCCCATCGAACGGTTCATCCAGACGATTGCCGTGGACAAGCCGCTCAGCAAGCAGGGGGTGGGCGTCGAGTTTACGCTGCCGCGGGACGATACGTACGCCATTTGGGCTCAAGTGAAAACCCACAAGAACTCAGGAGTGAAATCGCTGGGCCTTCGATTCGATCATGGCAAGCGGAGACACTGGCGGCCCATGTGGGACTTCGTGAGCGTCGGCCACGGCGGACCGGTGGATGCGCCGCTGTTCGATACGATCAAAATCAAGACGGAACATGCAGCGCACGACCCGCGTATCGCACTCAAAGCGGGACAACACCGCTTGGTCCTTTCCGCGTCCAAAGGGGACGTGGAACTCCTGTCTATGGTGGTGACGAATGACCTCGGGTTTGTGCCGAAGGGGATCACGAGCTTCCGGGCGGAGCGAGTGCGGCGAAAGTGACTTTCACGTGGAGGACAATCTGATGGGGAGCAAACCGCTTTTTGTGTTTCTGTTGATTGCGCTGTCATACACTCTCCCCGGCTGCGGCGGAAAGGCGGGCAAGCTGCGGAAGGCGGCGAAGGTGGGGGACGTGGAGCGGGTGAAGCAGTTGTTGGACGCCGGGGCGGACATCAACGCCACGGACATGTTCAGCCAGACGGCGCTCCACCTCGCCGCGCTGCACGGGCACAAGGACGTGGTGCAACTGCTCATCGATCGGGGTGCGAACGTCAACCCGACCGACGAGTCCGGCGCGACGCCGCTCAACTACGCCCGGTCGAAGGGACACAAAGACATCGCCATGCTCCTCGGCAAACACGGCGGCATGTCGGGGAAGCAGGTGCGGGCGGCAGAGGAGAAGTAGAAAAGTCCTATTTTTTAACGCAGGAGAAGCACATGCGTTTTGGAATTGCACAGGTTGAGATCAGCCCTCCCTTTCGGACGAAGATGGCCGGCTACGGCGGGCGGCTGGACTACTTCGATGATATCCATGATCCACTGATGTTCAGTTGCATTGTGATCGAGGATCGCCGCCGGCGCGCCGTCATCGGGGCGGCCGACCTGCTGTGGTACCATGACGAGCAGATCATGGACCTGCGGAAGAGGGTCGCCGCCATCGCCAGGGCACCCGTGGACAACGTGCTCTTCAACGCCTCTCACACCCATGGCGGGCCGCTGATCCTGGACAACCCCGGCTACTTCGCCGCCCCCGTGGGATCGGCCGCACCGTATCGCGAGTGGTTGGGGGAGCAGATACTCGCCGCGGTGAGGAAGGCGGCAGCGACCATGCAGACCGGCAGCCTTTGGCTCGGTATCGGCAAGACCAGTGTGCCCATGAATCGCCGTCCCAAGCGCAACGGCCAGGTGGTCAATGCCCCTCACCCCAACGGACCGGTGGATGACAGTCTCCAGGTCCTGGCCCTTCGGGACAAGGGGGGCGCGCTCCGCGCAGTGACCGCTCGCGTGTCATGCCATCCCGTTTCGACCGGCGCGCGGCACCGGCTGACGGCCGACTATCCCGGCGCGTTCCGTGCGGCCTTCACCAAGGCACTCGGCCCGGATGTGATCCCCGTCTTCCTCCAGGGCGTCGGCGGCGATGCCCGCCCAAGCCGCGTGTGCGACGGCGACAAGTGGCGCGTCATGGACCACGACGAGTTGTCCATCATCGGCCAGGACCTGCTTGCAGAGACAGTGGCCGTCCTGACCAGCGGATCGATGGAGAAGCTCGCGCCCCTCACGCTGCGCGGGAGATTCAACGTGGCCGACGTGCCATGCGAGAAGAACCGCACCACCCGCGAAGGTTTCGAAGAGTTGTTGGAAAAGGGATCGAGCAGTGAGCGCCGTTACTCCGAGCTGGCGCTGGGCCATCTGGAACGCGACGGGGAAGTGCCATCATCCGTACCCGTGCGCGTGCAGACGATCTGGCTCACGAAAGATCTCGCCGTGGTCGGCATCCTCGGTGAGGTGCTCATGGGTCTGGGCAAGTACGTCGAGAAGTCCCTCCTCCCCAAGCGGGCGATCGTTCTGGGTTACTGCAACGGGTCGGGTTGCTACCTGCCCGACAGCAAGGAACTGGCGCGTGGCGGTTACGAGCAAACGGTGTATCTGCGGCGTGGCTACACCGGCCCGTTCAAGCGTGGTATCGAGAAGGTCATCGCCGAGGCGGTATGGCGAGAACCAAGTTAGAGCCTATCCGAAAACCTGTAACCGCAGGCTTTACGCCTGCGGGAAGACCGCGCCCGTAAAGGGTGCGGCTACAAATGTCCGGTTTTCGGAGAGGCTCTTAGCGGCCGGTGCGATCTCCACACGGTTATCGATACTGTTCGAGATTCCCCTTGTAGGTGAGGCCCAGCACATTCCGTGATCGGGCGACGTTGCATGTTTCATCGGCCTCGGGCGTGCCGACGATGTGGAAGATGTCGAACTCCAGCGTGGGGGATTCCAGGGCCAGGCGAGCGGCCTCGGCCAGGTCGTGGCGGCAGACCATGCCGTTGCGCGTGGGCCGGCCGCCGGAGCCAAGTTTCGCTCTTGCGAAATCGATGCCCAGACGGCTGTCCACGATGTAGTCCGGGCGCAGCACCACGATACTCAGGCCGTGGGCCTCGTGGAACTGGCGACACATCTCCTCCTGCAGGCGTTTGCACACGGCGTAGAGCGTCCCGTCCGGGCGGCGCACGTCGGCCGTAAAAAAGATGCCCCTGGGATGCACCGTCTGACACGAACCGATGTGGACGACGCGCTTCAGGCCGTTCTGCCGGGCACACTCCAGGACGTTCCACAGCCCCTTGAGATTGACGAGGAACGGCAGGTCGTCGTTCGGGTCTTCCGTTTTAGGAAAGTACACGGAGCTATGCACGGCGGCCTCCATACCCTGAACGGCTCGTTCGACATAGTGAAAATCGGCCATGTCGCCGCGGGCCTCCTCGCCTCGCCACTCGCCGTCAATGTCCTTGAACTTCTCCCACGACGACGCCCCGCGCACGGCGGCGCGGACGTGGTGGCCGTGTTCCTCCAGGTTGTTCAATATCGCCCGGCCGGTCCAGCCGGCGGCGCCGAAGATAACGATGTTCATGGCGCGTTATTCCTCTTCACAATCACTCTCGGATGCAATAGATGGTTCGTATTTTACGGAAGAATCCGCAGGACCTCCAGTCAAATCCGGGCGCACCGGCAACGCGAGTTTTCGATTGCTGTCGGCTGCCGGACTGTGTTATTCTATTAAAATAGGAAATCTATAGATTACCTCAAACAAGACAGGAGGACGGTATGAACGTAGTTCTCATCATCGCGGACACGACCCGGCGCGACTACCTGGGCTGCTACGGCAGCACGTGGTGTAAGACGCCCTATCTGGACAAGTTCGCCTCCGAGGCGTTTATCTTCGACCGGGCGTACTGCTCGTCCTATCCCACGGTCCCCAATCGCTGGGACCTCCTCACCGGCAAGCACAACTACACCTACGCCGCCTGGGAGCCGCTTGGCAACGACGAGATCACCCTCGGCATGATCCTGCAGCAGGGCGGCATGACGAGCATGATGATCGCCGACACGCCGCACATCTTCCAGAACGGCTTCAACTACAGCCGCGGTTTCACGGCGTGGCAGTGGATTCGTGGGCAGGAGAACGATCTCTGGCAAACCGACCCGAAGGAAGTCGAGTTCCCCTGCGCCATCGAGAAACTCCGCAAGGCCGATTACACCGTGACGCAGTACCTCCGCAACACAGCACTCTTCCAGCACGAGGAGGACTATTTCGCGCCGAAGACGATGAAGACCGCCATGCAGTGGCTCGAGCGCAACCGCGACCTGGACAACTTCTTTTTGTATGTCGATACCTTCGACCCGCATGAGCCGTGGGATGCGCCGGACTATTACGTGGATATGTACAACCCCGGCTACAAGGGCGAGAAGGTCTTCTATCCCCAGTACTGGCCGAGCACGTATCTGACCGACGAGGAAACCCAGCACTGCAAGGCCATGTACGCCGCTGAGCTGACGATGGTGGATCGTTGGGTCGGCAAATTGTTAGATAAAATCGACGCCCTCGGCTTGCGCGACACGACGGCCGTGATCTTCACGACCGACCACGGCTTTCTGCTCGGCGAGCACGGGATCATGGGCAAGTCGATTATCTTCCCCGATTACTTCGAGGCGCTGCCGTTCTACGAAGAGATCAGCCACATTCCGCTGCTCATTCGTCTGCCCGGCCAGACGGACAGCGAGCGGGTGGATGCGCTGTGCGTCTCGACCGATCTGATGATGACGATCCTCGAGATGTCTGACATGATCGAGACGGAAACCATTGACGGCGAGTCCACGATCCAGCTCATTCAGTGCGGCTTCCACACGCAGCTCCCCTGGAGCCTCGACCCGGCCAAGCTGCACAGCAAGTCGCTTATGCCGATCCTGAACGGCGAGGAGGAAAAGGTTCACGACTTCGCGGTGTCGTCCTTCCCCTTGAAATATAAGACGCCGCGCAACGCAAAGGCGAGCATCGTCACGGAGGACGGATGGAACCTGCAGTACTCCGGCGCGTCGCCCGACCCGTCAAAGGAGCTGACCCCGCCGGAGTTCGAGTGCGGCAAGAATGAGGGCGACTACCAGATGGGCGATCACGCGCCGATGCTCTTCAACCTGAATGACGACCCCGGCCAGGTCAAGAACGTGATCAAGGAGAACCCGGACAAGGCGAAGGAGATCCACGCGGCGTATGTGAAGTATCTCGAAGAATGCGAGACCGCCCCTGACCTGCTGGAGCTCCGCAAGGACCTCGACATATAGGTTTCCTCTCAGCATTGTCAGTGCGAGGAGCGACGTGACGAAGCAATCTCGTCGTCCGGGGAGTTACGCCTTGTGTGCCACGCTCAAGCTTTGGCTTGAGCGTGCGGGCGCCGGAATGCTTGGTGCGTCATAAAACACGCTCAAACGAGTTTGAGCGTGGCACTCGGTTTTCGCATGATCTGCGGGCAATGACAGTGCCATGGAACTGCGAACAGTTGGGATAGTGATGCAAACGCTGCATGTCGTGCAGCCGGGGCAAATGGCCTATGAGCGGGCCGTACAGCTCCAGCGCGACTTGGTCGAGCGTCTGAAGCAGGACCCGGACGCCGAGGACGGGTACTTGGTCCTTCTGGAGCACCCCCCCGTGGTGACGGTGGGGCGGACCGGAAGCGAGGGGCACATTCTCCTCGGCACAGAGGAACTGAGCAGGCGGGGCATCGCGGTCCACGAGACCAATCGCGGGGGGGACGTGACGTATCATGGCCCGGGACAGTTGGTGGCGTATCCGATCATCCGCCTCTATCAGCGCGGCAAGGATCTGCATCGCTACCTGCGCCGGCTGGAGAAGGCGACCATTGCCACCCTCTCGACCTACGGGATTGAGGCGGCGCCCGAGCCGCCGAGCGCGTTCCGGAAGGCCGACGGCACAGAGGCCCCGATGACCGGGGCATGGGTCGGGGACCGGAAGATCGCGTCGATCGGCATTGCCGTGACGCACTGGATTGCGTATCATGGCATGGCGCTGAATGTATCGACGGACCTTCGCCATTACGATGTCATCCACCCCTGCGGCATGCCGGAGGTGCGGATGACGTCGATGGCAGAGCTGCTGGACGAGGCGCCAACGGTGGCGGAGGTCGGGGAGCGTTTCGCCCAGGCGCTTACTCAGGAACTCGGTTTCAAAATCGGCCTTGCCGACGGAAGGTAGGATGATAGGTATGGGCCTTCTCGTACTCATCTTCGCTGTGCTGGTCCTTGTTACCCTCTTTCTGCTCTTCCGGGGACGAGGCGAGGAATGACCGTTGCGGCGGACAACAAGAGGCGACGCCGTTTCCCGCCGTGGCTGAAGAAGCGCCTGCCGACGGACGGCTCGACGCGGCACGTCCGTGATCTACTGCAGACGCTGGACCTCACCACCGTCTGTCAGAACGCCCGCTGCCCGAACATCGCCGAGTGTTTCTCGCGCAAGACGGCAACGTTCATGATCATGGGGAGTATCTGCACGCGCGACTGCCGCTTCTGCGCCGTAGATCATGGAGAGCCGCCCCCCCTCGATCCCGACGAGCCGGGGCGGGTCGCCGAGGCGACCGCGTGTTTGAAACTGCGCCATGTGGTCGTCACCTCCGTGACCCGGGACGACCTGCCCGACGGCGGGGCGGGGCACTTCGCAAGGACGATCCACGCGATCCGGGACGCCCTGCCGCAGGCGGTCATCGAGGTGCTCACCCCCGATTTCATGGGGAGCGAAGAGAACATCAAAACCGTTGCAAACGCAAAGCCGACGATATACAATCATAACGTCGAAACCGTGCCGCGGCTGGCAAAAGGAATCCGGCCGCAGGCGGATTACAACCGATCATTGGGGCTGTTGAAATTCGTCAAGGAAGTCAACAGCGACGTCTATACCAAGTCGGGGCTGATGGTGGGGCTGGGAGAGACGCACGCTGAGGTGATCCGGGTGATGGAGGACCTGCGCGGGGTAGGGTGCGACATCCTGACCATTGGACAGTACCTTCGGCCGTCAGAGGGGCACGTAGAGATCGCGCAGTTCGTGCATCCGGACGAGTTTGAGGAGTACAGACAGGCGGGACTCCGGATGGGGTTTCGCGCCGTGGCCTCGGCGCCGTTTGTGCGGAGCTCCTACAATGCCGAGGCAACCTTTCTCGAAGTTGATGAACAGGATACGGAGGCATAGGATATGATTGATGGAGTCAAGGTCAAGCCGCTGCGCGTGATCCCCGACGAGCGGGGCAGGTTAATGGAAATCCTTCGGGCGGACGACGACCTGTTCAAAAAATTCGGCCAGGTGTATCTGACCACCGTGATACCGGGGGTGGTGAAGGGCTGGCACTTCCACAATATCCAGTGGGACAACCTCTGCTGCGTGCAGGGCATGTTGAAGCTGGCCCTCTATGACTCCCGGGACGACTCCCCCACGAAGGGGGAAGTGAACGATTTCTATCTCGGCATCCACAAGCCGCAGCTCGTCCATGTCCCGCCGAGGGTTTATCATGGGTTCAAGTGCGTAAGCCAGGAGGAGGCGCTGGTGATTAACGTTCCTACCGAGACGTATAACTACGAGAATCCGGATGAGCTTCGCTGCGATCCGCACGACAATGACATCCCGTACGACTGGGACAGAAAGGACAAGTAGATGAAAGGCGTTGTGCTGGCCGGAGGGTTCGGGACGCGGTTGCTGCCGCTGACGAAGGTGACGAACAAGCACCTGCTGCCGGTGTATGACAAGCCGCTGATCTACTACCCCATCCAGACGCTCGTGGACGCGGGGATTCGGGAGGTGATGGTGGTGACAGGCGGCAACAACCCGGGCGACTTCCTGAGACTTCTGGGCAACGGCAAGGACTTTGACCTGAAACAGCTCAGCTATGCCTACCAGGAGGGTGCGGGGGGCATCGCCGAGGCGTTGAATCTGGCGGAGGATTTTGCCGACGGCGAGAAAATCATTGTCATCCTCGGCGATAACATTATAGAGAAGCACATTCTCAAGGCAAAGCAGGACTTCGAGAAGCAGAAGCGCGGCGCGAAGATCATGCTCAAGGAGGTCCCCGAGCCCCAGCACTTCGGCGTGCCGCAGCTCGACGGGAAAAAGGTCGTGCGGATCGAAGAAAAACCGAAGAAGCCAAAGTCGCAGTACGCCGTCATCGGCATCTATCTGTACGACAACCAAGTCTTCGATATGATTCGCACACTGGACCGCTCCGACCGCGGCGAGCTGGAGATCACCGATGTGAACAACCGCTACATCGAGCAGGGGACCATGACCTGGGACGAGCTCGACGGCTGGTGGATCGACGCGGGGTCGTCCCACGAGCACCTCTATCGCGCGACGCAGCTCGTGGTAAAAACCGGGGCGAATAACGTCTGAGGGCCAATCGCCCCCCCTCGCACAGCAGAAAAAGAAGCGGCGCATCCCGATGGACGCGCCGCTTTTTGTTGTACGAACCAGACGAATGGTCAGGCTTAGCTCACGGACCCTCCCGGGGCGAGGGTGACGTAATCCACCTGCGCGCCGGCAATGGCCGCTCCCGTGGCGTCCGTCGGCTGGAAGCCGCCGGTGAAGGGCGCGCCGCTGCCGCCGTTGGCAATACCCGCCAGACCGTTGCTGGTGATCTTGTGCAGCGTGCCATAGACATCGATATTGCCGTAGATCAACCCGGCGACACTCATGGACTTCAGCGTCCCCGTATAATACGTCCCGGTGGCGCCGACAACCGTCTGGCCGATGGTGACCACGGCCCCGGCGGCAATGTCGCCGCCGAACTTCATGGAGCTGGCGTAGCCAAGGATGTCAACCGTGGAGGTGTCGTTCAGGGCGCCGCCCAGCTTGAACTGCGAGCAGTCACCCTTCACCGTGACCGACGCGCCGTTCAACATGCCGCCTGCGCCGGAGATGGTGACCGCCGTACTGCTGCTCTCGCTGCCGTTATAGACACTGAAGGCCGTGTTGTCGAGCCCACCAGAAATCCGGGCCTGCTGCAGGCCGTTGTTGTAGTCGATGGTGCTGTCCACCACATCGCCCATGACCTGCAGCGACTTGGACGCATCGTTCACAGTGAAGGTGGAGTTGTCCACGCCGCCCTTGATCTGGATCATGTCTGCGCCTTCCTCGACAGTCAGATCCACGTAGGACCATGCGCCGCTGGTCAGCCGGTTCAGGCCGCCGTAGAACTCAAAGACCGTAGGGGTTCCGGCCACGCCGGACACCGTTCCACCAATGAGGAGCGAGCCCATCTCGCCGTCGAGGTTGATGTGCGACGGATCCACGTTCCCGCCGATGGACATGCTGCCGACGGGGCCTTCGATATCGGCCCACACGTCGGTCAGGTTGCCGCCCACCCTGAAGTTGCCCACGCCGCTGTAGAGGTAGAAATCCTGGCTCCCGAGGCCGTCGCCCGTGTAGTCGCCGCCGACGCTGAAGAAGCCCACGCCTGCGGAGGAACCGACGTAGAGGCTGTTGGCGTAGCCGCCAATGGTGATCCGGCCCCAGCCGCCGTCGGTATCCAGGGACATGTTTTCATCGCCTGTCTCGTCCGCATAGCCGCCGATGGACATGCTGCCGACGTAGCCCTCGGTGTAGAAGTCGAAGGAGTCGGCGTATCCGCCCACGCGGAAGGACCCGAGGCTGCCGTAGTTGTCCCACTCGAAGTTCTCCACGTAACCGCCGATGGTGGCCGACTGGCAGGAGCCAATGAATTCGATATAGTCGTTGTCCCCTCCGTTGCCGGACACATTGCCCCTGATGGTGATCCGGTTGACGTTGGCGCCATTGAAGTTGAAGTATGAGTTGACGAAATCGCCTCCGACGAAGAACTGCTCGACCGTGCCGCCGGGATAGTCCAGATCGAAGTATGAGTCGGTGACATTGCCGAATACCCGGATGCTTCCGTCATAGCAGGTGTAGTCGTCCACGCTGAAGTATGCGTCATACATGTAGCCCCTCACGGTGATGTCACCCATCGAGCCGTACTCGTAGAACTCGACGTACGGCGAGCTGCCGCCCAGGCTGTCCATGGGACCGTTGATCGTGATGTTGCCCATCCAACCATAGTAATAGTTGTAGATGTAGGCGCCGTCGAACATGCCCTGGCCGACGTAGAAGTTGCCGAAGCGAACGTACTCGTTGCCCTCGATGTAGCCGCCCCCGTCCATCCGGCCCATGATCCGGGTGTTGCCGATCCCGCCGCCGTCCTCGAAATAGAACCCGGCGCCGCTGTCCAGGTCGCCGCCGATGTACAGATCGTCGATCCAGTTCCCGTAGTCCGTGTCGTAGTAGGCGTTGTCGTACATGCTGCCGGCGATGTGGAGCCGGCCGATTAGATTGCCGGAATCCAGTTCGAACCCGGCGCTGTCGTGGAAGTCGCCGCCGATATAGATGGACCCGATCGTGTCGCCCTCATCCATATAGATCTGTGCGCTGTCGTACACGCTGCCGCCGATCCAGAGGCTGCGACATGTGGCGTAGCTGTCCATGTAGACCGCGTAGCTGCTGCCGCCAACACCGTTATAGACATCGCCCGTGATCTTGACATTGTGGATGCTGCCGCCGTCGAGTTCGATCTGGCTGTTATTGCCGACGTAGCCGTTCACAGTCACCTTGTTGACGGTGGCAGTGTCGACATCGATGGTGCCGTCGTCCAGGTTGCCGTTGACGGTGATGGAGCCGAACTCACCGTACTCGTGTTGGACAGTGCTGCCGTTCTGGACATTACCATCGATGGTCAGGCTGCCGAACGTGCCATAGATGAAATACATGTCCGTGTTGTCGATGTAGCCGCCGATCTGAGTGCGGCCCACATTGCCGTATTCGCCGTTGATGCTCGCGCCCTCGACGTATCCACCGATGCTGAGGGAACCCAGGGTCCCGCAGTACGGCACATACATGGTTGTGCCGCCCAGGGTATCCGTCACATTGCCCCCGATGGTAAAGGCGCCGAACTGGCCGTACCCCAGGTAAACGTAGCCATCGTCCATGTTGCCGCCAATGGTGATCTGGCCGACATTGCCCTCGTAGCCGTAAATCTCGGCCGAATCTCCGGCGCCGTCGCCGTAGACGTTGCCACCAATGTAGATGCGGCCCACGTTGCCGTAGTAGCAGTAGATGTCAGAACCGTCCAACACGCTGCCAAGGACGCTCACCGATCCGGCGCCGGCGTCCGTCTCCAGGTAAGAGGCATTCAGGAGAGAGCCCTGGACCTCGATCCGGTTGGCGCGGCCGTAGGCGTAGATGTAGGCGCCGTTATCCAGGTTCCCGCCAACCCTCGCCTGGCCAAGTCGACCGTAAACGTTGAGGGGCGAATTGTCCATATCGCCGGCGACACGGAACTGCTTGACCTGGCCGGAAACGTCGAAAGAGCTGTCCTTCAGATTGCCACCGACGCCGACGGTGTAGAGGGAATTGGTGACGATCACGGTGCAGGTGTCCACGTCGCCAGCGGCCTGGAATTTGGAGAAGACGTTGCTGAATGTAATGTCTGTGTTCACCAGCTTGGGTGAGCGAATATCGATGACGCCTATGGCCGCGTTGCCGATGCCGGTCACCGTGCCGAGGGTGACGCTGTCGTCGCCATCGCCCGGGGCGAGGTCCACGACGGAGAGGGACGACTTGCCGTCGGTATTGAAGAAATCCATCCGTGCGATGTCCGTGCCCGCCGGATCGCCGGCGCCGTCATCGAACGTGACGGAGCCCCGGCCCTTGAACGTGACCTGGAGCTGGTCGCCGTCGCCGTCGGTAAAGGTGTAGGACTGTCCTGTGGTCAGCGTCACCGGGGCGATGCGCTGATCCAGCTCTTCCACCATCAGATCCATCCTCCGCTTCAGCGGGCGATGGATCATGCTGCTTGCCGCTTTCCCTGCCATTTCTATTCTCCTCTCTGCCTCATGAAATGAACTGATAAGTGCAACGCGAAAGAATCCAGGTCAACCGTGTTTGCCAAACAGTGTTGCATTGCGGCCTTTCCCAGATGTAGATGTATGTGATGTGCATTTCGCGGAAATGACCTCCCTTGGCAGAGCAGCACCGACACTGCTAATGTTCACAGGGGGGGGCAAAGCCGCGATTCCTTTTGCTGCATATAGAAAGCATAATTTTAGACCAGTGGCTATCATGCTGTCAAGTATATTATTTAAGAAGTTTTGACCTATTCCTCCCCATGCGATAGTCTCATTGGGGAACGAACCGCAGACGAAGGAAACCTCCATGTAAGCTCTCAAATGGCTGATCGTTTCCGCACTCATCGCCGCTGTCGCTCTGGGCCATCCAGATCGGCAAATGAAGCGAAACACTGGCGACGCCCTACTTCCCGTCAACCCACAGCGGATGGCTCCAGGCCATCTGGCCGCCGGGGGCGACGGATTGGATGCGGAGGAATTTCTCGCTGCCTTTGGGCCTGAACTCGGCGGAGGTGATGGGCTTGCCTTTGGGGTCTGTGAAGACCTCGCCGCGGCCGGCATCGGAGATGAACTGGATCGTGCGTGATTCGGATATGTTCGCGATCACGCTCTCGTCGGTAACCGTAATGTCCTCGATCGTCGGGCCGCTGCTGGCGTAGAACTGCCCGGCGCGGAGGGCGCTGACGATGTTCTGCTCCGTCAGACCGGGGGCCTTGACCATAACCCACCCGCCGCAGGCGTCGACGGGGCGGTGGTCGTTGAAGTGCCAGTGGACGTCGTCCGCCGCCACGCCCCACACGTTCCGCCCTTGCGAAAGGAGCGCATCCCAGTGGACCATGGAATGGCCCTTGCCGATGCTGTAATCGCAACTTGTGTTGTATACCTCGATGCCGATGTGGCCCTCCAGGCGCATGAGGTCGCGCATCGTCAGGACCGACCAGTAGGGATGGGCCACGATGGCCAGCCCGCCCTGTTCGTTGATGGCGTGGATGACATCCTGCGCGTCCATGTCCGACGACATGCCGTCA
>JAADGH010000111.1 GCA_013152475.1 Planctomycetota bacterium
CGCTGAACCTCGGCTTCGGCGGCGAGAAGGTCCCCGCCGACCTCATCGCCATCGCGGCCCCGGGCTACACGGAGAACATGAGATACAACGCGGAGGCGCCGGACGACCACATCACCCGACCCGACCCGAAGTACGGCGTCTGGGGCGGCCAGGAGGGGACGCACCACCACCTGCCGTCGGTGGATTGGTCAGAGGGGACAATCATGTCCAGTTTCATCATCGCGGGCCCCGGCGTAAAGAAGGGCCTGCGGCGAGAGAAGCCGGTGTTCCTGCGCGACGTCGCCCCGACAATGGCGCACCTCCTCGGCATCCCCTGCCCGAAGGACGCCGACGGCTCGGTGCTCTATGACATACTGGAATAGGGAGAGGGTGAATGGCTCCGACGACGGAAGTGAAACACGTTATTGCGAAACTTGAGAACGGCGACGAGGTGAAGATCCCCTACTGGGAGATCGACAGCGGCGCCGAAGGACCGGTCCTGTTCGTCCTGTCCAACCAGCATGGCAACGAGATCAACGGCTGCGAGGCTATCCGGCGTTTCGTCGAAATCGCGAAAGTCGAACTGCAGAAAGGCAAGGTGTTCGCCATGCCCTCGGCGAACATCCTCGCCCTGCGTAAACGCCGCCCACACATCAACTTAGGACCCGAGCAGCCCTACGGAGACGATGAGGGCCACAACATGAACCGCACCTGGCCCGGCAAAGCGGACGGCAACGACACCGAGCGGCAGTCCTACGCCATCTGGGAGGGTGTCGCGAAGCACGCCACCCATGTTATCGACCTGCACAGTTGGTCGCGCTTCAGCGCCACGGGCGGGATCACCAAGGCGGACCGGCCCGAGGTTCGGGCGCTGGCCGACGTTGCGGCCATTCGGTTCGTGCACGTTCGGAAGCCCGGCGGCAAGGCAGACAAGACCATCAGCGCATACACGAACGGCCGGGGCGGCGCCTGCTACACCATCGAGCTGACCACGCAGTACGCCATCGTCGAGCACGAGGTCGAACGCGGCCGCCGCGCGGTGCTGAACATCGCGAAGCATCTCGGCATGATCGACGGCGAGCTGGAGGGCCAGGACGAACCGGTGATCTACCTGGACAAGGCGAAGGAGACGGAGATCGAGGCGGAGACCACGGGCCTCTTCGTCGAGGCGGGGCTCGCCACGTGGGACTACGTCGAGAAGGGGCAGAAGCTCGGCCACATCATGAACGACGAGACGCTGGAGACCCACGAGATCGTCGCGCCGGTGAGTGGATATCTGAAGGAGTACGGCATCCGCCGGCCCAACTGCGATGTGGCCCTGCCGGCACAGCACCCCTACGCCTCCGTCGGCGACCTGATCGCGAGCATCGTCGAACCCGACGTGGGGTAGATTTTTTGCCACACAACTTGTCAATGCGAGCTCGACACGCAACCGCGTGTCGAGCGCGACAACCTACTGCCGCTACTCAACCCGCTTCCAGGACTCCATTAAGGACCAGGCCGTGAGTGTCTCAAGCGGGCGAAAGACGGGCTACGATCGCTCGTACCGATCGCACAACGTGTCCTCCGCCAGCACGGGCTGTCGCGCCTCGAAGCTGGGACGGTCGCTGCGATAGTATAGGCCGATGGGGATCTCGTCGCCCCAGGTGAAGGCGAGCCGTAGCGCCGCCTCGCGGTCCGTCGGGTCGTGGGTGTCGGGGATGGGCCTGACGCGGTCCCGGTACCACTTAAAGGTGTTCACCTTGTTGAAGGAGACGCACGGCTGGAGGATGTCCAACAGGGCAAAACCGCCGTCGTGTTTCAGCGCCGCCTCCATCATGGCCTGCAGGTGCTCGGCGTCGCCGGCGAAGGAGCGGGCGACAAAGGAGCAGTCCTCGACGATGGCGATGGCCAGCGGGTTCAGCGGCTGGAGGATCACGCCGTGGGTCTGGATCTTGGTGGTGAAGCCGTAATCCGAGGTCGGCGACGCCTGGCCCTTGGTCAGGCCGTAGACCTGGTTGTTGTGGACAAAGGCCGTGACGCCGATATTCCGGCGCATGGCATGGATCAGGTGGTTGCCGCCCTCGCCGTACATGTCGCCATCGCCGCTGGTGATGACGACGTGGAGCCTGTGGTTCGCCAGCTTGATCCCCGTGGCGGCGGGCAGGGCCCGGCCGTGGAGGCCGTTGAAGACATTCGCTTTTGTGTAATGGGGAAACTTGGCCGCCTGGCCGATGCCGGAGACCAGAACGAGGCGGTCGCGGTCGATCCCGGCGGCGTCGATCGCCTTGTCAAAGGCCTTGAGGATGGCAAAATTTCCGCAGCCGGGGCACCACGCGGGGTCGTTGTCGTAGGGCCATCGGGTCATGTCTGCGCCCTTTCTGCTATCTCCTGTCCGGTGAAGGGCATGCCATCGTATCGAAGTATCTTCTCGCACTCGCCCAGCACGCCTCCCTCGCGCAGGATCGATGCGAACTGGCCGGTGGCGTTTCCCTCCACGGCGATCACCCGCTTCCTCTCACCCACCACCGCCTGGATCGCGCCCACTTTCAGCGGCCACACTTGGGCGAAGTGGAGCATGGCGGCGGACCGGCCGTCCGCGTTCAGGATGTCCACCGCCTCGCGGCAGGGGCCGTAGGTCGAGCCCCAGGCGATGAGGAGGGTCTCCGCATCTTCCGGACCGTAGAGCTCCGGCGGCAGGGCCTCGGCGATCATGCCGTTCAGCTTCCGCATACGTTTGTCCTGTTGGGCCATGCGGACGTCCAGGTCCTCGGTGATGTGGCCGTTGTCGTAGTGCTCGTCGGAATCGAGGATGACAAACGCGCCATGTGCGGGAATCGCCCGGGGCGAGACGCCGTTGTCGGTGACGGCGTAGCGGAAGTAATCGGGCGGCGGACTTGTCTCAACGCATCTGTCGATGGGGTCGTAGGTCTTATCCAGCTCCGGCATGTTCCTCTGCAGGTCGGCCAGGTATTGATCGATCAAGAGAATGACCGGCGTCTGGAATCGGTGCGCCGTCTCGACGGCTCGGCGCGTGATCTCGTAGGCCTGCCCGGGTGTTCCAGGAGCGAAGACGGCCCGTGGAAACTCCCCGTGTCCGGCATAGAGAACGAACTGGAGGTCCTGCTGGGCGGTGCGCGTCGGCAGGCCCGTAGCCGGGCCGGGGCGCTGGGAGTCCATAATGAGGATGGGCAGCTCCATGATGCCGGCGAGGGACAGCCCCTCGCACATGAGGGCGAAGCCCCCGCCGCTGGTGGTGGTCATGGCCGGGACGCCGGCATAGGTCGCGCCGCAGATCATGTTGACGGCGGCAATCTCGTCCTCGGCCTGCTCGACGACGATACCGAACTCATCGGCCGCCTTGGCAAGGTAGGTGAGCACGCCGGTGGACGGCGTCATGGGATAGGAGCAGACGAGCTTGATTCCCGCCCGCGCGGCGGCGATGCCGACGCCTTCGGTCCCGCTGTAGACCGTGGCGGGTGCGTCCCCCGGCTCGGGCGCCTCCATCGACCCGGCATGGTCGGCGGCCAGCTCGACCCCCTTGCGGGCGCACTGGACGTTCTTCTCGACCACCTCTTGGCCCTTCTTTTTGAATTCGACGGAGAGATAGTCGCAGAGCTTTTCCGCGTCGTACCCGAGCACGGTGAGCACCGCCCCCGCCGCGACGCTGTTGGCCATGACGGCAGATTCGGCGACCTTTTTGGCGGTCTTTGTGAAGGGAAGTGCAACAACGTCTTGCCCCTCCTCGGTGTCGAGGAGGATCGTGCCGCCCTCGGCCACGTCCTCCCGGAGGGCATCAAGCGCCTCGGGGACGAGGGCGACCAGGAGGTCGGTCTTCTCTCGGCCGGAGAAGAGCTCGGAGTCGGCGATCCGGACGTCGTACCAGTTCAGGCCGCCGCGGATGCGGGACATGTAGCTCTGCTGGGAGAAGACATGCAGGCCCATGTTGGCGAAGACGTGAACGAGCAGGCCGCCGGTGGTCTGGACGCCCTGCCCTGCCTCGCCGGCGATGCGGATGTTGATGTCCATACTATCCCTTGATGGGAAATTGGATTTCGGTGACGAATTCGTCCGGGTCTCCGCTGCCGTCGGCGTGGGGACGCTCGACGTAGACCTCGCGCGGATCGCCGTCGATTTCCCACCCCTCGGTCGAGAGCCAGGCAAGCATCTCGGTATAGTGGGCGGGTATCTGCCCGTACGGTCCCTTGACCGTAACGGCCGCCACGGTGCACGCCGGGAGCTGCTTGACGCTCACCTTTTCGTCCCCCTCGGGCGCGGTCTCGACGGGGAGGCAGACCTCGAAGACCGCCGAGGCCGGGTCGAACTCGTTGGGCGGGCAGAGGAAGATGGTCAGGCCGCGGCCCGCGATTTTCACATCCCGCTCCTTCGCCCACTCGTGGAGGCGGTGATAGACCTTGCCGATGTCGGCATAGGCGCCCTGATGCTCGATGGCAACGACCGTCCGGGCCTCAAACTCCTTCTTTTCCGGGGCTTCCATATCTCTCTCCGTTCCCTATTCTTCGCATTCCTTCACCAACTGCTTACTTCGTTCCTGTTGCGAAAAACCCTCGAAAACACGGAACTTTCCGGGCGCCCGGTCCCTGGCTCGATCACCCCTGTTTGCCGCCTGTCAACCGGCCAGCTTCTCCAGCAAGGCGTTGATCTTGCGGATGTGCTCCATCTCGGCCCCGATCAGGTAGTCGATCTTCTCCTGGCCCCACTCGGGCTTCGTGCCCTCTTTGAGCGCCTGGAACATGAGCACGGAGTCCTTCTCGAACCGAAGGGCCACCTGGAGAATCTCTCGCGCAGAGCGACAATTTCGGGCGATATCCGCCGCTTGACTTTCACTGGTAAACACGCGCGAGTCGGCCAGCGCCTTCAGATAGGCCGCCATCTGGCCGTCGGGATCGAACACGGTTTCCGCCTTCGCCTCGGGGGGCAGTTGATCGCGCATCTTGGCGAACGAGGCGTAGTGTTTGCCCTCTTCGTCGCGGAGGTGTTTGATGGTTTCTTTCGGCTCCTCGTCCTCGCAGAGACCGAGCGCGGCGTCGTAGAACGCCTTGCCGTTCAACTCGACTTCCATGCCGATCTTGAACACCTCGTCCGCACTGAATCCGATCGACATTCTTCTTCCTCCCTTCGCCTCGATGAATCAGGGCCACGTAGCGTATGGTAGTCGGCCCCGACCGCAAAGTCAAGCAATTTAGATCACAGCGCCACATGCCGTTTTTGGAGTGCGGCAGCCATGCTGCCGTTTCTTTTGCGGGAAGCCGTGCTTCCCGCTCTTCGGTCGCGGTTGTGTCGCTATCGGACCATCTCTGCAACTTTGCACGGTCCTCGGCTTCCACCGGGAAGCATGGCTTCCCGGTTTCAAGGCGCAAGCATGGCTTGCGCACTCCACAAACCCTACGATCGTTTGGCAGCGCCGCACCTCAGTCGCTATCAAGAAGCTTGGCCAGCGCCTCGGGCGAGGTGACCGGTGCGCTGCACGTCCGGTTCACGCAGACATACGCCGTTGGCGTGCCGTTCGCGGCTTCCTTGCCCTGAAGCATCGGCAGCGTCCGAAAGGCCCCCTTCACATTCCTTGCCTGCGGGTCATAGAGTGCGATCACATTGTTCGGCAGATACCGCAGCCGCACGGCGGAGAGCAGGGCCTGGGTCTCGCTGCGGTCCTCCTCGCCGCAGACGACCACCTCCTTCACCGGGCCGAGATGGAAGTCAAGCGCCGCCAAGAGGCTCGCATACCCCGCGGGCGAGCGCTCCATCTGCACCTTAAAGGCCCGCAGCGTCCTCACTGCGGTTTCGTTCAGCGCGGCATCGTCGGTCAGCGCGGCCAGGCGCAACAGGGCCAGGGCGGCCACGGCATTGCCGGACGGTGTGGCCCCGTCGTGGGCGCTCTTGTTTCGGACGATCAGGTCGGCCCGGCCTTCGGGCGTGAAGAAAAAGCCGCCGTTTGCGTCGTCCCGAAAGTTCTTGATCATGTCGTTGGCAAGGGCCTTGGCCTCCTCGATCCATCGAACATCGAAAGTGGCCTCGTAGAGGTCGACAAGGGCCGCCGTCATGTAGGCGTAGTCGTCGAGGTTGGCATCGATGTGGCTGCGTCCCTTTCGATACGCGTGCAGGAGGCGATTCCCGGATTTCATTTTTGTCAAAATGAATTCCGCCGCCTTCTCCGCCGCCGCCCGGTAGGTCTCGTCGCCCAGGACATGGTATCCACGGGCCAGGGCGGAGATTGTGAGCCCGTTCCAGTCGGTCAGGATCTGGTCGTCCTTCCCCGGGGCCACGCGTTCGTCCCGCACGGTTAGAAGCCTCCGGCGCATGTGATCGAGGCGGGACTGCACCGCGGCCTCACCCTTGCCGCGTTTCTTTGCGAACTTCTTGATGGAGAGCGGGACGTGGAGGATGCTGCGCCCCTCGAAGTTGCCTGACTCGGTCACGCCGTAATACTCACAGAACAGCGCGCCGTCCTCTTCTCCGAGGATGCCGAGGGCCTCCTCGCAATCCCACACATAGTACTTCCCCTCCTCGCCCTCGCTGTCGGCGTCACGGGTGGAGTGGAAGCCGCCGGACTCATCGGTCATATCCCGGAGGACATAGTCCAGCGTCTCCTTTGCCACGCGGCGATAGAGCGGCTTGCCGGTGAGCTGATAGGCATCGAGGTAAACGGCGGCGAGCTGGGCGTTGTCGTAGAGCATCTTCTCGAAGTGCGGCACGAGCCACTCGCGGTCGGTGGAGTAGCGGTGGAAGCCCCCGCCGAGGTGGTCGTATATCCCGCCGCAGGCCATTCGGTCCAACGTCACCGTCGCCATGCGCAGCGCCTCTTCGTCGCCCGTCCGCTTGTGGTGGCGCAAGAGGAGACGGATGACCGAGGCCTGGGGGAACTTCGGCGCTTGGCCGAAGCCTCCCCACGCGGGGTCGAACTCCCCGGCCAGTTCGCGCACGGCCTGTTCGATAGGCTTGCCCGTGAGCGCACCCTTCCCGGCGGCGGACCCGCCCAGCTTGCTCAATGCTCCGCGTAGGCGCCCCGCCCTCTGCTCGATCTCGCCGCGCTTTTCTCGATAGACTTGCGCCACCGACAATAGCACCCGCTTGAACCCCGCCCGGCCATAGCGATCCTCAGGTGGGAAGTATGTACCCCCGAAGAAGGGCTCAAGGTCCGGCGTCAGGAACACGCTCATCGGCCACCCGCCGCTGCCGGTCATGAGTTGGACGGCGTTCATGTAGATCGCATCCAGGTCGGGCCGCTCCTCGCGATCCACCTTGATGCAGATAAAGTGCTCGTTCATGATGTTCGCGATCTCGTCATTCTCGAAGGATTCCCGTTCCATCACGTGGCACCAGTGGCAGGCGGAGTAGCCGATGGAGAGAAAAATGGGCTTGTCCTCCTTCTTCGCGCGCTCCAGGGCCTCGGGGCCCCACGGATACCAGTCGACGGGGTTGTGAGCGTGTTGGAGCAGGTACGGACTTGTCGAGTCGATCAGCCGGTTTGCATGTTTCGTCCCAATCATGGCGCCCTCCTGTGGGGATTTCTCTTTGCCGTTGTCAGAGGTTGTTGTGGCGGGGTGGAAGGTATAGAGAAGAGCCAGCAGCAGGATGCCGCCCGCCAAGGGGCGGACGAGACCCACGTTGGACTTGCATATCGAGCACATGGCTCCCGAGACCATTGCAGGGATCCCATTGCCCCGGTGAGATCCCTGCGGCACACTGTGAGGAGGAAATCAACGGCTGTTAGGACTACTTGGGTTTCTTTTTCTTCTTATCCCTGCATCCACATGTGTCACACATGTCTGCCACCTCCAAACGGAACCAAATCATTGCCACCTGAAACATCCCGGGGCCATCTGGAAGGGGAACTATCGCAAGGACTGTGCCAAACCCCTGAAAAAATTTACGGAACGTGTATGCGCGTCGAATTCGGCCTCCAGAAACCGAATTGCGGCCCAGCGCGCGAGGGGCGTTTCTACCGTTTGCGTGGTCCTGTCGCGGTTCCTCTCATTCGCATGTCCAGAATCCTGGACACGGACGCGGAGAAGGCGGCCTGCAGGATTGGGTTGAAATTCATCCGGGAATGACGTATCTTCATATACGCGACTGCAACCGACTTGGCAGTGGGGAGCAAATGGAGCAATGGAAGGAGCTATCACTCCAATACTCCACCACCGCAACCAGCAGGAGACTGACATGGCGCTGACCCATCGCGAGAACTTTCTGCGCAACGCACGCTTCCAAGGCCCCGAGTACATGCCCTGCGGCATCAGCATCTGCGGGGCGACATGGAAGCAACTGCGCGAGGACCTGGAGGACGTCCTCGTCCGCCATCCCATCATGTTCCCCGGCTTCAAGAAGGGCCAGCGTGACTTCGACGCCGCCGGCGGCCGCAGCGCGGCGGGGGAATACACCGATGTCTGGGGCTGCCGGTGGGAGAACGAGATCGAGGGCATCGTCGGCGTTGTCGTCGGCCACCCGCTCGACTCCTGGGACGCCCTCGACACCTACCCGCCGCCCGACCCCAACACGTGCGATCACATGAGCCCGTGCAACTGGGATGAAAAGATCACCAACCTGAAGAAGCGCAAGGAGCGGGGCGGCCTGACCACCGGCGGCATGGGCCACGGCTTCCTCTTCATGCGGCTGACCTATCTTCGCGGGTTCGAAAATTTCATGATGGACGTCGCCACCGACGACCCGCACCTGCCGAAGCTGATCGGCATGGTGAACGACTTCAACAAGGCCCTGCTGAGCCGCTACCTCTCCGTCGGCGTCGATGTGATGGGCTTCGGCGAGGACCTCGGCACGCAGACGGCGAGCATCCTCGGGCCGAAATACTTCGACAAGTACATGGCCCCCGCCTACCACGAGCTCTTCGACCCCTGCCGCGAGGCGGGCACGCTCGTGTCGCTCCACTCCGACGGCTACATCATGGACATCGCGGAGGACCTGATCGAGTGCGGTGTGGATATCATCAACCCCCAGGACCTCTGCAACGGGATTGACAACATCGAGAAGGTCTTCAAGGGCCGCGTCTGCATCCGGCTCGACATCGACCGGCAGAAGATCGTCCCCTTCGGCACGCCGAAGGATATCCACGACCTCATCGAGGAGGAAGTCCGCCGCCTCGGCTCGCCCGAGGGCGGGCTGGAGCTCGGCTGCGGCATCTATCCCCCCACGCCGCCGGAGAACATCGACGCGGTCCTCTCGGCCATGGAGGAGTTCCGGACGCACTGGTTCGATGGACGCGGGAAGTAACGGGACTTCGTGATTGCGAATTATTTATTCGCGCCGTTCTCCCCCTGCGCCTCCATCTCCTCCACATCCACCCACTCGATTTCTTTACGGAGGTCGGACTTCTATCCTCCGGATTCTCAAAGAAGCAAGAAACCGTTGACAACTATTACGGCAGCCGTTATAATATGATATATGATACGCTCCTTCCGCACTCATGGAACTGAGGATATCTTCGACGGAGCTGACACCGCAGCGGCTCGGAGGACCTGCCCCAAGGCCCTCTGGACGGCGGCTCAGCGAAAGTTGGATCAGATCAATCGGGTGCGGGAGTTGCGAGAACTCGCTGTGCCGCCCGGGAATCGCCTTGAACGTTTACGGGGCGATCGGCGTGGACAGCATAGCATTCGGATCAACGATCAGTACCGCATTTGTTTCCGTTGGGAGCGAAGTTATGCCGATGAAGTCGAGATCACGGACTACCACTAAAAGGAAGAGGGCCTCTCGGGATCGAATTCAGGGGCGAAAGCTTGTGACGAGGCGGTTGCCGCAGGAGCGGCCCCCGACACATCCCGGCGAGATGCTACTGGAGGAATTTGTCAAGCCCCTGGAGATCACTCAATCCGCACTGGCAGTTCAACTCGGTGTCTCGTTCCCGCGCTTGAATGAGATCATACGTGGCAAGCGTGGGGTGACGCCAGATACAGCACTCCGGCTGGCGCGTGTGTTGGGAATGTCGGCGGACTTCTGGCTCGGGCTTCAGCAGGACTGGGACCTCTGGCATGCCATGCGGAGTGACAAGGCGGCCGAGATTGCTCAATTAAAGCCCCTTGGCCACACCGCCTGACGCATCGCCCAGGACGACGTTAGCACACAGCCAACAACAGTCCCCGCCTACTCCTCCGCTTTCTCCGCCGTCATCTCCTCCACATCCACCCACTCGATCTTGAAGGCGCTGCCGGCGTCGAGGCCGCGCTCGAAGATGCGACGGGCGAAGGTGGATTGGCGCTGGAGAAGAAATTCGTAGGACTCCGACCGGGCGATGTCCGCCTCCGCCGCTGCGCAGACGCGCTCGACGACGAACGTCTCGCCCCCCGCCCCGACGGCCCGCTCGGGCACGAAGCGGAGCTTCAGCTTGAGCTTCACCCGCACCCCCCCGCCGTCCATGGTCCGGCCCGTGATCTCCGGCGTGATGATCTCCTTGGGACGCCCGGCGGCTTCGATGTCGGCCTTGATATCGCGCCCGGCGATGTGCATGGCGCAGGCCTTCTCCCACGTCAGGTTCACGCCCTGCGTCTTTGCCTCGATGACGCCCTCGACAACAGGACCCAAGTCGCGCGTGGCGAGGTGGTGGACCTCGATGGCCTTGAGGGGCACGTCGATCGCCTCCTCGTCCAGGCGCTGCTTCGCATCGAACACGGCGTTGATGTCCACTCCCCGCAGGCTCATACCGAGGAGCTGCGGGTGGCTCAGCGGACAGCCCAGCCTCTCCGATCGCATCTTTCGCTTGACCTGAGGAATCGCGATGAGGATGACGACGATGGCGACGATGAAGACCAAGGGTATCCAAATCATGAACCACCTCTCAAGTGAATGTCCGACGGTTCATCTATTCTAACCGCCAACAGCCCGAGTGCAACTGTTTTTGCGTCCGGCAGCGGATGTGATTTCTCTTGAGGCGACGCCAACAGACAAGTATGATCGCCTCTGGACGAACACAACCCCGAAGGAGGAAAAGCCATGTCATCCCGCGCACCCGTCTTCAAGGAAATGACCGTCAAGGACATCCAGGACTACCTCGCCGAGCGCCGGTCCATCATCCTCCCCATCGGCATCGTCGAACAGCACGGCCACCACCTGCCCGTCTATACCGACGCCATGACGGCGGAGGCCACGGCGATGGCGGTGGCGAAGCGGACGGGGATGCTCTGCTTCCCCGTCATCACCGCATGCTTCTCCGGCGGCACGCTGCCGGGCACGGTGAACATCAACCCGAACGTGAGCGGCATGGTCATCGCCGAGACGATCCAGTCGCTCGTGGCGCAGGGATTCAGGAACGTTTTCCTCATCCTCGGACACGGCGGCAGCGAGAACTACCGGTCGCTGATGAACTCGCTGAATCTCCTGCTCCGAACGAACCCCGCCTTCGAGGACGTGATGCTCGTCTTCTCGCCCATCTGGGTGGCCTGCCCCGACTTCGTCAAATACATGAAGGAGGATCAGGACTGGCACGCCGGGCTGGTGGAGACCTCCTGGATGCTCCACATCGCCCCGGAACTTGTTCGCATGGACGAAATTGCGTATGACGAAAAAGAGGTCTACGAGCGCATGCTCGCCCACCCGGACAACTACCAGTCCGCCTCCAAGCCCATCGACCACGAGTGGGTCATCCCCCGCCTGACGCAGAGCGACGATGTGAAGGTCGGCGTCATGGGCTTTCCCGAGAGGGCGAGCGCGGAGCTCGGCAAGAAGATGTTTGAGCAGGCGGTGGAGGCGTGTGTCACAACCTACACCAAACTCGAAACGGAGCGTGCGCCGAAATACAAGGAGATCGTCTTCGAGCCCGAGCCGGTTGTGTTCTGATGGCCGACAATGCGAACCAACCGAATGTCCTCTTCATCATCCCCGACCAGCACCACGCGAGCTGCGTCGGCTGCTACGGCAATGATAGGATCCAGACTCCGCATATGGACCGGCTTGCGCGGGAGGGTATTCGCGTCGATCGGGCCTACGTCACCAACCCCCTCTGCACGCCGGCGCGCGCGTCGATCCTGACGGGGCAGTCCATCGGCGGGCACGGCGCGTGGAACAACGGCGTGCCGCTGGCGGAGTCGGTGCGGACGCTCGGCGACGCCCTGGGGGAGCGGGGCTATCGGACGGCGGCGCTGGGCAAGCTCCACCTCAGCCCCCAGCAGCCCGGCTGCCCGGAGTACCCCGAGAACGCCGACTTCTGGAACACCGACCCGCCGCCCGACTGGCACGGGCCATATCACGGCTTCCAGGAGGTGCAGCTCGCGGTGGGCCATGGCAACTGCATCGGCCACTACGGCCAGTACCTCCACAGAATAGACCCCGGCCTCGCCGAGAAATATCGCCGCGAGAATGCCCTGGCCGACACCGGCGCGCCGCACTCGTGGAAGTCGGCCATGCCTGTGGAATACCATTCCTGTACGTGGATCGGCGACCGCACCGTCGAATTCCTGAAGAGCACCGGCGGCCAGCCGTTCTTTGCGCACTGCTCGTTCATCTTCCCCCACTTCCCCTTCGCCCCACCTGCGCCCTACTGCTACCAGTACGACCCCGCGGACATGGTCCTGCCCGAGCGGCGCGATGGGGATCTGGAGGGCAAGCCGGAGCATGTGATGCGGTACTACCGGGCGCCCCGGACCAAGCCGGGCACGGTGGCGCTGTGCGATGTAACCGAGGAGCAGATGCGCGAGGTCCACGCCCACACCTATGGGCAGGTAAGCCTCGTGGACCATCAGGTGGGCCGAATCCTCGGCGCCCTCGACGAGATGGGCCTCGCCGAGAACACCATCGTCATGCTCTGCGCCGACCACGGCGAGCTGCTCGGCGACCACGGCCTGCTCTACAAGGGGCCGTATCACTACGAAGGGCTGCTCCGCATCCCCATGATCTGGCGCTGGCCGAAAGGGATGGCAGGAGGCGGGGCCACATCGGGGCTGTTCAGCCAGGCCGACATCGCGCCCACCGTCCTCGACATGCTCGGCCTCGATCCCTGGCCGGAGGTGGAGGGCCGCAGTCAAGCGCCCGCGCTGAGGGGCGAAGCCCGTTCCGTGCGTGATGCCGTCCTTATCGAGTACTACCACGGCCGCCCCCGCCCCGAAGACGACATGCGCCTGAAGACCATCGTGACGGATCGCTGGAAGCTGACGCACTACGTGGGCGAGACCTTCGGTGAGCTATACGACCTGGCGAACGACCCCGGTGAGTTTGTGAATCTGTTCGACAATCCCGACTATCGGCAGACCCGGGCCGACCTGACCGAGCAACTGGTCGATTTGATTTCGGACAGCGACGTGCGATTCGAGCGGAGATTGGCGCCGGCGTAGAGGCGGGAATGGGGGCCTCGACCCCTATTTCTCTTTCTTCTGTTCTTTCTTTTTTCCAGCCTTCTTCTTTTCCTCAGCTTTCGGCTTGGGCGCCGGTTTCGGTTCGGGTCTGGGTATGGCCCCGATGATCTTGCTCATGGCCCGATCGGCGGCGTCGCGGAGCGCGCCGCGCGCGGCGGTTTGTTTCTCGGTAGCCATCTTCCGCACGTCCGACGAAGCCGCCGCGAGGATATTGCCTGTGCGCTTGTCGATGACGCGGAGGCTGACGGTGGCCGCATAGACCGACGTTTTCACGCCATAGACCTCGCTCTCGCCGGCAAAGTTCGCGTCGGCTTCACCCATGATCACACGCGCGGGCCTCCCCTCCGCCCGCACATCGATCCCCGCCCCGCGCAGACCCCGGATGACCTCCGCCTCTACGATGGACGCTGTCGAGGGTTGCCTGTCGATCTGTTCTTGGATGTCCACGGCCACGCCCGATGCCACTTCCTTCTTTCCGGGCGGAATCGTCGGTGTTCTCCGGGAGGAAAAGGATCGGCAGCCGGCGGCAAGAACAACCGAAACAAACACCACCCCAATGAATGAAATCCGTGCTCGCATTATGTCCTGTTCCGTCAACCTATTCCACCGTCTTGGCCGTGTCTTTCAACACCGTTACCACTTTCTTTCCGGCGGAATTCCCCACTTCCACCATCGCCTCGCGCGCGGCCTTTTCCGGGCTGGGGTTGACCTTCCGCACCTGCGCCGAGACCGTGTCCACCACCGTGCCCTTCCTGGTGTCGATCACCTTCAGCGTAATCGCCGCCTCATAGACGAAGGCGCTCGTGCCGTAGGCGTGGGCCTGGCCGCTCCAGTTGGACTCGACCGCCCCATAGATGATGAACTCCGGCTTGCCCTTGGCCAGAACGGCAACGCCCGCATTCTTCAAGACGTTAATGATCTGTGTCTCGGCCAGCGTGACGTAGGTTTTCTCCCGATTCACGAACTCGGCTATCTCCACCACCACGCCGGGCACGGGGTCGCCCTCCATCTCCATGTATTTCTTGACGACGCCCTTGAGCTTTGCCTGGGGGTCGGGCTGGGCGAGGCCCCAACTCCCGCAGCCAAACAGAACGGCGCAGAGGACCCATCCGACCATCCGCGTTTTCATGCATACCTCCTTTGTGTCCATCCACGAACCTCCCCCGTTTCTCTGCATAGTAACACATCCTCCGCCATTTGGGTCGCGAAAAGGAGTGCGCGAAGGTCTCATCATGAAGCAAACATGATACATATCTTCGCGCGCCACGCCCAAGCGAAGCGGACGCGTGTCTTTGCGTATGTGTTACTTTTGCTCGGACAGGACCTCGATCGCGCTGAGAATCGGTGCGGTCATGGCATCGGGTTGCTTTGCCTTCGGTACGAACTCCAGGACGATCGCGCGGCTGGCGACAATGTCGGAGATGTCCTTCACTACGGCGCGGTTCACTCCGCCCGCCTCTTTCGCAATATCGAAATTCGTCAGGGCTGTCTTGCCCTGGACCTTGACATCGAATACGCGCTGCCCCGGCTTGGCCCCCGCGATCTCGGCGAAGTGCAGGCGCAGCGTGAAGCGCCGCGCCTCATTCAACGATTCCGGCGCGAGGATTACACGCTCGTACCCCTTGCCGATCATCGGAGCCCGGCGCAGGGGGCCGCGAGCGCTTATGTCCAACATCACGGCCTCCTTTGGAAGACCCGCGTCAGTGAGGGTCTGCCAGGGAATGGCCATCTCTGCCGCGAAGCCCTTGGCGTCGGCCTTCGCCGCGCAGGTCCACGCGCCGCTGTACTCCATGTCCTCCCCCTTGGCCCCCAACGGAGGGATATAGGTGGGGAAGGGGAGGGGCGGCGCAAGGGTGTAGAGCCCACCCGGCCCCGGTTTCTCGCTACGCTTGAACACCAGCGGTTGGCTCGGCTTTTCCGCCAGGCGGAAGCTTTGGTAGGCGAAAGGATTCCGCTTCCTCTTCGGATGCCCGCCGGGGTGCCACAGGGCGATGAAGGGCTTCTGGCCGTCGGCGTCGCTGTCGTCGGCGAAGAATTGCATGCCGAACACGCGTCCGGCCTCGGGTTTGATCTTCAGGTTCTCCCATGGCAGGAGCACCTCGATCACGTAACCGTCAGCGGTTTTCCGGCTTGCCATCTCGGCCGTTAGTCTCACGTTCCTGGCCGTCCTTCGGTAGTCATAAAAGCGATGCCGTATTTTCGGGTGCTTCGCGTCGGCGCCGGGTGCAACGATGAGCTGGTAGAAATCCGTCGTCCCGATCTTCGGCGTGATAAACAATTCCACCGCATCGCCCATGTACAGCCGGCCCTCGTTCGGACCCTCGTGAAACGCATTGTCCTTCACCTGCGCAAGAATCGCCACCCCCTTCTCGGTCCATCCGATCCGCAGGGAGGGGTCGAAGTTGGCGGGCGCGCGCATCTTGCCCCTCTGGCCCGGGAGCGACTGGACCTTCAGCCCCTGCCCGCCCCAGTCGCTCGTCTCGCCGTCGATGGTGACATTCACCTTCGGGATGTCCAGCGTCGGGAACGGAGACACGTATTCCCATGCCGCGTCGTACCGCGCTCCGGATGCCGACACGGCAAGGTGCAGGCACTTGGTCGCGGCCAATTTCGAACTGGCTGGGATGTTGCTGAAATACAGGTCGAACGAATCGTCCTTCGGCACGTCGGTTTCCTTGTCCTTCGCCGATGCCTTCCAAGGCCGGGGGGCGCCGTTCTCGTCGGTCGCCTGCGGCCGGTAGTAGGAGACATAGAGATTCTGGTCGTCATACCGCAGGGTGACGGTCGAGTCCTCCGTGGGGATGCCCAGCGCACGGTATCCATCCCAGCAGGGGTCGTCGAGGTTCGCGTCAATCTTCGGCGCTTTCTCCGTCGGCCATGCTACATAACCCTGGTCCAAGACGTTCAGGTCGAGCTCGGCGCGTTCGATGCCGCTCAGCCCGCTGCCGTAGATCCACGGGCGGCTCGTACCGGTAATTTTGAGATCGGCGTAGTTCCGCCGATACGGCCCCAGCCCCTCCCGGCAAGTGAAGCGGAACGGCCGGGCGAAGGTGGGCCGGCGCGCGCGCGTGTCCGGGCGAGGCATGGCCAGCCACATCGTGCCCTCTTTGTCTCGACGGTCGCCGGGGGCGCCCAGATTCAGGGCGGCCCGGTTCACTGTTGCGGTGGGGAGCCGATCCAGGAAGATGGACCAGCTTGGGTCCCGCTTCGCCGGCATGAGGGCCACCGTGGTGCGCAGGCTGTAGGAGCATGTGCAGGCCGCATCGGACGGCGGCACGAGCACCAGACCGTTCGACGCGATGGCGTTGATGAAACATCCGGCGCGGACGCCGCCGAAATTGTGGACGCCGGTGTCGCCCGCCAGGTCGTAGAAGCCGAGCGTGGACGAGCGGAACATAAGCAGGTTCGGTCCGCCGGACACCGCCCCGCAGCCGTAGCCCTTGTTGAAGGTCCACGACGTCGGTTCTCCGGTGAGGGGAGCGATTCGCGTTTTTTCCTTTCCCGTCCGCAGGTCGAGCGCAACGGGCATGGCGTAGATGGTGTCCCCGACAATGACCGGCAACTTCGACATCCGGACGTCTCGGCTGTAGAGCACCTTGCCGTCCGTCGCGGCGAAGCCGGTGAGGCAGTTGCCGCCGCTTGCGAGGAGCACATCCCCCCCCAGCCAGAGGGAGGTGCGCCGCTCCAGCCCTTCCCGTGTCTGCCAGAGTGTCTTGCCGGTGGCGGCGTCGAGGCACAGCAAGGTGGCTCCTCCGGTGATCGTTTTCCCGCGTCGCTTGGCCTTTGCCACATCGGCGGCGCTTGCCTTGTCGAGGAGGTACACCCGGCTGTCGGTCATGGCGATGGCGTTGTTGGTCACAATGCCGTCGGCGGTGTACATCCAGCGCTGCGTGCCGTCTTTCGCAAGGACAAAAATGCACTTGCCCTGCGTGTCGTTTCTGCCGATGCTGCCGAGGATGTGGTTGTCGGTCACGGCCAGGTAGCTCCACACCGCTGTTGGCAGGTCTTCCTTGACCACATCGTCCGGTGCGGCGGGGAGGGGATAGGTCTGCATCGTCTCGCCCGTGGCTGCGTCGAACCGGAGGCAGGCGGTCTGGGTCGCGAGGAAGACGCTGTTTGCATCGGCTGCCGCGCAGTTGCCCTTCGAGTGCATGGGCCACCGCCCCGCGCTGGGCAGATCGCGGCGCCAGAGCTGCCGGCCGTTGTAGGCGTCCACACCCATGACGCTGAACTGCCCGATGACGAACATCCGCCCATCCACGCACAGGGGCGCCGGGCCGCGCCAGTGGCGGGTGATGATCCGCATGGGGCCGGGCTTGCCGAACCAGAGGAGCTTGACCGGCAGGCGCACGCGCTGGTCCGTGGAGCTGCCCGTCCGGGCGGCGCTGGCATACTCGTGCGTCCAGTTGCCTGCGTCGGGGAGCTTGCCCCGAACGACATGGACGGATGTTTTGAAGACAACGATTTCGCCCTCCGGCACGCCGCTCTCGACCAGTCGGGTCTTCAGTGCGTTCGCCTGTCCTTCCGGCTCCTCAGGAACCGTGAAGAAGGCCATCCCGCCGCAGGGGTGGAGGACGCGGTAGATCTCCCGGATGGTCTGCGGCGTCAGGCGGTCGGCCGTCCCATCGCCGAGGAGGATCAGGTCGGCGAAGTAGTCGGGATACTGAATCGACTCGAGTGTGCCCTGGTCTACCGTTACCTGTACGCCGTACACTCCGGCATCGTCCAGGGCCTTGCGGACGGATGCCGCCTTCTGCGCATCGGGCTCGATGCACTGGATTTGCAGGCCGGATTGCCTCGCCAACGCATAGAGCAGTTTGCCGTCGCCGGAGCCGATGGAGAGACAGTACCCGGCTGTTTTTCCCGTCTCGTGGATGATGCGCTCGGCCTGTTTCACAATTGCGAGATCCCCTTCGAGGGCCGAGGCGTCCGGTGTCCGGGTGATCGTCGGAACAACCTTGACCGCCTTGCCGCCATAGCAGAGGATGTCCCCGGTTGTGGTGCTGACGAGCAACCCGCCATCAGCCACGGCGAGGCCGCGCGCCTGTCCGTTCACATCATCCTGCCACAGGATCTTCCCGTCCTTCGCGTTAAGGGCGGCGATGTTGCCCTGGCCGCCGACGATGATCGTGTCGCCCGCCATGATGATGGAGTAGGCGCGGCCGTACTCGGTGTCCCACTGGATGCAGTCCTCCGGCTTGCCTCCTTCGACCCACGTGTTCAGGTCATAGGCCGTCACGTTCTTCGCGCCTGCGGCGTAGAGGATGCCGCCCTTCACCACGGCATAGAGCTTGCCGTACAGTTCGCGCCGCTCCTTGCCGGTGTCGCTGTCGAAAACCACCATTCCGTCCTTCGGGTCGGGGGGATACTCGCCCATCATGACGTCGATGTCCCGACCCACATGGCAGACCCAGTTGAAGTGGAACCCCTCGGCGAGGAAGTTCCAGCACCCGCCCCACCGGTTGCTCCAGCTCGTGGGCTGACTGCGGTAGTAGGAAAGCTCCCCGGTCTTGCGGTCATAGGCGGCGGGGACGTTGCGGCCGGTGGGGATGAAGATGCGGCCCTCTTCACCGAAGACATATCCCTGCGGCGTGACACCCGTCATGGCGAAGGAGCCGGGGTGGGGCTGCTTGACGTACATCGTGCCGCTGGTGTCGTTCTCCCAGAGCACCTTGCCGTCCTTCGCGCTCAGGGCGTAGAGGTAGACCCCCTCGTTCGGCCACATGCCGGCGGAGAGATAGACGATGCCCTTCTCCACGGCCACTCCGCTGCGGAGCGGCCAGCGGCTGATCATCTGTCCGTTGCCGAACACCTTCTCCTGCCGGGGCCCGCCGTAGAAGCGCCAAATCGGCTTGCCGTCTTTCGCATCCAGGCAATAGACATATCCGTCGTCCGATGCGGCGAAGACGCGGTCGCCCTCGATAGCCGGGGCGAAGCGAACCGGCCCCCCGGTAAAGAAGCTCCACCGCTCTTTGCCGGTCTTCAGGTCGATGGCATAGACCTTGTGGTCGGCGGAGGAGCCGAAGGTTGCAATGCCGCCGGCTGCGGTGACGCGATAGACGTAGTCGAAGTCCACGCGGTTCAGCTCGCGCCCCGGCTCGGGCCATGCGGGCATGGGCGCGTGGGCGGGCTGGTGGACCCACTGCAGGTGCAGGGGCGTCGGGAGCGGCTCCGACGTTACGCCGCTTCGGGCGAGGTCGTGGCGATAGGCGGGCCAGTCCTCGGCCGGAGCGATACTCGCCAGCAGGGCCGCCAGCAGGAAAGCGAGACAAGAGCATTGCAGAGAACCATACTTCATGCCGAACCTCCTTGGAACAGGTTGGGAAATCGCACCGAGATCATACCAAAGATGACCGACGATGCAAGGGTTTGTTGGGAACGAGTTCGCCACTATGCCCCCGCTTCACAGTGCGTTTGCGGCATAGCCGTAGAGCGACCATCGGCCACGCTGGCAGTGCCAGTCGAATCCGGCGTCGGCGTTCCGGGACCATATCGGGTAGCAGGCCTCGATGTTCGACTCGTCCAGGAAGCGGCGGAGCCGGTCGGCCCTTCCGAGTAGCGGCACAAGCCACCGATCCGGTACGACAACGGCGTACGTATTCGACTCGTACAGCTCGATCCCGCCCACCCCGGCGTCCAACAGGGAGAGGGCGCGTTTGAGGACGGCGGTGTGGTTGTAGAACGTGATGCAGTTGAGCCCCCCGTACACGGGAATGTCGTGCCGTCGGCCGAGCTCGACGTAGGGCCGGACGTCGTGGGACCCGCTGCCTTCGCGGTCCTCCTCGAGGGGATGGAGCTGGATGCGATCCACGAGCCTTTCACGACACCAGGTCTCTACGTCCAATCCCTGGGCCAGGTTGTAGAACAGGCCCTTGGAGGGCAGTCGCACGGCCACGGGGATCGGGCGCCCCGTTTCGGCGCGGATCGGGGCCAGTCGAGTCTTGAGCTCGCGCAGAGTTTCTGTGAAGAAGTTGGCCCGCCAGCGAATCCATCGCTCATATTCAGCCTTGTTCGTGGCGTCCAGCTTCAGGGGATCGATGCCTGTCTTTTTCCTGTATGCGGCCACCATGTCGGGGTGGTAGAGCAGCATGGGAGGCTGCCGGCAACAGCCGACCATCAGTCCGTCGGGGGCCTTGCGGGCGACCTCGCAGAAGATGTCGACCCGCTCCTTCCGCACCTCGGGAAAATAGTAGCTGACTTCCTGCCGTGAGCCTGCGGAGGCGTTCTTGCCCCAGCGCCGCCATTTGGGATGCTCCTTGAACCACTTCGATGTGAAGATGCCGCCGTAGGCCTTTACGCCGTAGTGACGCTGCATGGCCAGCCATGGCTCGATCTGCAATCCATACGCGGGGCCATGACCCAGTACGTATCGCAGGGGCTGATATGTGTTGGTCATGTGGGCGAAGCCTCCGTAGGTACGCTGGTACTGCGGCTCGGCCGTATCGAGTGGAACACATGGAAACCGGGTGGTATTCGGCAGCGTGCTGTGATACTCGACCCAACTGCGACCGATGGCCCAGGCAATGCACCGCATCCCCAGCTCGGCATGGCCCTGAAGCAGGGCATCGAACTGGTCCTCGGCCAATCGGCGCGATGGCGCCATGAAATAGTCGCCCCAGTCGGCAATGCCCACCATCGGCGTGGGCGGATTGGACGTCTGCCCGATCACCTGCTCGACGGATTCCGGCGTCACGGGGACCAGCCGCAGTTCGCGAAGTCCGGCTCCGGCTACGTTGCTCGGATAGATCGCGATTTCTTCACCCGTCAGATCAGCGGCGTCAACGAAGCAGGACTGATAGCCTTCGATACGCCGCACGGTTCCTTGCTTGCCAAGGCGGATGTGGCACGATCCCTTTTTGGCCTGTGCGAACAGCGCATAGTGGCCCGTGAGTCCGGGGCGGAGCACGACGGGCGGCCTGTCCCAGTTCCCCGCCGTGTTGATAAGGGCCACGCGCCCGTCTTTCCCATCGACAAGCTGCCATGACGCGTCCTTGGGCAGGCCCGTAGACCACTCCAACACGGCCTTCCGAAAATCGGTGACCGTGATCTCCGGCCGATCGGCGTCTCTCTTGAACGCCCAAGGCGCCATCGGCGAGAGCCGTACCGCGTTGACTTCGGGCTTGCGCCGTCGGTACACAATGACGGGCCCGTCCCTGTCCGCAGTGCCTTCCACCTGTGGCACGATCTCAATGCGGTAGTCGCCTTCCTCCAAGCCGCGCACTTCGAGCCGTTCCGCGGCTGGCTGCGGACCGACCTCAACGGCCTTCTCGAAAACGGGAGGCCCCCCACCGCTGGAGGTTACCCGCAGCAAGCCGGCGATGACCGGACCCGAACGGTCCGGGCGGAGCGCGGGGCCCTTCTTCCTCAAGTGGTAGATCACTTGAACGTCGTTCGGGTCGGACAGGACCTCCGGCGAAAGCCTGAGGAGGATAGGGGGGTCCATCAACTTGGCGTGTTTGGGGTCCTTCCAAACGGGGTGCACTTCCCGGTCGTCTGCCCCCACGCGAAGGACCTCCGTTCCCCGGTTCTCGTCCATCGTCTGGACCAACCGAAGCTTTTCAATGCGCTTCCCGGTGTCGCCGTCCGTGGCAATGAGATCGAATCGGCATCCTGTGCGATACAGCGCGCCCGCCTCGTAATCGTATCGTGCGGGTACCGCGAAGACACCCAGATCGAGTTGCGCTTCGGGGGCATCCGGTTCGATGCGCCCGGTCGTTCGGCGCTCCCGGCCATCGGGTTGGATGCGGATCAGTTCCAGGCGATAGGAAGCCGCACGATCCACGGCCCGAACGGTGATCCCGTTCGGCCGCCCCGGGTGGATCGGCCCGGCCGGGTCTTCGCGCGTGCAACGACCGCCGTTGACGGCGATCTCCAGGTTGGGGCTTACGCTCTCCGGGCGGTGGGTTTTTGAGTAGACATGCACTTCGAAGTTTCTTGAGTCGTAGGAATACGGCCCCGGCCCGGGTTCGGTGCAGGCCATCAGGAGGAAGGAGTAGACCCCCTCGGTCCAGCCGGTGGTGTCCACGATAAAGGTAAATATGCCATGCCTCCTGTCATGGTCCTGCTTACCGTTGTCCTTGTGCCATAAGTCGGCGTCCTTGTGCGAGCGCAGGTCAGAGAAATCGGTCGAGGGCACGAAGGCATATGAGCGACCGTGGGCCCGCCATCCCGGCAGGGGCTTGTCGTTGGGATTTCGATTGTGTCGGAGCGCGAAGTTGGCGCCATCTGCCGCAACGGAAACTGTCAGGGGGTCGCCCGCAAGCAGATGTGTCTTCTCCACAAGGAAGTCGCTGATGCGGATCGGTTCCGCCTCGGCCAATGTTGACATGATGGCAATCCTCCAAGCAAACAGACCGAGAAGCGCGGGGATCGGGATGCGGCAGGCCATGAGTGTTCTCCTTCTGTGCCGTATTCCGGTGTCTTTGCCGACACGCCCCGTCCACTGTATTGGCTGTCGCATGACCCGCTCCGTGGCGTTGTCACGAATCCTGCCGACGCTCAGGGCTGCTTGCCCGCGGCGGGAGCGATCTCAAGCTCGTCCAGGTAGGCCGTCACGACGGCGCCAGTGGAGCTGTGGATCCAGAGCTGGAGGAAGACCGTTCCCTCCGGCGCGGTGAAGGGCAGGGCGAAGGCCTCCCACTTCCCCTCCGGGCCGGTCACGGCGCCAACAGCGTCGATCCAGCCCCGGTCGTTGATCCGCTTGTTCAGCATCTTGCCGTCCTGGTCGAGGTAGCGCACGTAAAGACCGACGCCGTCTCCGGAGACGCGGAAGACCTTGCCGCGCAGCTCAAACGTCCCGGCCTCCTTGATCGGCATTCGCGCGGATGAGATGCTCGAGCCGTCTTTCTTGCTCGGGTCCACGATCTTGAGCGAGGTCTTGCCGTCGCTGGCCTGCTCGTTGGAGAGTGATCCCATGCCCCCATCCCGAATCTTCCAGCCCCAGGTCCCCTCCTCGAAGCTGCCATTGCGCAGCATGGGGCCTTCCCGCCCGGCGGGGCGGATGGTGAGGGTGACGGTGGCCGTCGTCACGGGCTTTTTCAGGTCGATGCCGATGCGCGTGGGGAGCGTGGGGGTGTGGACGTCTTCCTTGATCTCCTCGGCCTTGATCGCGAACTCGGCCCCGTCCACTCTGATGTCCACCCGGACCGCTTCCTCGGTGTCGTAGATGAGGAGCTTGCCCGGTTCCGTTTCCTTCCAGCGACCAAGGGTGATAATGGCCGTGCCGAAGTCCTTCGGCTCGGCGAACTCGACGGCGTCGGTTACGGTCAGCGAGCCAAACCCCTTGCGGGAGTAGACGAAGGTGCGCTCCAGCTTCTTCAGCTCGGGCACGTTGTATGCGGAGGCAATGTCGATAGCGAACGTGTCTGTGTCATCCGCGAACTCCGTCTTGATGACCTTGGCGCAGGCGTCGCGCCCGGTGCGCTGCATCGTTCCGGCGACGAGGGGGACCGAATGGCCGTAGGAGTTGAGGACGTTGCTTACATATCTGTCCTTGCTGAACGTGCGGCCGGTGTAGACCTCCGATCCCGGATCGAGAATGACCGGCTGAGACCCGACGACAACGACGTAGGAGCCGACATCGTTGTGGTTGTGGTGCTCGGCGTTGTGCCCGCCTTTGAGCGCTGCGCCGATCTTGCACGTTCCCTGCTCACCGGGGCGGCAGATGAGAATGCCCGCGTCCTTGAACCACGTCCGCTGGCCGATATCCACCTGCGGTTTTTCTGCCGGGGGGGTCTTCGATGCGGAGTTGGGGAGGGAGTACATCATGGCACTGGCGAGTCCGCCAGGGCAGACCGGGTCGTACTTCTCCCACCGTCGCAGGCCCAGACGGTAGCGCCGGCTGACGAACCACATGATGGTGGGACTGGGTTTTGCGTTTACCGAACAATCGGCAAAGGCGGGATAGACGCTGTTCATGATCTCGATCCGCGCCCCGAACTTGGCCGGCTCCTGGACCTCCGGGCGCGCCATCAGGTCCACGCCGCCGTTCGTCGCCTGACAGATGGCCTCGGAGAGGATCAGGTAATGCCCGAAGCCGTAGTTCCAGTACCCCAGCCCCTCGGTGCAGTAGCCATCGGGCGGGAACCCCTTCAGGAAGTTCTGGGAGTACTTCTCTGCCGCGGCGATAAAGAAGGCCCGATCTTCGCGCGATTCGAGCGTGGCCAGGCCCGTACCCGTGACGCCGGCGAGGCAGACGGCGTTCCAGTTGCTGGTGGTTTTCATCCACCAGTTGATCTTGCGCTTGCCCGTGACCATGTCGCGGTAGGGATTGATGACACGGCGCATAAGGTTGTCCCGGATCAGTTGACGGACCTCGGGGCTGAGCTTATCGCCAAGGAGGAAACTCGCCGTCGCCAGCTCGTGGGCCAGGGAGGCCGTCCGGAGGTCGATGTCGATGGTCTTGCCGTGGAAGTTGGTCAGCTTCCGGTCGTGGGCCGGCATGACCCAGGTGCGCTCGGCGCAGAGGACGCGGATGATCTCCTCGATGGACTTGAGGAATCGCCCCTTGTTTTCGAGGCACTCGGCCAAGACGAGCGGCGCAAGGCGGCCCTGACGTCGGCTGCTGATTTTCTGCCAGCGGGTGCGATTCCCCGTGCGGTTGAAGTCGAGGTACATCTCGTCGCTCAGGTCTGGGATGGGGGTGGTGAGATAGTTTTCGGCCCGGTGCACGACGCCCTTGTAGGCGTCATGCTTCGCAAGGGCCTCCCAGGCCGGCCGATCAGAGATCGGTCGTCCGAAGGCGCGAGGGTGTTCGGTGAGCATGGGGATGATGGTCTTCATACGTGCGTCCATGGCGTTCTCTTTCGTATCTTCGGCTGGGATCGAGACCAATAGAGCAAATGTGGATAGAGCGAAAACGGCAAGCACGGGTCGCTTCATGGGCACGTCTCCTTTTCCCAAGGGGTTTTTTGGCGGTGGCGGTAGGAATGATAGCACACGGGAGCATGGTTGTAAACGGGGAGCTTGGCGCTTGAAGATTCCATCGGAGAGCGGTAAAATCGTGACGTTGTTCTGAGGCAAGATGGATCCGAGAAGCCCAGTGAGTGGAGGAGCAGGATGGGAGGATGTCTCCCCGCCCATCCAGAAGAAAGGACCGGTTGGTGAAGGCCCTGATCGTTGAGGATGAAGGGGACCTGCGCGAGTTCTTCCGGCGGGTGGCCAGCGCGGCGGGGTTCGAGGCCCGGACCGCGGAGAACGGCCAGGTGGGGCTCGGCCTATTTAAGGATTTCCGGCCGGATCTGGTCGTGTGCGACATCCGGATGCCGGTCATGCACGGCCTCGATCTGGTGAGGGCGATCCGGGGGTACGGCTCTGACGCCATTGTGGTCATGATCACCGGCCACCAGAGCGAGGACTACGTGATCGAGGCGCTCCGGGCCGGCGCAAACAACTACCTGAAGAAGCCGGCCGGCCTGGCGGACCTCAGGCCCATGGTCGAGAAGTACGCCGATCTTATTCGGAACCGGGGCATGCGCCAGGAGATCCTGGGCATGACCGTCAAGCGGCAGATCACCATGCGGTTCGACAGCCGCCTTGACCTCGTGGCGCGGGTGGCGGACCATCTCACGCAGGAATGTGTCGGGATGTTCTCCGAGCAGGAACGCCTCTCCATCCACCTCGGGATCTATGAGCTCCTGATCAACGCCGTCGAGCATGGGAACCTGGAGGTCGGCAGCGAAGAAAAGTCCGAGGCCCTGAAGGCGGGCATGCTGGACTACCTCTACAATGAGCGCCAGAGCGACCCCGACCTGGCGGGGCGCAAGGTGACGGTCGACTTCTTCCTGGACCCCACCGGCTGCGAATGGCTGATCGTCGACGAGGGCCAGGGCTTCGATTGGCGGTCCATCCCGGAGACCCTCGAGGAGCAGGGCTTCCTGCGGCCCCACGGCCGCGGCATTCTTATCAGCCGGTTCGTGTTTGACGAGGTCGAATATATGAGCAAGGGCAATATCGTCCGTGTGAGGAAAAACGTCCCTCAGACCCCAACCCCCGAACCCCCCTCATAAACTCCGAGCCTCCCTACCAGATATAGTTTCCAAACGCCGTTCCGGGCGTCACGCTGCCGCCGACGGCGGAGCCGGTCACTTTCAGTGTGCCGTTGCCCGGCGCGGTGCCGCTGTCGCCGATCTGGCCCGTGAAGTTGCCGTTCACCGTCACATTGCCAAACACGCCAGCCAGGAGCGAGCCGGTCAGGTCGCCGTTGACCGTGATGTTCGCGCTGGCCGCCGAACCGACGATATCGACCGTCCCCGCAAGGCCGCCCGTCACCAAAAGGCTGGACTGCAAGCTACCCATCTTAACGGTCGATCCCGTAGCAATGCCGGCCGTGGTGCCCGTGCCGTAGAGCTGGGCCGTGGTCACCTGGCCGGTTATATCGACCATCGAGCTGCCCTGAATCCCGCCGGTAACCTTGAGGAGGTTTGTGTTGCCGTGGACGGTCAGGTTCGCGTTGTTGATGCCGCCGTCGATCTGCGCCTTGGTCACATTGCACGAGGCCGATCCCTCGCCGACGGTGATGTGGCTGTTGTTGGTCAGCCCGCCGGTGACCTGGAGCAGCTTGAGCGAACTGCCGCCGATGCCCACCAGCGCGTTGTCCACGCCGTTGTTCAGGTAGACGTTATCCGCCCCTCCCGCCAGCCAGAGCCAACTGTCCTTCAATCCATTCAGGGCCTTGAAGGTGGTTGTCTTGCCGCCGACTGCGACAAATGAGGCCGTGATGCTGTCGTCGAATTGCAGCGTGTTCGCCGTCCCCGCGACACCGACCCAGCTCCATGTGACGGCCTTGGAGAATGTGGCTTGGTTTGCATTCCCGAAGACCGAGAACATCGTGGCGTGCGTTGCGCCCTGCACTTTTGCCGTGCCGAGGTTGCCCCCGATCACGACTTCCGCTTCCTTCAGATCGCCTGCAATCGTCAGGTTCTTCACATTGCCCTGGAGGTCCATGGTCGGTATCTTGGTCGGCGCGCCCTTGAGCGATCCCGTCACGTTCCCCAGGATCTGGATCGTGCCCACATTGCCCTGCGATCTGATTAGGGCATTGGTCAGGTTCCCCTTGCAGGTGAAGCTGCCGATCGATGAGGTCCCGATGATCCCTGCGGTGTTCACGGACCCCACGGAAAGATACGTCAGGTTGCCGGCGCCGACTCCATCGCAGTAGGTGACGGCGCCGCCAATGGTTATCTTTGCCGTGCCCTGGGCCGCGAGGGCCGACAGGCTCATGTTGCCCTTGACCTGCACATTGGGCGCGTCTCCGCCGATCTGGATCAGGGTCGCGTAATTGATGTCCTTGCTCACCTGAAACGAGTTGACATTCCCCAGCGTCTTCACTCTGCTGTGCCACATCGACCCGGTAACCTGGTAGAGCGACGTGTTGCCCTGCACTGCCGTCAGGCAGTAGTAAACGTCCCCCTGGAAGGTCTGTTTGGTCAGATTGCCGCCGACGGTCAGGTTGACGAAACCGGCGACGCCTTGGACGTTCATCGTCCCCAGGTTCTGCTTGATGTCCACAGTCGTAAAGGCCACCATCCCCTTGCCAGCCAGGAGCTGGATGCTACCGAAAGACTCTCCTGCCGCGCCGGTGATACTTCCGCCGACCAGTGTATCGGGACCCGTACCGGGGTTGAGATCCTTCATGGTCAGCTTCGAGGATGCCGTAGTCCCCGAGAGGGTGATTCCTTTGATGTCATCATTGCCACTCGGCGTCGCCCCACCCGTGGCCCACTGGATGTTCGCCGTACCGGGGCCACTGTACTTCACCTGCATCTGATCGCCGTCCAGGTCAGTGAAGGTATATATCGGATTGGCTGCCGAGAGGGTTGCGGGTGCAACACGCGACTCGAGTTCTTCCAAACGAAGGGCCTTGTGTACTCTCTTGCTCATGACGCGACTCCTGTTCCCATATCCTACTGCCTGTTCCCAAATCCGCTCCTCAAACCATCGGTGCACATGAGCAAGGGGCGTGCCAAGAGGGACACATGTGCGCAGCGGTCTTAACCTTATTGGTGTCAATGTGTTATGAGATCATAATCCTGCCGGTATAACACGAACACGAGTAAAGATAGCAGGGCCCGCGTAAAGCTTCTGGTAAGATGAGACAGAATCATTGGGCGAGGACAAGACGAGACGAGCCGGTTGCGCTTGAGTTCGACCAGGCAGTCTTTCCTGTGGACGTGCCGGCTGCCCCTTTTTCCCTCGCCGCAACATCCCCAAGTTTTTGCCTTCCGATCAGCGCAATCGGCTCGCCCGCTCCTTGAATATCGGGACAAACCGTAGTATAATCCTCTATGATGGAGAAACACGTCCGCCGGATGATTTGAAAAGTCACCAGCATAGGAGTTCGCCGTGTCGTTCGACCCGACATCCTGGACGCGACTTGAGTTCGAGGGGGTCCCGGTCTATGTCCAGCCGGAAAAGCCGGACTGGTTCGTTCCGAACCGCGCGGGTGACGAAGTCCTCCGCCGGCTGAACCGAAGTGAAGGGCCCATCGGCGCACAGCGCGAGGCCCTGTTCCTCCAGCGCCTGCCGGATGCGGGCGAGCGCGATTACGCCGGCCGAGCGGCGCACCTGAAAACGGACTCTCTGCCGGAGCTGTGGTTTCATATTACCAACCGCTGCAATCTCACCTGCTCGCACTGTCTCGTCGGCTCCGCGCCGAAGGAGACGGCGGAGCTGGCCGCCGAGCACATCCTTGAACTGGCCGACCAGGCATCACGATTGGGCTGCCGACTGTTTGCACTGACAGGCGGCGAGCCTTTCATCCATCCCGAGTTCGAGCGGATCGTAGGCGGGTTGCTATCGCATGATGAAAGCCATGCTGTGGTTCTAACCAACGGCACGCTTCTGAGCCGACATGCCGACCTGTTTGCCCGCCATCGCGAGCGGCTGCACATCCAGGTGAGCCTGGACGGCATGCACGAGAATCACGATCGTATCCGCGGCGCGGGACAGTTCGACCGACTCCGCGACGAACTCGTGTTCCTGAAAACAACGGGTATACCGTATACCCTCTCGATGTGTGTGGACCGGGGCAACATGGACGATATGCCACGGGTGGTCGAGTTTGCCGCTGAGCAGGACGCGCTGAATGTGCACTTCCTCTGGTACTTCATCGCGGGCCGAGCCCGCGCGTCCAACCAGGCCGAGCCAGAGCAGATTTTCCGGCGCCTGCGTGAGGCCGCTGAAACGGCCGAGCGTGTAGGCGTTGGCCTGGACAATATTGACGCGCTCAAGTCACAGGTCTTCGCGCCTCCCGGGACGAAGCATGACGGATCGACCAGCGGATGGGAGTCGGTCGCGATAGGACCGGATGGAAAACTGTATCCCTCTCCGGCGCTGATCGCAAAGGAGGAACTGGGCGCGCCGATTGACGGCGACCTGGCCAGGGCCTGGCGAACGACGCCACACATGGATGCGCTCCGGGGCGTGACGGTGGCGGCATCCGATGATCCCCTGCGCTTTCTTCTTGGCGGGGGCGACCCCGACCACAAATACATTCACAATGGCGAATTCGCGGGGCCCGACCCGTACGAACCGCTTTATGAAAACACGGCCCTCTGGCTTATCGCGCGGGAAGCGGCGCGCCAGGGCGACGAAGGCCCACCGCGTCTGCGGTTGAGGATGGGCGACCTGTTGGAGAGCTGCGGCGCACACGGCGCCGTCGCCTTGACGCACAGCAACTGCCTTTTGTCCGTGGCGCGGGTGGACGGCCGGACGGCGGTGAAGGAGTTCTACGCCGATGCCGTATCCTCCCCCCGAGAGGACATCCTCAATCCCATTGACTACCCGGAGGACATCATCGCCCATATCCCCAAGGAGTCGCGCGTCCGCACCTACGGTTGCGGCAGCCCCGTAATCGACGCCGAGCTGCAAGAGGGGGACTGCGTCCTGGACCTGGGCAGCGGCAGCGGCGTCGAGTGCATGATCGCCGCCCGGCTCGTCGGGCCGAAGGGTCGCGTCATCGGCGTGGACATGCTCGACCCGATGCTCGACCTGGCGCGCAAGGGCGCCGACACGGTGGCCGAGAACCTGGGCTATCGGAACCTTGATTTCCGAAAGGGATATCTCGAGTCCCTGCCCGTCGAGGATGCGAGTGTCGATGTGGTTCTCTCCAACTGCGTCATCAACCTGTCCACGAACAAGCGCCGCACCTACGCCGAGGTCCTCCGCGTCCTCAGGCCCGGTGGTCGGCTGATGATCGCGGACGTGGTCTGCGAGACCGAGCCCGACCCGGCCCTCCTCAACGACGAGCGCCTCCGGGGCGAGTGCATCGCCGGTGCGCAGACCCAGCGCGACCTCTTCGGCCTGCTGGAGGAAACCGGGTTCATCGCGGCCCGCGTGCTCAAGCGGTTCCCCTATCGCACGGTCCAGGACCACCCCTTCTTCTCCATGACCTATGAGGCGCGCAAGTTGGCAAGCAACGAGACCGTGTGCGTGATGTATCGCGGTCCTCTCGCCTACGCCACCACACACAAGGGCACGCTCCTCCCGGCCGGCCGCACCGTGCAGGTGACTCGGGACGAGGTGGCCGGGAGCGACGCCGACCTGTTCGTGTTCGACGCGCAAGGCATGGTGACCAACGTCGATCTCGGCGTTGCGTGCGGATGCGGGTGCGCGTGTGTTTCGGAGCCGGCGCAGGAGACGATGGTTGTTCCCCCGACACCCCGGCAGCGCTCCGGCTGCATGGTCTGCGGCGCGCCTCTGACCTACGACGCGGAAGAGCATGAGGCGGTATGCAGTTTCTGTGGCCGGTCGTTTAAGGCATCGGCGCACTGCGAGAAGGGGCACTACATCTGCGACGAGTGCCACATTGGCGATTGCGTGGAAGTCATCGAGCACATCTGCCTCAGCACCCGCGAGACGGACATGATCGAGCTGCTCAACATCATCCGCACTCATCCTTCCATGCCGATCCATGGCCCGGAGCACCACATCCTTGTGCCGGGCATCATCCTGGCCACGTATCGGAACCTCGGAGGCAAGGTGACAGATGCCATGATCCAGCAGGGCATTCGCCGTGGCGCGGGAGTGCCCGGGGGAGATTGCGGAGCGATGGGCGTCTGCGGCGCAGCGATGGGTGTCGGCGCAGCGTTCAGTGTCATCCTCGGCGCGACTCCCCTCACGCCCGGTGCGCGCAGGGCCGTGCAGTCGGCGGCCCATGACGCAATGGGCCGGATCGCCTCCTTCGAGGCGGCGCGCTGCTGCCAGCGCGACTCGTGGCTGGCGCTGCAAGCCGCCGTGGAGCAGTCGAAGGCTTACCTCCCGATTGCCTTGCATGCCGACGCGCCGCTGCAGTGCAAGCAAATGGCGGACAATCCCCACTGCCTCGGCGCGGCATGCCCGCTCCATCCGTAGGATTGTTTACCCCAGCCGAACGGCCCTGCCGGTGCGAACCGACTCCTCCGCGGCGCAGCAGATCTGGATCACCTCCAGCGCCTCGTCGAGATCGAAGGTCTGCTCGCCCTTCTCCACCATGGCGAGGAAGTCCTTCAGCATGGTCGAGTAGAAGTGGCCCGCGTCGGCCACCTGCGTGTAGAAGGAACCTTTCTGTCCTTGAAAAAGACCCTGGAATCGCACCGCCACCCCGTCCGGGCACATGACCGTGAGCATCGCGCCGTTCATGTAGCGGACGCGAACCACTGTGCGGCCGCGATCTCCGACATCCACCACCTCCACCGGCCGGCTCTTGATGAGGCAGTGCCCCAGCGTGACGGAGTGCATGCCATAGAAAAGAAAAGCGCGACCGTACTTCAGGTTGGCCGGCCCCATGGTGCACGCCATGGCGATGTCGCCGATGTCCTCCTCGCCGTTCTGGATCGGCTCCACTTCCTTGGCATACTTCAGCGCCGACGAGGACATGACAAGGCAGTTTTTGTTGCGCGCCAGGTCCACGATCTCGCGCGCCGCGTCGAAGTTGTCGGCCAGGGGCTTGTCGATGAATATCGGCATCCCACGCTCGATGAAGGTGCTGGCGTATTTGTACTGCGTCAGTGTCAGGTCGTCTCCGATGTACACGGCATCAACGCCCTCGACCACATCATCCAGCGAATCCACCACCTCGGGAATGTTCGCGAACTTGGCCAGGTTCTCTGCCGCCTGGCGGTCCTCGTCGAAGACCTTCACCACCTGCGCCCCATCGATCTCCGCCATGGGCGGGCTGCCGCCGCAGGGATCGAGGTCCTTGAATTCCTCATTGAACCCGTTAAACATCTTTGCGAACTGCACCGCATGATAGAAGCCGCTGCCGGCAACGAACCCAAGCCTGATCATTTCCGCCGTCTCCCGCAGTCAAAACCCGTTTCATATCATCACAACTGAACAAGGGCGGGAATTCTAACGGATACCTCCCGGGGAGTCAACCCATTGCACTTGACGATACCGGGTGGGGAGTGGTATTCTTTTCAGGAATGCGCCTATAAGTTTTGACACGAAGACCCGTTTGGGAGGGACGAGATGCACACTCACGCCTGCGCCGCTGTGTTGGGAACCTTGTGTCTGATGTCAAGTCTCGGCTTTGCTCAGGCCGACGCGGAGTTGCGTGGGCCCGACTACCCCCGTATTGCCCGGTTCTACGGCGCGGGGGTGTGGAAGGGTGTGAAGAAGGAACACTTGGACTTCGTGTCGAAGTACGACTTGTTAGTAGGCGGCGTGGGCGGAAATGTCGACAAGGAGGTGGCCTACCTGCGGGAGAAGAATCCCCAGATCAAAATTCTCCTTTACCGTTCGATCAAGGAAAACAAGGCGGGCGACAAAGACGTCAAGGATTCCTGGTGGCTGCGGACGATGGACGGCGAGTATGTCTCCGACTGGCCCGGCCAGCACAAACTCAATTTGACGATGCCGGAGGTGGTGGATTTTGTGGTGGACGACATCCTGGCGAAGTTCCACAAGGCGTCGTTCACTTGGGACGGCATCTTCTTCGATTGCTTCGAGCAAAAAATGCGCGGGCGGAGGAAGTTCGACTTTGATGGCGACGGCAAGCCGGACGACAAGAAGGAGCTGAATGCCAAATGGAAGGCCGGAGTGAACCGGATCGTGTCCGAAACCTTTCGTCGCACGGGCGGCAAGCTGCTTTACATGGTCAACTCGTGGTACCTCGTCGATGGGCCGTATGAGTATCTTAATGGCTGTCTGGGCGAGGGCGTCATCGACCGAATCTACTACGGCAAGTCGCACAAGTGGACATGGGAATCGAATCTCGCCCTATATCACAAGTGGATGAAGCTGGGACGGAAACCGTGCCTGGTTTCCCTCGTCAACGGAAGCGGCAAGATTCACGATCCATGGGAGCGCCGCAAGCTGAGCAAAGAGGAGAAAGAGGCAGACCTGGAAGAAGCGCGCAAGGACGAGAAACGGATGCGCTTTGGTCTTACGACGACGCTCATGGGCGATGGCTACTTCGCATACAATGCCTATACCAGTCGCGGAGACTGGTGGTATAAGGAGTATGATGCACCCCTGGGCTACCCCGCGGCCGATGCCAGGAAGATGCCCGACGGAACGTGGCAGCGCCGATATGATGGCGGTCTCGTCGTCGTGAATCCCACGAAGAAGGAAGTTTCCGTGCGGCTCGAAGGCGACTACGTGGATGCCACCACGGAAAAGACCGTAAGCACGTTGACGCTTGCGGGCCAGGACGGGAGAGTTCTCATTGCGCCGGAGAAATGGCGGAAGTGAGGCCAACACACACGTCCTTGCCCGATTTTTCCGTCACTGAAGCATTCTCTCAGGTTTTCTCCTCGTATGTCAGGATGATCTTCGCGTCCGAACCTTCGGCTGCCGCCTTGTAGGCTGCCGGCGCCTCGGTGAAGTGATACGTCGATGTGATCAGCTTCTCCGCATGCAGCCCATTGCGCTGCATGTCGAGGAGTTTCGTGTACTCGCCTGGGTGGTAGATCCAGTTGCCAAAGATGGTCAGGTTCCGCTTGCTGATCAGCTTCTGCGGGTCGAGGGTCTGCTTCCCGTGGCCGACCTGGACGATGAGCCCTTCCGGCGCCGTGGCCTCCATGGCGATGTCCAATGTCTCCTGACAGCCGACCGCCTCGAAACACTTGTCCGGGCCGATGCCGTCGGTCATGTCCCTGAGCGCCGCGACCATGTCCTCGGTCTTGGCAGCGTCGATCGTCTGCCATGCGCCGAACTTCTTCGCCAACTCCAGGCGCTTGGGCACGACATCGACGGCGATGACGTGTGCCCCCAGGAACGATTGCATGATGCACATCCCCAGGCCGACCGGCCCGCAGCCGAAGACGCACGTGACGTCGCCCGGGCCGACCTTCGCGCGGGTCGATGCGCCGTAGGGAACACCCATGCCGTCGCCGAAGATCAGGACGGCGAGCGGATCGTCAATGTCGTCATCGAGCTTGACCATGGCCGTCGCGCGGGAGCAGGTGTACTCGGAGTGGGTGGCTTTCGGGATTTTTACCTCCGCGCAAAAGTCATTCTTCCCCATCCTGCACCACCGGCAGTAGCCGCACCCTTGCAGCGTGAAGATGCCGACGCGGTCGCCCTTCTGCCACTGGGCGTGGCCGTTGGGGTCCTCCACGATGCCCGCGACTTCGTGCCCGGGATTCGCATCCATGCCCTCCTCGCGCTTATAGGCCTTCACCTCGCCGCCGCAGATGCCGCTGGCCGTGATCTTGATTAGAACCTGATCCGGATCGGGCGTGGGGTCGGGCAGATCCGTCACCTCAACCTGGCAGTTACCGAGAAATCGTACTCCCTTCATGTTACATTCCTCTCACGATGACTTGTGATATTCCTCTTTTCGTTCGCGGATGCACTGGGCAATCTCCACGGACTGCCGTGCGCTCTTCACATCGCCCACCGGGCGGCGTCCCGCGCGGAGGTCGTCGAAGAACGATGCATTCTCGCCGTAGAAGCCGCTCAGCTCGAAGGGTTCCGGGCCGTCGGTGATATCCTCGCCGGTGACATCGAGCACGGTCTCCTTCTTCTCAACATGGATCAGGCGGCCGGGGTCGTCAAAGGCTCTCCACATGGGGATGTGGAGGAAGAACGTGTGATCGAGCAGGTTCACCGTCGCCCGTTCGATGATGAGCCCGGCAACGGGGCAGAAGTTCAGGTGCGCCGTTGCGCCCGATTCCATCGTGCAGTCCATGAAGATGTTTGCCACGGTGTCGCCGAGCTCGGGAAAGGGCTGGTAGTGGAAACGCACGTGCGCGTAATCGCTGCCGGCGAGGAAGCGGACCGTGTCGATGCCGTGGATCGCCGTGGTCGAGAAGTCGGCGTCCTTCCGATTGTATCGGAAGAAGTCGTAGCGGATGTTCTGTATCTCCGAGGGCTGAAATCCCTCGCTGAGCAGTCGCTTCAATTCTCGGATCAGCGGCGTGTGTCGGCGGTTGAGGGCCACCTGGTTGGACACATCCTTCGCCTCGGCGACGGCGATCATCCGGTCCGTCTCCTCGACCGTCATTCCCGGCGGCTTCTCCATGATCAGGGGGTAGCCCATCTCCATGATCCGGCACGACAACTCACAGGTCAGGGCCACCGGGGCGATGAGGCAGACAGCGTCGGGCCGCTCCGTATCGAGCATCGTGACCAGGTCGGTATAGTGTTTCGCAAAACCGAATGTGTCGCGATACGTGATCGCCTTCGCTTCGTCCAGATCACAGCAGGCCGCCAGCACGGTGTCCGGGTGCGTGGCTGCATACTTGGCGCAGGACGGCCCATGGCCCCGCGTGGACATGCCGCCACATCCCACCACACAGATTTTGAAGCTCATCGGATGTCCTCGATCCTCTTTTTCGCAAAGGTCCGTCCGCACATCTTGCTGATCCTATCCTTGCACATTCCGCGCAGCCATCGACGAGACCTCCGCCGCGCCGTCGATCTTCTTCGTCGGACGAGTGCGAACTTTGACCTTCTTCCTCGATGTGGCCTTGGCGCACCATGATGGGATGTACTTCCTCTCCGCCTTGAACAGCTCCTCGGCCATGGATCGAATCTCGGCCGGAGAGCAAACGGCCGCCGACAGCGGATCGAGCATCATGGCGTGGATGATCGCCTCGCGGTCCTGGTTGAGGACGCCTTGCACCGTGAGCTCATAGACGGTCATGTTGGACCGGCACAGCGCCGCAACCTGCTCGGGTAGGCTGCCGAAGTAGCTCGGCGTGTAGCCGCGCCGGTCCACAACGACGGCGACTTCCACCACCCCGTCCAGTGGCAGGTTGGGGATGAGGTTCGTATTCGACACCGAACCGTAGATGATCTTCGTCCGGCCGAAGTGGTGGCCTTCGATGATGTCGGAGGCGTACTCATGACCGCGCCTGATGGGAATCTCGGTCTTGCCCGAGGCCATGTCGCGCCGGCGCTTGTCGGTGGCCTTGCGCCAGTCGGGCCAGTTGTCGGCGTAGAAGCTGGACCCGCCGCGATACTTGTCTCGGCAGTATTTCTTGATCAGGTCCTTGCGCTTTCGGAAGTAGGGCACGTATTCCGAAAAGTGCCCGCTCGATTCGGTGACGAAGTAGCCGAATTCCTTCATCATCTCGAAGCGGATCGGATCGCGTTCGTAAATCTCCTTGTCCTCCATGGCCGCGCGGAGCTGCGGGTAGACGTCCTTGCCTTTGTGGGTCAATTCGGTAAACCACGCCATGTGGTTGATGCCGCCGCACCGATAAACAAACTCATCGTACGGGATGCCGAGGATATTCGCGAGCTGCCGCGATGTCCCCTGCACCGAATGGCACAGACCGACAAAGGGCTGGTCCGTGACGCGAACCGCACCGAGTGTCATGATCGACATGGGGTTTGTGTAGTTCATGATCAGCGCGTTTGGGCAGAGGCGCCTGGCGTCCTCAAGAATCCCGACGAACGGCGGCAGCGTGCGCAGGGCCTTCATGATCCCGCCGGGGCCGATGGTGTCTCCGATGCACTGGTCGATGCCGTACTTCAGGGGGATGTCGTTGTCGAAGCGGACACACTTCGTACCGGAAACTTCGATGGTGCTGATGAGGTAATCGGTTCCCTTGAGCACATTCTTCCGTTGGGTCGATGCGTCGATGGTCCAGCGCTTCTTTCCCATCAGGTCGAGGATGCGGCGCATCAGTTTGATGTTGACATCCAGGCGTTTCTTGTCGATGTCCACCAACCCGATCACGCCGGCGTCCATGTCCTCGATGTTGAGAATGTCCGTGAAGAGCGGCTGCGTGAACCCACTCCCCGCGCCCAGCAGCGTGATCTTCGGCTTAGTCCTTGACATGTATGAACTCCTTCTTGCTCACAACAACGGCTCGACCGTAAAGGCGGGGATTGTACTTCCCCCGGCGGAGAAGGTCAAGGAAACAAACCTGAGGCGTCTCCCCTTCGCCGACCAGATGCGGGCGCAGGCGCTGGGGTGCCGCGATAACCGGCAAGTGCCGACGCCGAATCTCATGGTCATTCCCCCTTGCCAGGCGCAACGCCCTTCCACGGGAGCGTGCCTTCCTTCCGGATCGTGATGCGGTAGAAATCGGACGTCCCGTGGCAGCCCCAGATGCCGATGCGGGAGTTTAGCTCGTATTCCGGGAAACGTAGGACCAGAACGTCTCCCTGGTCCAATTGCAGGGCGACCAACTTCCGTTTTTTGCTGTATCGACATCGGAGCACGTGCTTCTTCGACGGGTTCTGCCACGTCGCCGTCCGGACCAGATGGGTGTAGTTGGTTTTGCCGGCCTCGGGGTCGGCCTTGGCCAGCCAGACGGCCATGGTGTAGTCGGCCACGAAGGCGCAGATTGTGGTCTGCAGAACCCCATCCTTCACGACCGGCGACAGGAAAACGCCGGGGGCGGTGCCATGCTCCGGGCCGATGCGAAAGGTCACCTCGAACTCCCCTTCGGTCGTCTTCGAGTCAATCATCAGGAGCACGTTGTCGAGGCGCTTCTTTCGTTCCTCCTTCGTGAAGCTGTTGGTGCCGATGCAGTCCGGCTTTTGTGTGAAGGTGGCGGTTGACGTGTGCTCAATGAGGCGGATCGGTGTCCATTCCGATGCGTCCCACTGGCCCTTGGCGAATGTGATCGTGCGCTCGTCGGCCTTCTTGTCCTGGGCCGTGAGGCAGGACGTGCTGACTATCGCGATTACGAAATATGCCACACACCATGCTTTTTTCATTATCTCTTCTCCTGCATAGAACTTACGACACGCCATCTTTAACGTAGAAGAGGCTTCCTCATGGAAGCGGCAAGATGCCGCTTCTACCTTAAGACGCCCTTCACAAACTCCACACTCTTGCGCGCGTCGTCTTTGTCCGTCCCCCGGCCGCCGCACTCGATGGCGAGGCTGCCCGTGTAGCCGCGGGCCATCAGCTTGCGGATCGTCGGGGCGTTGTCCACCTCGCCCTCGCCAAGCGGAACCATCTGGAACGACTCGCCCTTGGGCACTACGTCCTTCAGGTGCACGTGCGCGATGGTGTCGGCCAGCCGGTCGAAGGCCGCGTCCCAGTCCGCGCCGACATACCGGAAGTTGCCCACGTCGAACGTGAACCGGAGGCGTGAGTCCCCCGCATGCTCCATGATCTCCAGGCAGTGCTCCACCGTGCCGACCATCAGCCCCGCCGGGCCGCCTCGGTTCTCGAAGGTCACCGTCA
>JAADGH010000233.1 GCA_013152475.1 Planctomycetota bacterium
AACGAGGGTCCACCGGACTTTCTTATGAGGTGATGACCATGAAAAGAAGCCGACTCGTATGGTGGTGTGTTCTCGTTCTGGCCGTCTCCGTGTCCGTCTGCGCCCAGCAAAAGTATCGATCGCCGTATGACCTGGCCATGTCGCCGGACGGGAAGACACTCTATGTCTCCGACCGGACGGCGCAGTGCGTCGTGCTGATGGACACCGCCACCGGCAAAGCGGCTGGCGAGATCGCCCTCACCGGCAGGCCATCCGGCCTGGCCCTGTCACCCGACGGCAAGACGCTCTATGCCGCGGAGTGCGGCGCGGGAACCGTCGCCGTGATCGACACGGCCGGGAAGAAGGTGACCGCGCGGATCAAGGTCGCACGGCATCCTGTCGGCCTCGCCCTCGGCCCGAAGACAAAGCGCCTCTACGTCTGCAACAGCCTCAGTGATGATGTTCGATACAGCCGCGAACAAGGAGATCAAACGCATCTCCGTTGTTCGAGAGCCGATGTTCGCCGCGCTGACGCCGGACGAGAAGAAGCTCGTCGTCGCCAACTCTCTCCCCCGCGGCTCGGCCGCCGACTTCCGCCTGGGCGCCTCGGTCAGCATCATCGACACGGCGGCACAGAAGGTCGTCAAGAATGTTGTGCTATGTTCCGGCGCGACAAACGCGCGCAGCGTGTGCGTCTCGCCCGACGGCAAGTACGCCTACATCATCCACACGGTCAGCCGCTTTATGGTACCGACGACGCAGCTTGAGCGCGGCTGGATGAACACACACGGCCTGACCATCGTCGACCTGACGAAAAACGCACGCGTGGTGACGGTCCTCCTCGATTATCTGAACGAGGGCGGCGCCGACCCCTTTGACATAGCGATGACCAAGGACGGCCGGCGGCTGTACATCAGCCTCGGCGGCGTGCATCAGATCGCCTTCGTCGAGATCGGCAAGCTACTCGACATGCTGGGTGGGAAGATTCCGGACAACCTGCGGAAGAAGAAGCCCTACGACATGGGCAGCCAGAACCTCTGGGCCGATATTGACAAATCCGAAAAATCAAGAGAGGGCTTGACGAACGACCTGACCGCCATGTACGTTGCCGGCCTGCTCAAGCGCGTGCCGAGCGGCGGCAACGGCCCGCGCGGGGTTGCCCTGTCGCCGGACGAGAAGAAGCTCTGGGTCGCGCACTATTACTCCGGGGAGGTAACGGTCCTCGACACGGAGAAGAGGAAGGTCATCGCCAGGCACGCCGTCGGCCCGCAGCCGAAGGCGGACGTGGTTCGCCAGGGCGAAGAAATTTTCCACGATGCGAGCATTTGCTTCCAGCACTGGCAGAGCTGCTCTACCTGCCACCCCAACGGCCGGATGGACGGCCTGCGGTGGGACCTCTTGAACGACGGCATCGGCAACCCGAAAAAGACGCGGTCGCTGTGCATGTCGGGCAAGACATCGCCGGTCATGTCGCTGGGCGTACGCGAGAGCATGGAGGTCGGCGCCGCCGCCGGGTTCCGGCACATCCTGTTTGTTGTCGTGCCCCAGAGCGACATTGACGCCACATGCGAGTACATCCGCTCCCTCAAGCCCGTGCCCAGTCCGCACCTCGGACCCGACGGCAAGCTCACCGCCGCCGCGCAGCGCGGGAAGAAGCTCTTTGAGGAGAAGGCCGGCTGCGCCGCGTGCCACACCGGTCCCCTGCTCACCGACATGAAGTCATATGACGTCGGCACAAAGGGTGAGCTCGACCGCGGGGCGAGGGAGTTCTACACACCCAAGCTCCTTGAGCTCTACCGCACGGCGCCCTTTCTCCACGACGCCCGCGCCGCCACGCTCATGGACGTCCTGACGAAGTACAACAAGGACGACCAGCACGGCGACACGTCGAAGCTGACCAAGGAAGAGCGGAACGATCTGGTGGCGTACCTGCTGTCGCTGTAGGTGAAAGGGCGCCGTTGCGTCAAGCAACCACCTTGCGCCACGATGGTCGCATAATGCCCCAGATATCGTTCATCCGGAGGGTAACACCGCCATGGCAAGAGCACAAATCACATCCCCCGCCGGCAACGGCCAGCGTCTTCGCGAGCGAATCACACATCACATCAAGTACTCCCTCGCCAAGCGACAGGAGGACATGGATTGCGACGATATGTTCCTGGCCGTGTCTCTGGCCGTACGGGATTTCATGGTCGATGGGATGTTCGAAACGAAGCAGCGATACAAAGCCGCCGACACCAAGCGCCTCTACTACCTGTCCATGGAGTTTCTCATGGGCCGATCGCTCGCGAACAACCTCCGCAACCTCGGCATCTTCGACCTGTGCGAGCGGATACTGACCGACATGGGCGTCGACCTCGACGATGTCCGCGAGGCCGAACCCGACGCCGCCCTGGGCAATGGCGGCCTCGGCCGGCTGGCGGCGTGCTTCCTGGACTCCCTCGCCACGCTCGGCATGCCCGGCTATGGCTATGGGATCAACTACGAGTACGGTCTGTTCCGCCAGGAGATCCGCGACGGCTACCAGCGCGAGAAGCCGGACCACTGGCTCGCCCTCGGCACGCCATGGGAGATCGAGCGTCCGGACGAGGCGTGCATCGTCCCCCTCTACGGACACATCGAGCATGCCCAGGACCGTGACGGGAACTACAACCCCATGTGGATGGACTGGCAGGTCCTCATCGGCGTGCCCAACGACATGCCCATCGTTGGGTACGGCGGACGGACGGTGAACTTTCTCCGCCTCTTCTCGGCGCGCGCGTCGCATGAATTCGACATGCAAATTTTCAACGACGGCGACTACTTCAAGGCCGTGGAGCAGAAGATCGCGTCGGAGACGGTGTCGAAGGTGCTCTACCCGTCGGACTCCCTCGCGGCGGGGAGGGAGCTCCGGCTGGTCCAGGAATACTTCCTCGTCGCGTGCGCTGTGCGCGACATCGTCCGGCGCTACCTGAAGGCGCATGACTCGTTCGACGCCTTCGCGTCGAAGGTGGCGATCCAGCTCAACGACACGCACCCGGCCCTGGCCGTGGCGGAGCTGATGCGGATACTCGTCGATGAAAACGATCTGGATTGGGACGAGGCGTGGGAAACCACCGTGACCACGCTCGGCTACACAAACCACACCCTCCTGCCCGAGGCGCTGGAGAGGTGGCCCGTGCCGCTGATCGAGAAGGTCCTCCCCCGGCATCTCCAGATCATTTACGAGATCAACCACCGCTTCCTCAAGGCGGTGGCGGCCAAGTGGCCCGGCGATGGCGGCCGGATGCAGCGGATGTCGATTGTCGAGGAGGGCAATGGGAAGCAGGTGCGCATGGCGAACCTGTCTATCGTCGGGAGCCATTCCATCAACGGCGTGGCGAAGCTGCACAGCGAGCTGGTGAAGACATCGCTCGTGCCCGACTTCTATGAGATGTGGCCGGAGCGCTTCAACAACAAGACGAACGGCGTTACGCCGCGGCGGTGGCTGCTGAACGCCAACCCTCTGTTGGCCGATCTGCTGAACCGGACGGTCGGCGACGGATGGATCACCGACCTCGACAAGCTCCGCGCGCTGGAGGAGCACGCCGAGGACGATGCGTTTCGAAAAGAATTCATAAAAGTGAAACGGGCGAACAAGGAGCGCCTGGCGAAGATCGTCCTCGAGACGACGCGCGTGAACGTCGATCCCGCCTCGCTCTTCGACGTCCAGGTCAAGCGCATCCACGAATACAAGCGGCAGCTCCTCAACGTCATGCACATCATCCACGACTATCTCCGCCTGGTCGAGGACGGCGACGGGCCGTCCGCGCCGCGCACCTACGTTTTTGCCGGAAAGGCCGCGCCGGGGTACTGGGCGGCGAAGCAGATCATCAAGCTGGTGAACAACGTGGGCCAGGTCATCAACAAGGACGCGAAGGCGAATGAGTGGATCAAGGTGGTCTTCGTCCCGGACTACCGCGTCTCTCTCGCCGAGGGGATCATTCCCGCCGCCGACCTGAGCGAGCAGATCTCCACCGCGGGCAAGGAGGCGTCGGGCACGGGCAACATGAAATTTGCCATGAACGGCGCGCTCACCATCGGCACCCTCGACGGCGCGAACATCGAGATCATGGAGGAGGTGGGCGCCGAGAATATCTTCATCTTCGGTCTGACGGTCGAGGAGATTCGTGCCATGTGGCGCGAGAGGTCCTACAATCCATGGGACTGCTACAACGGCAATGCCGAGGTCCGGCGCGTCATGGACGCCCTGAAATCCGACCGGTTCTGCAAGAAGGAACCCGGGCTGTTCGATTGGATCTACGACGCCCTCCTGACGCACGGCGACGTCTACTTCCACCTGGCCGACTTTCAATCCTACATCGATACGCAGGTCCGGGTGGAGCGGGAATTTGGCCGGCCGGCCTCCTGGGCGCGAAAGGCGATCCTCAATGTCGCCCGCATCGGCAAGTTCAGCAGTGACCGGACCATTCTCGAATATGCGAAAGAAATCTGGGGGATCAAGCCGGTGGTATAGTCCGGACTGTTCTCTCCCGCTGCCATGTCTATAGGGCGTCGAGGTAGAGCCGTTTGATGTCGTCCTCGCCGAACTCCTCGCCCAAGGCCTTCGTGATGCGGTCGCGGCTGATCGCCGCCATCAGGCAGGAAATCCGGTGCTCCGTGACGTCGTGCCCACTCATGCGCGTCGGCAGGCCGATCCGCTTGAGCCATGCCTCGATGCAGTCGAGTATCTCCTCATCGCTGCTCTCCTCCGGCAGCCCCATGATCGTCGCCAGCTCCGGTCTGCGCTTGGGCATTCGCCGCAGACTCTCCCGCGTGATGACGCGCATCACGGCCGCGAGGGCCTGACCGTGCGGGACGTGGGCCACCGCCCCCAGGGGCAGGCCAAAGACATGCAGGCACGCCTCGCCCCCCGGCGGGGCCAGGGCCATGGCGCACTGCGTGGCCGCCCAGGACATGGCGGTGCGTGCGGCCCGGTTGTCCGGTTCGTTTACAGCCGTCTCAAGGTTCTCGACCACCGTCCGCATGCCCGTCGTGGCAAGGACGTGGACGAGCATGGACAGGGCGCCGCCGAAGAAGCGCTCGTAAGCGTGGGTGAACGCATCGAACCCCGTAGAGGCCGTGAGCTTCGGCGGCATGGTCGAGGCCAGCTCGGGATCGACGAGGGCGATTCGTGGGAAGATTATCGGGTCGCGGATGGGGGCCTTCTTCGACAAGCCCTTGTTCGTCATGACAGCGATGCAGGTCACCTCGCTGCCGGTGCCGGAGGTGGTGGGGATGGCCAGGAGCGGAGGCGTGTCCGACGCTCCCATGCGGCGGTCGTCGCCCATCTCGATGGTGTAGTCCCATGCACTGCCCCGGCCGCGCGCCAGGAGGCAGAGGGCCTTTGCGGTGTCGATGACGCTCCCGCCGCCGACGGCGACGAGAAAGTCGAAACCGCCCTCACGGACCCGCAGCGCGGCGGCGTCAATACCCTCGATGCTCGGGTCGGACTCGGCGCCGTCGAAGACCTCGACTTCGATTCCGCCCTTGCGGAGGATGTCGGCAATGCGGGGACCAGCGGACAGATCCTTCATGGTAACCAGCAGCGCCCGCCTGCCGAGGGAGGCGGCCAGGTCGGCGGCCTCGGCCGTCCGGCCCCAGCCGAAGGCGATCTGTGTCGGAAGGCTGTAATCCAACGGCCCCATCTCAAATAGTTTCATCGTTGCGCAAATCCTTAATACGTCACTTTGCGGTGGAAAACCGGGGATAGGTAAGGTATAATATATGTTTGAGCCATGAATGTCAAACTGTTATCCTCATTGGGAGGCCTGCCGTGCTGACTACTCGACGTCCGCGTGTTCTCGCTCTCCGCCTGCTTGCCTGCTTGATCCTTGTTGCACTGACGACGTCTCCCGTCGCGGGAGAGCCGTCCAAGGCGGCGCAGGAGCTTGTAAAGAAGGACCCCATGGACATCCTGAACGCCTGCCTGGCCAGGAGCCAGAAGCTCCAGCAGTTCACCCAGACATTGACGAAGCAGGAACGGATCGGCGGCAAGCTTGAGGAAACAGAGACCATGTTCCTGAAGTTCCGGGCCAAGCCCCTCAGCATATACATGAAGTGGACGAAGGAGCCGCACCAAGGGCGCGAGCTTATCTACGTCGAGGGAAAGAACAAAAACAACGCGGTGCTCCACGAGTATGTCGGCCCGCTCAACGTCTTGGTGAAGATCAATCCCGACGGGTCCGAAGCGAAGAAACGGAGTCGGCGGTCCGTCAAGCAGGCGGGCATTCGCAACGCCACGAAGTCGCTGGTGGACCTGAGCGAAAAGGCGCGCAAGCGCGGCGACATGCGGCTCAAGATCATGGGCATCGAGAAGGTGGACGGACGCGACGTGGTGGTGCTGTGCCGCCTGCTCGAGAAGCGGGATGACTATTGCGTCTACATGACGGTGATCTACATCGATCCCGTTCACCTGCTCCCCGTCAAGGTGGTCGGCTACGACTGGGACCACCGCCTCGCGTGGGTCTACACCTCCGGGGACATCAAGACCGACGTCAAGCTCACCGATAAAGACTTCGACACCAAGAACCCGAAGTACAACTACCCCGGTTTTGTCGGTCTGAGTTGGCCATTCGGAAAGAAATGAGCCTGGGCCGATCTCTCACAACGGCGGTGCAATTTTTTCGCCGCCGCGTTTCGTGGATTCGCAAATCGTCAGGATGATCTCGACGGACTTGCGCGCTTCGAGGCCGGGGATCATAGGGTCCTTCCCATCGCGCAACATCCCAACCACGTCCTCGGCAATATTCGTCGGGCCGTCGCAGGCGCCCCCCTTGTTTCTCGAACTCCTTGTCGCTGAACTCCCACGTCTGCAGCCCATCCCGCACGCTGACGATCGCGCCCGCATCGCCGTGAATCTCGATGGCCGATTGCAGGCCGGGGAAGGGAGGCGACGGGGTTTTACTGGAACGACGCGATGGGGTTGACGACAGCGGCGCCGCGGTAGTAGGTGACGATGCCGTCGGCGATGGACGTGATGATCCGGCGGAAGGACTGGCGCAGGCGGCCCTTCTCCAGGCGGACCTCCGGCCCAGAGCGGCCCGTGATGGGCATCTTGGCCTTGTCGCTCAGGTCGAGCGAGAGGACGTTGATCATGCCGCCCTGGCCGCGGAACTCTCGGACGATCGCCCCCGGCGGCAGCGAGGCCATAAAGGCAAAGGGGTAGGTAAAGTCCACCTGTCCGTCCTTGTCGAAGTAGGCCTCCGGCTCGACGCCCAGGGTCTCCAGGAAGCTGACCACTCGTTCCAACTGGTCCTGGTTGACCTTCCGTTCCTTGATCTCTTCAATGCAGGCGAACTCGGGGCAGATTTCGGCGGACAGGTACGCCGTTACCACCGGCCGTTGCATCTGGTAGGCCGCCACGTCGATATGGACGGAGGTCTCGTCCTGGTACCGCCAGCGCATGGTGCTCACGGTGCGTTCACCGTAGAATGCGGCGGCGGTGAACTTCGTGCGGAGCGAGTTGATCTTGAGACCCGGCGCCAGGATTTCGAGAGGAAGGAGTATTTTGGCCACGGTCATCGCGCCGGGCGTAATGTGCTCCTTCGCGTGGATCTCGTTGGGGTCCTTGGTGATGTCGAGGAACTTGGCGCCCTGGCGGGGGGAGATGATGTACTCGCTGCACAGGCTGAAGTCGTCCCGCACCCGGAGACGTTGGCCCCGTGGGGTTGCGAGAGGCATTAGCCCGGGCTTCCGGGACTGCGCCTTCACATCGCGCAGGACCACATAGTCCGAGAACGCGACAAGCTTCTCAGCGCAAAGGTCCACCGAAGCCTTCGGGCCCGTGTAGCTGGTAGAGGTCATTTCGGGCGCCTGTGGCACGGTTTCCAAAGCTATTTTCTCAACGTAATTCAAGTCTATCCGTGTTTTCCAAACCTGTCAACACGAAAAACGGGAAAAATGGCCGAAAATGAGAGGATTCTCATGGAAACCGGGGCAGGAGCAGCCATTTAGCCGGGTATTGTCATTCCCGCGAAAGCGGAAATCCACGCCCTCCACCATTCGTGGATCCCCGCGTCCGCGGGAGGCCGAATACCGGCGGCGACCAGGAAAACAGTTGTGTTGGCATCGGAGACGGGATAGAATACCTCCTTTCGTTACTCGCAGAGTGCGTGTTAGAAACGGGCTTTAGTTAGGGAACGGGTTCACATGCCGGATAAGTACATCGTCACCAGCGCCCTGCCCTACGTAAACGGGGTGAAGCACTTGGGCAACCTGATCGGCTCCCTCCTGCCAGCGGACATCCATGCCCGGTTCCTCCGCTTTCAGGGCCACGACGTCCTGGCCGTGTGCGGGACCGATGAGCACGGCACGCCGTGCGAGTTGGCCGCCCTTGATGAGGGCCTGCCCGTGGCCGAGTATGCCAGAAAATACTACGAGAAGCAGAAGGACATTTACGAACGGTTCGGCCTCTCCTTCGACTACTTCGGCCGCACAAGCAGCCCCCAAAACCACCAGATGACCCAGCGTCTGTTCGGCAAGCTCCGGGAGCACGACCTGATCTCCGAGCACACGACCAAGCACCTCTACTGCCTCGACGACAAGCGCTTCCTGCCAGACCGGTTCGTCATTGGCGCTTGCCCCCACTGCGGCTACGAGCGCGCACGGGGCGACCAGTGCGAAAGCTGCACAACCCTCCTCAATCCGGAGGACCTCATCAATCCGCGCTCCAGCATCTCCGGCAGCGAGCGGATCGAGATCCGGGAATCGAAGCACCTGTTTCTCGAATTGCCCAAGATGGCCGGGCGCCTCGAAGAATGGCTGAAGACGAAGGAACACTGGCCGAAGACGACGATCAGCATCGCCTGGAAATGGCTCAACGAGGGACTGCGCGCGCGCTGCATCACGCGCGATCTCGAATGGGGGATCAAGGTGCCCATGGAGGGCTACGAGGACAAGGTCTTCTACGTCTGGTTCGACGCGCCCATCGGCTACATCGGCATCTCGATGGAGTGGGCAGCGGCCCAGGGCGACGAGAGCGCGTGGGAGAGGTACTGGAAGGACCCCGATACAAAGCTGGTCCAGTTCATGGCCAAGGACAACATCCCGTTCCATACCATTACCTGGCCGGCGGTGATGATGGGGGCCGACGATGGGTTCGTCCTCGCCCACATGATCAAGGGCTTCCAGTGGCTCAACTACGAGGGCGGGAAGTTCTCCACCAGCCAGAACCGCGGCGTCTTCACCGACGATGCGCTGGAGCTGTTCCCGCCGGATTACTGGCGGTACTACCTGGTGAAGATCGCGCCCGAGAAGGGCGACACGGATTTCACCTGGCAGGGGTTCATGGAGGGCGTGAACAAGGACTTGGCCGACGTGCTGGGGAACTTTGTCCACCGCACGCTCACCTTCGCAAAAAAGTATTTCGACGGCACGGTACCGAAGATCGAGAGCCTGTCGCAACGCGACCAGGACGTGCGGGCCTTCGTCACGAAAACCCGCAAGGGAGTCAGCAAACGGCTCGGAGAGTGCCGGATCCAACTGGCTTTGCGCGAGCTGCGGGACCTGTGGGACGAGTGCAACCGCTACTTCGACGACAAGCAGCCCTGGCACACACGCAAGGAGGAGGGCCCGGTGACAGGCAACACGATCTCCACCTGCATCCACTTGGTTCGGAGCGTGGCGATCTTGAGCGCGCCGTTCATCCCGTTCACCGCCACGGAGATCTTCCGGCAACTCGGCATCGAGGAGGACGTGCACTCGCTCCGCTGGGACCAAGTGGAGGACTGGGACTGCCTCACTGGCCGACCAATCTGCGACAAACCAACGCCCCTCTTCACAAAGATCGAGCAGGAGACCGTGGACGATCTGGCGAAGCGATACGCCGGGGGCGGGGAGCCGGAATAGGCCAAGCCCCTTGAGGAGGAGAGACTGTGCCCGATCTGAAAGCCGGTTTCGCTCAGGTTGACATCACCCCCGAAGAGCCCATCCGCATGGGCGGCTACGGCGGACGCGATGAGCCGTCGGTCGGCGTGCTCGACCCGCTCATGGCCAAGGCCCTGGCCGTGGAGGACGCCGGCGGCGAGCGCGGCGTCATCATCACCACCGATGTCATCAGCTTCGACCTCGACTTCGCCAACGTCGTCCTCGACGACATCTGCAAGGCCACCGGCCTGGAGCGGCGGCAGATCATCATCAACTCCTCGCACACCCACGCCGGGCCGATCTTCGGCATCCGCTACCAGCAGTGCTGGGAGCTGACACCCGAACAGATCGAGGTCATCGAAAGATACAACAAGCGGGTTCGCCAGCGCATGGTCGAAGTCGTCGCCGATGCACTTGCCGACATGAAACCAGCCGAACTGTCCTGGGCCACGGGCTCCACCTCCTTCGTCATGAACCGTCGCAAGCCGACACCAACCGGCGTGCGAAACGCACCCAACCCGCGCGGATATGTAGACCGAAGCGTGCCGGTGCTTCGGGTGACTGACCCGGCGGGGCGGTTGCGCGGCCTCCTGTTCGGCTACGCCTGCCACAACACGACCCTCGGCGGGGCAAACCGCATGATCTCCGCCAACTACGCCGGCTTCGCCTATCGGTATCTCGAGCGCCAGCATCCGGGCATGCAGGCCATGTTCCTCATGGGCTGCGGCGCGGATGCAAACCCATACCCCCGAGGCACTTATGATCTGTGCCGACAGCACGGCGAAGCGCTCGGCGCGGAGGTCCAGCGCCTGTTAGAGGAGGAGGGGCAGGAGTTCCAGCCCGTGCGCGGGCCGCTGCGCATCGCCTTCGACCACGTGGACATGCCGCTGGAGCCGCAGCCCACTCCGGAGCACCTCGACGCCATGCGCAAGCAGGGGCAATACTACGCCAAGCAGGCCGACCGTATCCAGGCGATGATCGATTCGGGCAAGCCCTGGGCGACGCATTACCGCTCGCCCATCGCCGTGTGGCAGTTCGGCGAGGACCTGACCCTCGTCCGCATGTCGGGCGAGGTGGTCGGCGACTACATTCGCTTAATCGAAAGAACCATCGGCCCGCTGAATCTATGGGTCGCCGGCTACTGCGCCGACTACTTCGGCTACCTGCCGTCGGCGCGTGTCCATCGCGAAGGCGGCTACGAGTCGCATGAATTCATCACGGGCTTCGGCTTCCTCGACGTCACGGTGGAGGATGCCGTTCTTTCCAAGGTGCGTACGCTGGCGGAGAAAGCGGGGCGGCCGATGCCTGATACGAAGTAGACGGAAGAATTGCACCTTCTCTTCCTCGTCCCCTGGCTCTGCCGGGGGACGGTTCTCCCCGTTGGCTCCGCCTCTTCGCAGCGAAAGGAGTTCGGCAGAGCCGGACGGATGATCCGTTCCGAGGCAGAGCCTCGGAACGAGAGA
>JAADGH010000053.1 GCA_013152475.1 Planctomycetota bacterium
CCGCCGACCGGCGGGTGGCAGACAGATGGCCGACTCCGCATCCAGAGCAGCCAGCCCCTCGGCGATTGCGAGCCGGCCGTTGCCTTCAACGGTGTAGAATGCTCACCATCGGAAGACATCTCCGAACCCTATCCCACGCCCTATCGTGATGGGCTGGGAACGCGTGAGACACTGCGTGCCTGGGCCGTGCCCGCGAATCTCCTGAAGGACGGCCTCAACCGGATCGACGTGCAGATGCTCGAAGGCAACGCAGCATCACTGGTCTTCATCGACTTGGCCGTCAAGTGATTGAGAACGTGGCTTCTTCGTCGCGAAATAACACGTTGGCCAAATGGAGAAGAAAAAACGAGGAATCTGCCAGTCCACACAACCGGGACACCGAGGAATCAGTCGTCTGCCGCCTGTTCGGATGCGTCCCCGGCGCGCTCTTTCAGCGCCTCCATCATATTGTTGAAGGCGTCTTCCACCTCCTCGAAGTGGTCGTAAGCGCGGAACTTGATCCGGTGTTCCAGGTTCCCCTTCCGCACCTCCTCAAAGGCGTTCCTCAACTTGATGGACGTGCCGGCGATGCGATGCGTCGTCAGGATCGTAAGGGAAACCATTGCGACTACCCCGAGAACCGTCTCGGCACACAGGACAGTGATGAGCACCGCGCGGACGGTGTGGTATTTTTCGGGGGCGCGCTGCGCAACATTCACATTCTGGCAGTGCTCCTCGAAGTAGAGGTATAGGGAAATATTCGCAATCACGATGAGCGCGATCATAACGAGGAGCAACTGGCCGAGGTACTTGAAGTGGAACTTCCTCGTCATCTTGAGGTTCGACAGCTTCCGCCTGGAGGAGAAGAGGTTCATCACTGCGTCTCCCAGTAACAAATGTCCCATCGCCGTTCCCCACAGCGGAAAGTAAAAGCAGCAATCCAACGCTGGCCTATCCCGCGCTGGGGGGCGGGGCGCATTCGGTGCACGTACCCTGGCCGGAAAACTGCAACGATAGGATAACAGAGGGGAGACAGCGCGTCAACTCCTCGCGAAAACTGCCTTGACAGAATGGGGAAGGGGGGATATAATAAGGGTGTTTATATCTTGCGGAGAACTGCGACGCATGGGGTTTGTACTTGGTGGGCAGGCAAGTGTAACAGTCGAGGATTCCGCCCCAGGAGGGGCTTCCGAATCAGCGTTGCCGCGCCAACGTTCGACGTGCATGCCTGTACCGGAACGGACCGTCGTTCACTCGAAAGATTCGACAGGGATGTCCAGCCGACGACGAAATGCAGTACGCAAGGCGAATACAGGTGTGTGTGGGTGCCTTTCCGCAATTTTTCTCCTGCTTGTCTCCTTGCTCCCCATCCCCGCCCTTGCCGGGGGCAATATCGCCGGACAATGGTTCACCCCCATGGGCTCCGGTTCCGCGAGGAACTGGGGGGACTACGTCAGCTCCGTCGGCTGGGGCGGAAGCGATGGGTACGGGCTGAACACTTATTATGTGTACTACATCGAAGTCACGCCGGGCACGAGTCGCCTGGAGGTGGACCTTTTTGATGCGGATGTGGGGGCGGGTGCTCTGGAGCAGGCGGGCAACTGGTCGGAGAACCTGGACCGCGCGCGGGGCGGCTGGAACACGTCGTGCCGATACCGGCTCTATAATCCATCGGGAACGCTCGTGTGGAGCGGCACCGCAACGCCTGGCAACTTTCCTTTTCTGCACAATAGGTGGTTCAATATCTATGGCGCCAACAACCCCACGCCCGGACACTGGGAGCTCCGCGTGGATATGTCGTCGGCCGTTACCTCCGGCGACGACCTGAACAGCTACGGCGTCCGCGCCCACGACGGCGACCCCGGCCCCGGCGGCCGGGAGATCAATATCTATTCTCCCACCTATCTGCAGATCGGCACCCACGACACGGACGGAAACTCCAGCAGCGGCGACAGCCGGACGGTCCAGTTCTATCCCTACGTCACGGAGCTCTGCGCTGTCGAGATCAACGACTTCGACACCGACAACTTCGACACCGGACCGTTCACCAGTAACTTCAGCTTCACCACCCGCGCATCCCAGAGCTTTAGCATCACCGAGCCACAGATGTCCGGCAACAATGTCTGGGCCAACAATCCCCTCACCGGCTGGAACAGGGATGCGTGGGCCGGCGACTACGGCATCTGGTCCGGCGCCATGACCATCTACGAGCGCGTCAGCGCCGGCGGCAACTACGCCACCTTCTACGGCGGCACACCACGGTCCGGCGGCCCGCCGCCCACCGCCGAGCCGGAGGCATACAGCATTCGCTTCTACCTCCCCACCGACTCCGGCACAGCCCCCGTTAAGCCCTACATGATGCAGATGGTCAGCCACGTGTCCGGGCCCAATCCGCCCCTCCAGGGGCAGACATCGCGCTTTCGCATCGATATCTACTTCGAAAACCCGACGGCCTACCCGATCGTCTTCACGCCACCGAATCAGGGAATCGGCGCCCGCATCCCCGCGGCAGCGGAGGTGGTCTATGCCGACAACGCCACCGTCTCGCAGGGGTCCATCCGGATCGAACCCCCAGTCGGCGGTTCCGGGATCACCGTGTGGGACCCCGGCACCATCGCGCCGGGGGACACCGGCTTCTGGACATATGACGTGGATGTGACCCCCACCTCCGCGGGGCAGCGCGTCGAAGTAACAGAGGTGGACCTGACCCAGGTCGTGATGGGAACCATGGCCATCTACACCGACGAGACCGGCGCCGCCACGCATACCTTCGGTCCCCTCTGCAATCTGGCCGTTACCGAGAACGGCGACGTCCTTCCCACCATGGTCGCCCTCTCCGACTTCAGGGCATTTGAAGATGATGGCAAAACGGTGGTGGAGTGGAAGACCGCCTCGGAGATCCACACCGCAGGCTTCCACCTCCTGCGGCTCGAAGAGAAGGACGGTGAAGAGAAATACGTGAAAGTGAGTGATCGCCTGCTGCCCGCCCTCCGCAACGCCCCGCAAGGAGGGACCTATCGGCTGGTCGACCGTGATGCAGAGGTCGGCAAAGAATACAGCTACAAGCTCGTGGAGATCGAGGCGCGCGGCAAGAAGCGAACCTATGGGCCCTTTACCGTGACCGTGAAGGGGGGCGGCCGGGGCCTTTCCACTCCGAAGGAGGAACCCCGCCGGCGGCATGAGGCGAAGCCGAAGAGTTCCCGTTCCATGTTTACTCGGTCGCCTCGTGCAGTGTCCCCCGCCAAGGCCCTTCGCCTCCGGGCCGCCCATGCCATGCGTGAGACCACAAAGATCAAAACAAGGACCCGGTCCAGAGGCCCTGCGGCGAAGATCGCCGTGGTACAGGAGGGGGTCTGTTTCCTCAGCGCAGCGCAGATCGCCGGCGCCCTCGACAGCGAGGAAGACGTTGCGCATCTCATCGAGAGACATCTCCTCCGCCTGACCAACCGGGGGGGCTCGGTACCCTACCTGCCCGCGCCGGACCACACCGGCATCTACTTCTACGCCGAGAAGCTGGACAGCCTCTACACCGACGAAAACATCTATCGGCTGAGCACCGGTCACGCGGGAAAGATGAAGAGAACAAGGGGCAAGGTCCGCGCCCCGGCCGCAGGGACCCAGACCTTCGCTGAGTTCCTCCACGTCGAGGAAGACCACTATCCCTTCATTACGCTCCCCGATGACCCCGAGGACGACTACTGGTTCTGGGATTTCTGCATGGCCGACGCCCCTGGCATGGAGACCCGGTCGTTCACCTTCCGCACCGACGGCCTGGCCCCCGGCCCCGCCGCCCTCAAGGTCTACCTGCAGGGCGCGGTGGATACCGAGGCCAACCCCGACCACCATGCCGTCATCCGTCTGAACGGAACTACCCTCGGCGAGGTGCAATGGGACGGGATCGGCGCCCGGACCGCCTCCGTCACCGTCGATCCCAGTCTGTTGAACGATGGAGAAAACACGCTGGAGATTCAGGCGCTCCTCGATGCCGGCGTGCCGTACAGCATCTTCTACATCGACTCCATCGACGTCTCCTACCAGCGCCGCTATGCGGCAGTAAACGATGCCCTGCTCTGCCGGGGCGATGGCAACAAGGTCATCACGATCTCGGGATTCTCCAGCCCGTCGATCTATGTCTTCGAACTGAACGACAAACCCAAAGACGTGAAGTGGGTGAAGAACGTGATGATCGACCTCGTGGCCGGCAGCCATCGCGTCAGTTTCAAACCGCGCACTCCCCAGACGCTTTACATGGCATGGACCCCGCAGGCGGCGGTGTCGCCCGTCTCGATTGTGCCGGACAAACCTTCCGACATCAAGCACGCCAAACCCGGCGCCGACTACGTCATCATCACCCCGTCGGAGCTGAGGGACGCCGTCCAGCCCTTGGCCGACTACCGACAGAGCCACGGCCTGATGACGATGGTGGTGGACCTCGAAGACGTCTACGACGAGTTCAACCACGGCATCGCAAACCCCAATGCCATCCGCACCATGCTATACTATGCCTGCCGCAAGTGGCGGCGGCCGCCCAAGTATGTTCTCCTCGTCGGTGCGGGCACGTACGACTACAAGGACCGGCTGGGCTTCGGCGTCTGCAACCTGATGCCCCCCATTATGGCCCGTACCTCCTTCGGCCTGTTTGCATCGGACAACCGATACGCCGACATCGAGGGCGACGACGGCGTGCCCGAGGTGGCCATCGGCCGCCTGCCCGTCACGAGCGTGGCCGAGCTGGAGGGCATGATCGCCAAGATCATCGCCCAGGAGACGGGGGCCGGCGACTGGCGCTCCCGCGTCATGTTTGTGGCCGACGACCCCGACGACGGCGGCGCTTTCCCAGCCGACAGCGATGTTCTGGCGCGCATCGTCCCCGACGAGTTTGCCATCGAGAAGGCGTATCTCTTGAAGAACAATCTCGCCGAGACGCGACGCCGCGTGCTTGACGGCATCAACAACGGGACCATGCTCCTCAACTACATGGGCCACGGCGCGCCGGATCGCTTCGCGGCGGAACCCATCCTGTCCGTCGCCGATGTGGCGTCCCTGAACAACGCCGGCCGCCCGGCCGTCGTGACGGCCTTCACCTGCGCGGCGGGGCGGTTCGCCATGCCCGGTTTCGACTGCCTGGCGGAGGCGCTCCTGCTCAAGAACGGCGGCGGGGCGGTGGCTGTGTGGGGGCCGGCGGGCTATGCGTGGCATACCGAGCAAAATGTCCTGGCCCAGGCCCTGTTCAAAGAAGCCTTCGGCCCCGACCGCCCAGTCCTCGGCGAGGCGGTGGTACGGGCCATGAGGGACTACGCCGATCAGCACGGCGACATGGATTGCATCAAGGCCTTCAACCTCCTCGGCGATCCGGCGCAGCGCCTCTTCGGCGACAGGGCAACCGGCGGCGGGGGAGTTCGCGTCGCGCGCGCACCCCGTACTCCGAGAGAGAGGCCCACGCGAAGTCCGACCAAGCCGGGGTACCACGGGCCGGAAGACCCCGCGATCGAACGAACCAGCAGTCGCACTGCGGCGAAAGGCGAGGACGTTCCCGCCGCTCAGGGCGGCGCGCCGACTGCAGCCGAGGCCGACGAGGGCAAAGCCCTCGCGCCGGGGATCCGTGTGGTGGGGGAGGACGACAGCGGCATCGTCCTGGAGATTCGTCCACCCGCCCCGAGGCGTGTACATGTGGAAGGTGAGGGCGACCACCTGGAGATTGTCGGGTATGGACACACCAACCGGCCCGGCGCGCCGCTGCTCCCGAAACGCAGTTTCCCCATCCCCATTCCGGACGGCAAGGATGCCGGCGCGATGGTCCTGTCCACGGAGACGGAGGAGATCGAAGACATCACCGTTCCCCCCGCGCCGCGCTGGGTGGTTCGGGACCTCTCCGGCGGCAAGAGCCGACTGGCCGAGAACGGCCGGTGGGCGCTCGTGCCGGAGGCCGCCCCAACCTCGGAGGTGTATTCCCAGGACGAACCGTGGCCGGGGGACGTCGTCGGTGTAGAGGCCGGCGGGCGGATGGGGGCGCAGGATATTGCGTTTCTCGCGGTCACACCCGTTACCTACAACCCCGTGACGAAGCAGGCCGTGTTCCACAAACGCATCCGAGTCAAGCTCACCTTCGCTCCGGGAGCGCAGTTGTCGAAAAACCCGGTGGATGTGGCGAGCTATGTGTGGCGTCCGGACGGCGAGGCCGTGAAGCTCCGCACATCGCGATCTGGCATGCTTCGCGCGAGCGTGGCCTCGCTGCGCAAGGCGGGGTTCCGGGCATTGGGCGCCCCCCTTCGGCTGGCGATGTTCCACCGCGGCCGGGAGGTCCCGATCTTTGTGCACGGCGAAGCCAACGGGAGGCTGAAGTCAACAGACTTTGTCGAGTTTCTGGTCCCGCGCGACGGCGAAGCGCACGGTCGTGAACAGGTGTTCTGGCTTGTCGCGGGGCAGGGCCGGGGCGTGCGCGTGGCCGAGGTCGATGCCACCCCGCCCGAGGACGGCGCGCCGGCGAAGGTGGCGGCCGAGACCGTCATCCTCGATACCCCCGAGCAGGTCCTTTTCTTCGATGAGGCCCTCCCCCTGGCCGAGCGATGGATCCTGGCCGAGATACCACCGGGCCAGACACGCGAGTTTGCCGTGCGCCTCCCGGCGCCGGACATCTCGCGGGGGGGCAGACTGCAAGTTAGTGCCGATGGGGAAGGCCTCGCCATCTCGGTAAACGGGCGATCTGTCGGCGACGGACCGGACCTCCCTCTACCGCCCGCTGTGCTGTCGTATGGGCAGAATACCATCGCCCTGCAGAACACGAGCGCGGCCCCGCTGGTCGTGAGGCGGATCGCCGTGGCCTGCACCCCGAACCTTCGGGCCGCCCGGCCGGGGATGCGGGTCTGCATCGTCGAGGGCAGCGTGCTGACCCTCACCAACCTGGCGCAGCCCCTCGCTGATGTGTATGACGTCACGGCCGACGCGCCCATGCGCCTGACAAACATCAAGAACGTCCCCGAGGGCGACCTGTGGACTGCGCGGTTCGCCGTGACGCCGGGGCACACCTATGAGATCGCCGACCCACGTTCCGAGGATGCAGTGGACGCGGTCTTGGATCGGCCTTCGGACCTTTACACCCGCCGGCAGGGCGCGGACTACGTGATCATCACGCACGCGCAGTTCGAGGCCGACGCCAAGCGCCTGGCCCTGCATCGCATGGCGCAGGGGCGGCGCGCGATGGTGGTCGATGTGGAGGACGTGTTCGACGAGTTCTCCTTCGGCGAGCGCGACCCCGCAGCGATTCGCCGCTTCCTCGCGCACGCCTATCGCAATTGGTCGCCGGGGGTGCGCCAGGCGGTCCTTCTCGGCGACGGCGTTATTGGGCGCGGGAGCGAGGGCGATTTCATCCCGGTGCACGTGGAACAGATCGGCCCCCTCGCCACGGCGTCGGATAGCTGGTTTGGATGTGTGGACGGAGAGGATCGACTGCCGGATGTGGCCGTGGGTCGTCTGCCCGTCCGAAGCCGCGCCGAAGCTCGTGACGTCGTTCAGAAGTTAATCCAGTATGACCTGAAGCCGGACGGGACAGTCCTGTCCGTGACAGGTCCGGGCCGTATCGATGGGGCAGGCGACGATTTACCGAATGTCCAGAACGGCACGGCGCTCCTGATCTCGGTGGAGGCCCCGCACGGCTACTTCCACAGCCCGACGATCCGCTGCCTGGGAGAGGCGCTGGCAGGAAAGCGGGAAGGCGCGGTTGGCTGCATCGTGAACAGCGGCGTGCTCAGCGAAGACGATGCCGCGCTTATGACGAGGACCGCCATAACCGGTCCTGACCGAGACCTTGGCAGCCGGTTGGACGCGGGCAGGCTGTCCCTCGCGGGACAGAATGGATGGCAGACAGCATTGCGCGCCTGCCTCCTGCTCGGCGACCCGGCCAATGTCTTGAAGATGCCGTCGCCGGATCAAACGCCGGCTGCGCCCCGATCGGCCCGGAAGGACGAAGCGCCGCCTTCGCGGATGGCCATGCCCGACGACTGGCGAGAGGACAGCCCATACGCCCTGATCTGGCAGGTGTTGGCGCCGAAGGCAGGGGGCGGCATGGGTGCGGCGCCGTCGGCGGGTGCGCCGGTCCTCATTCTGAAGGCAACGATGGTAGATGCGGCGGCGCCGTGCGCCATCGTGCAGGACGGCAGCGGGCGGCAGCGGCTGGTCCGGGTGGGCGATCGCGTCGATGGCGCAGAGATCGTCGCGATCCGGACGGGCGGCATCGTGGTGAAGGTGGGTGGTCACGAACTCGAAATCACAATCGCAAAAAGGTAGCCCCCCTTGCCCTCTTCCACATTGACGCTGTTCGCGCCTTGCGAAATGCCGGGCCGTCTGATGGAATAACTCCCCATGAGCTCTCAGGATGACATATGGCAAAAGGTGTTCCGCCGCAGGGAGGAGATCGTCACGCGCAAGATCGCGGGGGAGACGATCCTCGTGCCCATCCGCGGCAAACTGGCGGACATGCAGCGGCTCTTCGTCCTGAATAGTGTGGCCGAGTACGTGTGGGACCACATCGACGGCAAGACGTCGGTGGATGAGATTCGCCAGGGAGTCCTCGCGGAGTTCGACACGGATCAGGACGAAGTGGACAAGGACACCCGGGAGTTTGTCGGCGAGCTCATCGAGGCCGACCTGATCGAAGAAACGGCGTAGCTCCCCCGGCCAATAAGGCCGCAATTTGGACAAGGCTGGTTGGTTCCTGTTGCGGAAAACCGCCGAAACTGCGCGGGCCTGTAGCCGCAGGCGTCAGCCTGCGTTCTTTGCCCGTCGCTCGCCCAATCGCGCAGGCATGAAACCTGCGCCTACATTTCCGCAACAGGAACCATCTGAAGTATACCCCACAAAACCGGACCTATCAAATCGAACCTGCAGAATTCTCAGGAGAAAGGTGCTTTCTCATTTCTCGTTCCGGGGTTCTGCCTCGGAACGGCCCATCCGTCAAGCTCCGCCTGACTCCCTTCGCCGCCCAGAGGCGGAGCCAACAGGAAAAGCCGTCCCCCGGCAGAGCCAGGGGACGAGGAAAAAAGGTGCTTTCTCATTTCTCGTTCCGGGGTTCTGCCTCGGAACGGCCCATCCGCCAGGCTCCGCCTGACTCCTTTCGCCGCCAAGGGGCGGAGCCAACAGGAAAAGCCGTCCCCCGGTAGAGCCAGGGGACGAGGAAAGGGGTTTTGGGCCATCCTCTACCGTCCTCGGCCCTCGAATCCTGGAGGCAACGATCAGGCTATCAAGCCCCACAACAAGATCGTGACCCCAGCAGAAAGGAAGGTGGCCGATATTGCGAATACCAGCAGAATGACACAGCATCCCAGCAACCTGCCGACCTTTCGCTGTCTCCCCGAGCGACTGAGAGGAATGCCGATCTTTCTCGAAATTTTGCCTTTGGCGGACGAAATTCCAAACGCACGTTTCCACGAAAACGAGAAACCGAATTTTTTTGCCATAGATCTCCCCTTTCTCTAACCCGGATTATTCACAAATATGCACCCTTCTCCGCGCGCGGAGAGGGGTGTGCGCTGGGCCAGTTGCTTTAACATTGCCCAATCGCAAATCGCCAATCGAAAATCCCTACGCCAGCTTCCGCGCGATCTGCTCGTCCAGAATCTCCTGAACGGTCAGCGCCACGATCACCCGGCCGCTCTTGCGGAAGAAGGCGTCGATCTCCGTCAGCGCGCCCTGGGTGAAGTCGAAGGCGACGAAAAACCCCTTCGTCCGGTCCTCCCGCGTCAGCGCCGCCTCGAAGGAGTCGATGTCGGGCCGGCCCACCTTGTCCTTCTGCTTCACCTGGATCGGATACCACACGTCCATGAACTCCAGCTCGCCCGCCTTCTTGCCGGATTTTTTCGGCGTGGCCGAGACGGGGTAAATCCGTCCGTCAATGCCCATGTCGCCCACCTGCGCCTTGTTCGGGATGCCGCCGAGGGCGATGACGGCCCAGTTCTCGAACTCGAAGGGGGGTATCTTGCGCAACTGTTCCACCGTCCAGGGCAGGTCGCGCACGACGAAGCCGCGCCCGGCGCGCCAGAGGGCCTCGTCCTCGCGCAGCTTGCACACGTCGCGCAGCCGCTTGGCCATCACGCGGCATGCGGTGGGCGAGATGTCGATCCCGATCCACTGCCGGTCCAGGTTCTCCGCCGCCACCAGCGCCGTCCCGCACCCGCAGAAGGCGTCTAAGACGATATCGTTCTCGTTGCTGCTGGCGTTGATAATCCGTTCCAGGAGGGCCAGGGGTTTCTGGGTCGGGTATCCAAGACGCTCGTCACTTCCTGAAATAACCGGCCTGATATCATCCCAAAAGGTTTGCAGGGGAACACCGGGCATTTCGTCAAGATAGTGTTTCAGCATTGGCATCCCGGTCCTGCGGTAGTAGATCAGTCCGGCAGCTTCCATCTGTTTCATGTTCTCTTTCGAGTAAGCCCAGTAACGACCCTTGTAAGGCTTTACCTTTCGACCATCCGGCGCTGTCCATTCGTATGAAACGTCGCCACCTGGCTTGTTTGCCGTCATATCGGATACGCGGAACCGTCGTCCGTTTTCGTCTTTGTAACGATAGTTTTGCTCAACATAACTGTCCTCGTAAGGCGTGAACTGCTTGTTCCACGTCCAACGCTTTCCTGATGTGTAGAAGAAAATGCTATCGTGGTTTGCGCCATATCGCTTCGAATCGCTGTGGGCACTGCTGCGTTTCCATACAATTTCGCTCTGAAACTGGTTCTCCCCGAAGATCTGGTCGAGCATGACCTTGACGTAGTGGGAGGCGTGCCAGTCGCAGTGGTAGTAGAAGCTGCCGGTCTTCTTGAGGACGCGGTGGAGCTCGACGCAACGGGGCCGCATGAACTCGATGTAGGCCTGGGTGGAGGCGTGGCGGTCGGCGAAGGCGCGCTTCTCCTTCGTCTCGCCCCAGAAGACCTCGTAGTTGCGGTTGCTGTTGAAGGGCGGGTCGATGTAGATGAGGTCCACGCAG
>JAADGH010000223.1:0-87422 GCA_013152475.1 Planctomycetota bacterium
GAGCCGTCCCTTCAAGGAAGTAGCCGCCGAATACATGGAATGGGGGGAGAGCCAAGGCGGACGCGGGGGACGCTCGTGGAGCAAGACCCATGCGCGGATGCGCCGCTCCCACTTGACGTGGTGGAAGAAACGGCTTGGGTTGCGGACCTTGGCCGATGTGGACGGCATCCTTTCCCGTGTGGAAAAGGCGCTCCGAGAGCTTGGTGACAAAGGCCGGAGCGGGAAGACGCTGAACTCCTATGCCGATTCCCTCAAGAGCTTCTGCAATTGGTGTGTGTCCCGTGGGTATCTCATGGAAGACCCCCTTGCGGACTTTGAGCCTTTCGACAAGACCCCGCAGAGCATTCGCCGGGCCATGACACGAGACGAAATCCATGCGCTGCTCAAAGCCGCTCCTGAGCGCCGACGGTTGCTCTATGAAGTGGCCTTCACGAGCGGGTTACGGGCCAATGAACTCCGCTCCCTGAGCGTGGACGATCTGGACATGGAGCGGAGCGGTCTTGTGCTCCATGCCGAGTGGACCAAGAACCGGAAGCCGGGCTTTCAGCCGCTCCCCAGGAGCCTTGTCGAGCGCCTGAGCGCCTTTGCAGAGGGCGGGGAAGCCGGGGAGCTGTACCGGCGGGCCTTTGCCCGGAAGGACGCCACACTTGAAGGGATACCGGAGCGGCCCTTGCTGTATGTTCCGGTGCATCCGAGCTACGCTCTGAATCGGGACTTGAAGAACGCAAAGATTCCGAAGCAGACGGTCTTGGGGAAGCTGGACTTCCACGCTTGCCGGACGGCCTACGTGTCTATGGTTCAAGAAACCGGGGCCACAGTGAAGGAAACGCAAGCACTGGCGCGGCATTCGACGCCGGATTTGACGCTGAACGTGTACGCACGGACCCGTCAGAGCCGCTTGTCTGAGGTGGCCGAAATGGTGGGCGAAATGGTGATTCCGGGCGAAATCCAGAACCATAGTAGAACTCTGCAAGCTGTGGGCGCGGAAGGACTTGACGTAAACGCGGCGAACAAAAGGGTTACGGCAACCGGGGCCGGGCACACATCGCGGGTTCGAATCCCGCTATCTCCACCAAAAGCAACACGAGCGGGATGATAGCGAATCCCGCTCGTTTCATGTACAAGCCCAAGCAAAATCAAGCACTAACGACAATCCCCCAAGCCCCCAAGCCCCCCGAAGGCGAGAACGTGGCGGCTTCCGAGCAGGCAAAATGCCTCATGCACCGGATGGCAGCAGGCGCGCCCACGCCCGTCCTGCTGGCTGAGTTGCAAAATTGTAATCTGTTGCAAAAGAGCAGCGGTCGGCGGGGACTATGGGACCGATGGCATTCAAGATGATATTGGTTTTTGTTGCGGAAAGACACGCTCAGGCCTTACTTGGGTGTGGCATCCGTGATACACACGGCAGTATTGAGTGCCACGCTCAAACTTGTTTGAGCGTGCTGGGTAAACGCACCTTTCGCAACAGGAGCTACTTAAAGGAATAGGCAGCGGCATGAGCTGTGGCGGTATTTGATATAATAGTATAATATGATAGACATTATACGGCTATTTGGCCATATGATTGCAATGGGTTGGAATTGCCCATGAGCATTCTGCAATAGTGTATATGATATTATATTTTATTGTCTACTCCGTATTCCATGCGGCCACTACAACGGGGACATGACACCAGTGGAGAGGAAGGAGAGGGCAATGGCCTACCAAAGTGGTAAGAATCAAATACATTGCTGTCGCACATGCCGCAGCGATCTGATAATATAGTATATTATCATATACTAACCCCGTATATCCGGCCTGATGGCTGATCTGATCCAAGGCATTTGTGCCAGGGTGCCTATCATATCTTGGACTGGACATATAGCGCCTTACCATTGCGCAAGCATAGTATATGATTATAACTGATAATATAATATAACCGCCTGTGGCAAGCTGCCGTGGAACCCATTCAGACACATCTGCGTCCAATTGAGTAGAGAGAGCCTTCAACAGGCGGTCCATCCATGTCGCACCCAGGCCAAGTGGTGGACAGGCGGGCAATTGTGTTGACCGTTGCGGATATATGTGGTATGATTCCCAGAGGAAAGACGTTTTTGATCGCCTGAGAAGCACCCCATGGAAAGCGGCCAAGTCATAGCGATTGTCCTGAAACGCGTCCGGAACCGCGTCAAGCAGGTTGACGTCGGCACGGGGCTGATATTCCTTGCCGCGTTCCTCGTCGTATTCCTCTTTTTCGAGATCCTGTGCGATCACCTGTTTGTGCTCCAGCGAGCAACACGTTTCGTTTTCCTTTCCGTTCTGAAGGTATCGACGCTTCTCATCATTTCTGCGGGCGTTTTCTTTCCGATCCTCCGACGAATCCGCGATCTCTATTCGGCAAAACTGATCGAGGATGCGTACCCGGACATGAAAAACTCGCTGACGAGTTATCTCCAGGTCAAGGACGATCCGGAAACGCCGCCCGATGCCCTCAAACTCCTCAAGCAGGAAACGGCGAGACACATGGTTCACGTGCGGCCCGCCGCCGTCGTCTCGTCGCGGCGCTTCACGTACGCGGGCTACCTCCTTGTCGCGGCCATGATCGTGTCGTTCACCTACTCGATACTCTCGCCCAAGAACGTGGTCCCTTCGCTGAGGAGGGCGCTTTCCCCGGAGAAGGACATCGCCCCCCCCACGAAAACAGTGATCGCCTCCGTCCAGCCCGGGGAGAAAGCGCCGCGCGTCCTTGAGAATGCCGCCGTTGATGTTCTCGTGAAGACCGCCGGCACGGTTCCCGATAATGTATCTGTTCACTGGCGTGAGCGAGGGGGAGAGTGGTGGAGCAGGAGCCTGGAGCAAAATGGCGAACAGCGCTGGCGGGGGCAGATTGAGAACGTCGGCAAGGGGGTTGAGTATTTCATCACGGCGGGCGACACGAAATCGGACATGTTTCGCATCAAGACTGTGCCGCCTCCCCTGGTCGAGAAGATCGTGGTTGAGGTGAACGCCGACCCGAAAGACCCGACCGCCGTGCGTCGAAGTGTGGGGGGAGACATCAGCGCCGTGAAGCGCTCGCTTGCGACCGTAAGGGCTACCGCGAATCACCGGCTCCGCTCAGCGGCGATCCTTACGGAGAGCGGCAAGCGGATCGAGATGGATGTGCCGGCCGAAGGACAAACGGCGACAGGCAAGGTCTTCGTGGATCGCGATGACAAGTACCACATCGAAGTCGTGGATGTGTACGGCCACAAGAACGAAGACCCGCCGACCTGTGTGATCACCTGCTGGGAACGGGACAAAAAAAAGGAGCAGAAAAAGCCTGCGGAGGTTGCGCAACTCCCCGGGAAGCTGCTGAAGCAGAAGCCGCCCAAGGAACTGGCGGAGAAGAAAAACGACAGCGAGCGTAAAGAAAACGACAAAAAGGAGACTCCGCCGTCCGGGGAGAAGGCAAAGGCCGAGAACACCCCGAAGCAAAAATCGGTCGCCCAGGAGGCGAAGTCGGAAGGCGAAGAACTAAAGCTGGCGAAGCTCGTCAAGGAAAACAAGAGCACGCTCGACAAGATTGCTGAGGCCCTGGAGAAGAGGAAACGCCAAGAGCGCCAACAGCAGGAGCAAGGCGAGAAAGGCAAGGGGGCCCAGAAGCAGAAAAGCGACCGACGCGGGGCCTCCAGCCGGGCAGAGAAGCAAGACGGCGCCGGCCAGCAGGCCGCAAAGAGAGCAGATACGGCTAAGCAGACGGGAGGACAGGACAAGAAATCCGGCAGCGCCGCAAAAGGCGGACAGGCGGCCTCCAGTCAGAAGGCAAGAGGAGCGAAAAGCAAACAGATGCGCAGTGAAGGCGCATCTCAATCCGGTGCGGACAAGAAGGCAATGGGCGCCAAGGGCTCGCAAGGCGGCAAAAAGGGCGGGACTTCGGCCGCGGCCGGCCGCAAAGAAAAGCCGCAGTCGGGCAGTGGCAGCCAGGGCGGCCAGCAGGGGAATGCATCGGACCAAGCGAAGGCTGGCGGCGGTGCGAAGGCCGGTCAGCAGCAGGAAGGCGCCACGGCGAAGGGAAATGAAAAGGGCGGCGGGCAGCAGTCCGGCCAGCAGCAAGGCGGTGCTCGGGCCAAGGGCGGCGGGAAGAGCGGCGGTCAGCAAGGGACCGGCGCATCGCAGGCCGAGGCCAGCGCCAAAGCCGGCCGGCAAGGTGAAGGCGGCGCGGGACAAAGCCAGGCCAATGACAGAGGTGAGCAAGAGAAGACCGGCGGGGCGGCCCAGAGGGCCTCAACAGCCAGTGGCAGTAGTGGCAAGGGACAGCAACCGGGCGCCGCGTCCCCATCCGAGGGCGGCGGCCGGACATCCGGCGGTCAGCCGGGCAAAGGCCCGGCCATGGCAGGTGGACGGCAAGCAGACGGAGACAGCGGTCCCGGCGGCGCCGCCGGGAAAGATACCCGCGGCCAGGGGCGAAACATCGAGGCGGCAGTTACGCTCATCGAAAAGGCCACCGGCATCGTCGATGTCCCCGAGGTGGGCGATAAGTTCCTGACCGAGCTTGGCATGTCGCAGTCGGAGTTCCAGAGCTTTGTCACCCGGTTTCGCGAGGCGATCAAGCATGACCGATCGGTCCTTCCGGCGTCGTCCGACGCCGCGGTCGCGTTAAGCCGGGACGCTCAGACCATCAAGGTGCTGCCGGGGCGGGAGGCGACGATGGCAATCAACAAGAACACACCTATCCAGAGCCGCTCGACGCCCGACAACATCACCCAACTTTTTGTGGACAAGCGAAACACCGTCTCGCCCGAGTATCGAGACATGGTGGATGAATACTTCCGTGTGATCTCTTCCGAGCAAACCACTCGTCCCAACCAGACGCCAAAGGAGTAAGCGCTGCAGGCCGGCCCGGCCCGGCGCAAACGGAACTTCAATGCAAAAACACCTGGAACCTCGCCGTTATCTCAAGCGGTTTGACTCACAGAACCTTCCTCATGTCTTCTGCGATGTCCTTGTCATCGGCAGCGGCGTCGCCGGCCTGAGCGCCGCCATCAATGCCTCGGAGCACGCCAAGGTGCTGGTCGTCACCAAGGATGCGGTCAACGAGACCAACACAGACCACGCCCAAGGCGGCATCGCCGTCGTGCTCGCCCCCGACGACAAGGTGGAGGCGCATGTGGCCGACACGCTGGCAACCGGACAAGGCTTGTGCGATGAAGACGTGGTTAAGGGAATCGTCGCCGAAGGGCCGATGCGGATTCGCGATCTGATCTCGTGGGGTGCGGAATTCGACACGATCGACGGGGCCCTCAACTTCACGCGCGAGGGTGGCCACGGCCATCCACGTATCATTCACGCCCACGGCGACGCGACGGGCGCGGAAGTCCAGCGGGCCCTTGTGCAAAAGGCGGCGGAAATCGAAAACATCAACGTAATCGAAAAGGTCTTTGTCATCGACCTCCTCACGGCCGGCGGCCGATGCTTCGGGGCGCTGACGGTGGAACAAGGCAAGGGACCGACGGTGCTGTGGGCGTCAAAAACCATCCTTGCGACCGGCGGCGCCGGGAGACTCTATCGCGAGACGACGAACCCGCCCGTGGCCACAGGCGACGGCCTGGCCATGGCGTATCGAGCGGGCGCCACGCTTCGCGACATGGAATTCTTCCAGTTTCACCCCACGACGCTCTATGTCGCCGGGGCCAGTCGCGCGCTGATCACCGAAACGGTGCGCGGCGAAGGCGGCCTGTTGCGCAACGCCCTGGGCGAGCGGTTCATGCCCAACTATCACCCCAAGGCCGAACTGGCCCCGCGCGATGTGGTGAGCCGAAGTATCGTCCACGAGATGTGGCGCACACGAAAGACGTGCGTTTACATTGATATGACCCATCTGCCGAAGGAAAAAACCCGGAAGCGATTTCCCCGTATCGTGGAACTGTGCGCCAATTTTGACATTGATATTTGCGAAGATCAGATTCCTGTGCGGCCCAGCGCCCATTACATGGTGGGGGGGGCCCTGGTGGACGCCCAGGGCCGGACGGGTGTGGAGGATCTGTACGCCTGCGGCGAGGTCACGTCCACAGGGCTGCATGGGGCAAACCGGCTGGGGAGCAACTCACTGCTCGAAGGACTGGTCTATGGCTGCCGCGCCGGAGAGGAGGCCGGGCGGTTGGCGGCGAAGCGCAAGAAGCGCGACATGCCCAAGCCGATCCAGTCCGACTTCGACATGCGGCCCGGGCGGATCGATATCGAGGACGTCCGCAATTCCCTGCGCAGTCTCGTGTGGCGGAACGTGGGGATCGAGCGCGCGGAGCCGTACCTCGGCCAGGCGGAGGACATGATCGACTTCTGGTGCAGCTATGTGATGTGCAAAGAGTTTGATTCTCCCGCTGGATGGGAGTTGCAGAACCTTTTGACCATCGCAAAAATTGTGGCGTCTTCGGCGCGGTGGCGCGAAGAGACGCGAGGCGTACATTACCGAACCGACTTCCCCGAACGGGACGACCAAAAATGGCTCAAGCACTCACTCGTCCACAGGGAAGCGCCCGACCGCAAGTAGCCCCCGCTTAGTGGGACCACCGTGGACAAGACAACACAATCCACCGGCCACCGCATCGTCCGTGCCATGTTCGTGGTCTTCTTCTTCTACCTGTTCTGGAAGTTCGGCGGCTTCCTGCTGAATGTCGTCATTGCGTCCATCTTCGGCAGCGGGAACGAGACCGACGCCTACATGCTCGCCTTCAACAGCGTCATCTTCCTGATCTACGGAATTGTCCTGAAGTTCTTCATGCCCGCCTTCGTTCCCATCTTCATGGAAACGATGGACAAGGAAGGTGAGGAGGAGGCGTGGCGCTTCGCCAGCGGCGCGACCAGTCTCCTCTCCGTCGGCCTGATTGTTGTCGCCATAGTCGGCATAGTCTTCGCACCGAAGATCATGTGGACCGTGGGGCAGGGGTTCTTCCGCAGCATCGACGATCCCCGCGCCGCCATGACCGTATCGTGGGTGCGCATCATGTTTCCCGGGCTGATCGGCATGTGCGTCGGCGTCTTCACCTACGGCCTGCTGAACAGCTACAAGATCTTCAGCTATCCGGCCGCCGGCGACGCATGCCAGAAGATCTTCTGGGCCTTGTCGCTCTTCGTTCTCGTGGCCTTGATGGGGCGCAACGGCGTGGCCATTCCCATCGGGTTCCTTGTCGGCGTCGTGGTTCAACTCATCGTCAACTTCATGGGACTCAAGAGCAAGCTCCGTTTCTATCGGCCAGTTGTGCAGATCGTCTCCCTCCGACGCCTCGCGACCGAAATCGGTATCCTTGTCGCATTCGTGGCATTGTTTCTGGCCGTCATATACGGTGTTCCCGACATCCGCGGAAACAGCAAGATCCTTCTCCTGGTGTTCGTCATCGTTGCCATGGCGCATCTTCTCTTCTTTTGGCTTCGCGTGCGGAAGAGAACATCGCTCATCGGGCGGTTCGCCGCGCTGGCCGCTCCCCTGCTGATCGGCATTCTCGTCGCCAAGGCGCGGGACGTCCTCACGGACAACTTCACCACCGAGGCGGCCCTGCCGGGGCTGCTCAGCGACAAGAAGTACGCGGAAAAGGTGGGCCAACTGCCCAGCGTCCTTGTGGGGTATGCCCTCGCCATCGCCATGCTGCCCTACCTCTGCGACATGGCCGCAAAAAAGAGCCTTCAAGCGCTTGGGCGCGTAGTCGATCGCGCCTGCCGGATGATGGCGCTGTTCTTCATCCCCCTGTCGGTCATCATGGCTGTCCTGGCTCGAGATATTATGCAGCTTGTCTATGACCGGGGTTTCTTCGACCCACGGCACCTTCATTACGGCGGCTTGGCCCTCACCATCTACATATCCGGCCTTTTCTTCTACGCCGTCGAGAATGTGTTGATGCAGTCCTTCTTCTCGCTCCAGCGCACATGGATTCCCACCCTCGCCGGGCTCATCGCGTCGATCTGCCACGTAGCGTTTCTTTTCGCCTGCGACCACTTCTTCACACTCACCGGGCCCGGCGCGGGACCCGAGGCCATGGACAGATTGTTTCTCGTGGTCATGTTCTCCTTCCCCCTGTCACGCGGCCTCAAGAACATACTCCTGTTCAGCCTGCTGCGCTGGCAGATCCCGATCCTGCCTGTGCTGCCCACGGCCAAGTTCCTTGCCAAGCTCTCCGTGGTGTGCGTCGTTGTCTGGTTTGCCACGCGGGCCGGAAGCAAGGCGATCAAAACGGTTCTCGATCCGAATAACATGAAGGGGCGGCATGTGGTCGTGGACGTGTTCAAGGAAACAGGCGCCGCCGCCAACTGGCAAGCCGGTCCGAACACCAGGATTCGGGTAGAGAACATCCGGAAGCCGGACGAAGAGCCGGAGCTTGCCCTGCGGATTGACGGTCAGTCCGTCAGCCGCGATCTCAGGCCGTTCGACCTGTCGAAAACAAACACATTGACGTTCAAGGTGAAGACGGAATGCAAGCACAAACTGGAGGTGCACCTCTACGCCGCCCCACACGATGCCACTCGCACCTTCGACGTCAATGCAACGGGAAAGCGCCAGAAGTACACCCTCCAATTCAATGCCGCGGAGATGAAAAATCTTTCGCAGGTCAATTTCATTGTGCACGGCAACGGCGCCATCTGGCTCGACAACATCGAATTCACAAGAGATTTCCCCCCGCTGAAGCGGGTCGCCTTCGAGGCGGTCAAGTTCATGGTCGCCGGCGTCCCCGCGCTGATCGGGCTTGCCGTCCTGATCGCGGGGGCCTTCTTCCTGAGAATCGAAGAAATGTTCCTTATCCTCACCTGGCTGCGCGAGGAGGGACTGGACAAGATCAAGAGGCGCTTGAAGGGCGGAGGCGGAGATGCGCAAACTCCGAGTGCTCCAGGTTCTTGAGGCCACGATTGGCGGGACAAAGAAGCACGTCCTGCAGATACTGAGCCATCTGCCACGAGACCGCTACGTCCTCTCCTTCGTTTGCTCCACCCTCCGCGATCCGGTTTTCCAGAAGGACATCGAAGCGCTCCGCGCGGCCGGCGTCAACGTTACGGTCATCCAGATGCCTCGATCCATCCGCCCCCTCGCGGACCTGCGGGCGCTGTGGAATCTGCTCGGACACATGCGCCGCTGCCGCTACGACATCGTCCACACCCACTCCTCCAAGGCCGGCATCCTGGGCCGCCTCGCTGCGCGGCTGGCCCGCGTGCCGGTGGTGATCCACACGCCCCACGCCTTCGCCTTCGAGATGACAACGGGACGATTCACGAAGACCGCCTATCGCCTCGTGGAGAAGACCTGCGCCCACTTTACCGATGCCGTCGTCGCCGTGTCCGAACATGAACGACGACTTGCCGCCGGTCTGGGTGTCCTTCCCCCGCACCGAATATTCACCATCGAGAATGTGCTGGATGCGGAGGACCTGAAACGGCCTCGCACCCGCGCGAAGACCAGGAAGGAGCTGGGATTGCGGAGCAAGCAGATTCTCGTCGGCGCGGTCGGCCGGCTGACAAGGCAGAAAGGGCTCCCCGTCCTGCTGGATGCGGCAGCAAAGCTGTCCCGCGAATTCCCCGACATGCACTTCCTCATCGCCGGATCGGGCGATGAGGAATATTCGCTTCGGCGAAAGCTGGCCCAGCTCGGGATCGCCGACAAGGTCCTCATGCCCGGCCATCGCGAGGATACCCGCGACCTCTACGCCGCCATGGACCTCTTCGTCCTGCCATCGCTCTGGGAAGGCCGGCCCTACGCCCTCCTCGAAGCCATGGCCGCCGGCAAGCCCGTAGTCGCGTCGGATGTTTGTGGGCTGGATGACGTGATTGAGGATGGGGTGAACGGCATGCTCGTGCCGCCAGGCGATGCAACTTCTCTGGCCCAGGCCGTCTCCTGCCTTGCTCAGGATGCAACGCTCCGCCGCCGCCTCGGCCGCGCGGCGCGGAGCACAGTTCAGATACGGTATCGCATCGAAGACGCCGTAACGAAGCTGGACGCGCTCTATGCCCGGTTCGCCGCCATGTGAGATCGGCTGTCTGGCTTAGTTCTTCACAATGTCCCCGATGATCATGATCGAGGCGACCCGCAGGACGGTACCGTCATATTTCTTCGGGTCGAAGTTCGGCTTGTTTTTTTCGCGGTCCGTCACGATGCTACGGTCCGGCTGCTCGGGGTGAATCTCGACCTTCACCGTGTGGACTTTGTCCTCCAGCCCCTGCCCGATACTCAGCATGGAAATGCGATGGTAAGAGCAGTACCTGTCGAACCGCGGGCGCGGCTTGCGCGTCTCGCCATCGAGGGTGATCACCGCCTGCCCTCCGTCGGGACCGACGAGATCATAGAGACTCACCGCTGTGCCCCTGAACTTGAACGAGATTGTCTCGCCCGGTTGGGTCGCTTCCCATATGTCGGGCATTCGATTGTGGAAGCGCTTGCCCAGACCCTTGTCCGAGCTCAGCTTCTTCCAGCCAGCGCTGAGCATGCCCTTGTCCAGCGGGACCAGCTTGGCCTTCTCCCAGTTGTCGGCAATGAACGGTTTCTTCAGCTCATGCGGACCGGGTTTCGACTCGGGTTCCATCTCTTTCAGCGCATCGGCGATGACATCGAGGTAAATCTTGTGCCCTACATCGACCGGGTGAACGCCATCTTTCGAAAAAACGATAACCCCCTCCGGCCCCGGAAGAAGCCTTCCCTTTGCATCCGTCTTCCCCTTGAAGATCAACTTGTCCTCGCGCGCCATCTCGGCCACGCGCATGGCCATGTTGATGGACGGGATGCCGTAGTACTCGGCCAGCTTCTCATCCGCCGATGCCGCTCGCGGGCACAGGCCCTTGTCCAGGTCCTTCTCGTAGCCGACGCGGAAGGTATAGACATAGCAGATGTCGACAGTCGGGTCGGTCTTCCATGCCTGACGGATGACGCCCTCCATGCCGCGATAGATATTCTCTGGCTTCGCGCCGCCGTCGTTGACGGAGAACTCGACGAAGATGAGATCGGGTTTGTGCTGGAGAACATCCTGCTGGAACCGATACACGCCGAGATTGGATCCCGTGCCGCCGATGGCCGCGTTGATCTCACTTACCTTGGCCTTCGGGTATTGCTCCTGGAACCACTTGAGCGTCTTCACCCGCCACCCGCGCGCCGCCGTGATGCTGCCCCCAAAATAGGCAATCCGTACGTCTTTCCCGGATTTCAGTTTCGCGAAAACGTTTCCGAGGCCGTCACGAGCATGGAAAAGCTTCGCAGGGGCCAGCTCGAAGTTGCCCCCGGCCAAAACCATGCTGCTCAGTGCCGTGACCGATACCACCGTCCACATCCAATTTCGCATGAATCTTCTCCGTGGGATAGGCGCAATGACTGGGCCGGTTGGGGGCATCAAAGCCCCTCCAACTTGAACAGCGAAAGAATATTCCCCGCGTTGACTTTCTCCCGTAGTTCCTCCGGCGCCCCGACCTCATTGAACAGCCGTTCGTAAAAATCAATGTATGGCCCGAAGCGGTGCGCCTCGCCGAAATACTGCGTGTCGCTGCCGAAACACACCTTGCCCAGGCAATCGGACATAAGCGCTCCGTTCGGCGCGAACATCTCCCGCCACATGAGCATGGACCGGTGGATCGCCGTGCCGCCGGACAGGTCGGCATAGACCGTCGGGTGGGCCCAGGCCATCTTCCAGCACTCCTCCCAGTGCGGGTTGCCGAAGTGCGCCATCAGCACGCGCAGGTGCGGCACCCAGCGCTCGATGGTGTCGATGTGCGACGTGCGCATGTCGTCCAGCTTCACGCGATACCGCGTGTACTCCGGGTCGTGCATCAGGTAGCCTGTGTGGAACACGGCGACGCCGTCGCGCTCCTTGATCGCCTTGTAGAACGGAAAATATCGCTCATCGCCATAGGGATGATTCGGGCAGATGAACTTGATGCCGGCCGCGCCCTGGTCGAAGAGGCGATGGATGTCGTCCTTCTTCGCTTCGTCGATGTCGATGATCGCGACGGGGATCACGAAGCTTCCCATCCTCTTCTTTGATGCGAACAGCGGATCGGGCTTGGCGATCAGGACGACGGCGTCCACGCCCTCTTCCTTGCATCGGGCGATATACTCCTTCGGCGAACCATTCAGGTTCACTGCATGGCCGTGGGCGTGTGAGTCGATTCGCATACGAACTCTCCCTGCTACTTTGTCAGCGCAATGAATCCAGCGTTATCCGCGCGCCACGTCTGCGCGCCGGTCCCCTGCCACATCAGCCAGAGAGGCTTGGCGGTTTTCCTGATGCTGATATTGAACGCAAGCTTTCCGTGCTTCGCCGGGTCGATGTCAAGCGCGGCGAAGGGGATGCAGTATTCCGCCGACCAGTGCCCCTTGTCGATGACCTTCGCCGCGAACTTCACCGCGTCGCCTGCTTTCTTCACCGCATCGGCGGGCGCTCCGGCTTCATCGGAGCTCTCAAACTGTCCGTTGGGATAGCCGCGCAGGACGAAGATCGGCGCGTTCTTGCCCGCGGCGGGGTTCATGACAGCCACCTCCACCGCGTCGTCCTGCCCCCAGGTCGCCCCCATGTGGATCGGTTTGGAGGGATCGACATCATTCACAATCGCGATGTACAGATTTTTCCCGTCATGGCTCAGCCATGCCTTGCTTGTCGGCCCGATCTTCTCACCCCAGATGCCTTGCTCGATGATCATGGCCTTTCCCGGCCACTCCGCCCGGCCGGTGGCGCCGTCGATGGCAATCTGCGCCCCTGTCCTGCCTACGCGGAAGACGGCCGGCGGGCCTTTGCGCTTGACCTTGGGCCGCGACATCTGCGGGGGGGTCGGCATGGGCCGCACCGTGTGTGTCACCGGCCAGGAGGCGCGGCGGTCGTCCTTGTAGAGGCCGATCTTCTCGAACGGGATCCGTTTGAACCCGAGCTTCCATGCCGGGGAATCGTCGCGAAGCTGAAAGTTGCAGTTTTTCTCATCCACGAACTTCGGGTCCTCGTTGATGAGGTTGTCCTCGATCTTGACCAGCGGCTTGATCTTCCGCTGGATGTCGTCCCACCACGTGTCTCTCGGTTCGCGGCCGCGCCCGTACCGTATCAAATCTTCCTTCGTGCCCGGCCAGAAAATGTTGCGCCGGACCACATTGCCCATGGGTGACTTGGGGTCTTCGTTGAGGATGTTGATGAGTTGAGGATAGCGTGTGCTATACGGCGGCTCCTTGTATTGGATGCCCGAGATCGTGCCTTTCTTGTTGGCCTCCTCGATCCATCGGTCACCGGTGGCGTGCGCCCAGCCGAGTGCGCGGGCGTCGATGTGCATCGCGCGGGGACAGTCCACGAAGACGTTGTTCTCGACGGCATTGTCCCGGCCGCCGCCGATGAAGGCCGCGCGCGTGACCTTATAGAACACGTTCCCGGAGATTGTCGCCGAGGAGAACATGTCATCGAGGTAAATGCCGACACACCCTCGCCCCTCGCGGCCGCAGATGTGGTGAAGATAGTTGTAGCGGATGATGTGGCCGCGCATTGTCCAGTTGCGCCCGGCGTAGATCGCCCCGCAGTCGTTCGACTCATAGCACACGCTGTGGATCTCGTTGAACTCGATGATGTGGTCGTTGCCGCCAAAGCCCATGGCCATGTGCGGGGCGTTGTCTATGAGATTGTGCGATGCGCGATTGCCCACCCCCCGGAGGACGATGGCCGGGCGGTACATCCGGTCCCACCGGCTGTAATGATGGATGTGGTTGTTCTCGGCGAAGTGCTTCGCCGGCGTCAGCGTCTTCCGGTCGCCGCCACTAAGGAAAACCCCCCCGCCGCCCATGCCGTACATGTCGCAGCCGATCACACCGACGTCCTTTCCGCCGGAGACGACCACGGCATGGATGCCCAGGTTGCGGAAGGTGCAGCCGATGATGCGGCAATGCTCGCCGTTCTTCATCGTGATTGCCGTGCCGCGTGTTCCCTCGAAGAACAGCCGCTCGAAAGTCACATGAGATGTCTCCATCATGTTGACCAACCCAGGCGTAACCGTGACCTCGACCTTTCCCTGGGTAATGTCGCCGGGCGGCCAGAAGTAGAGCACCCCCGCCTCCCGGTCAATCACCCACTCGCCGGGCTGGTCGATCTCGGCCAGAATGTTGTACCCATAGAACCATTGCCCCTTGCGATAGCCGTAATGGTGATACGGTTTTTCCACCTCGATGATCCGTTTCTCCGGATCAATGGATTTGATCTTGTGGCGCTGCTCCGCCCAGTCGCGGAACCAATAGCCGAGCACCCAGGCCTCTTTCTCGCCGACCCATCGTTTCGGCCGGTCCCCTTCATACTGGAAGATCCCTTCCTTGCATCCCTTTGTTCCGCGCACCTCGCGCGTCGTCTTCCCCAGGACCTCGGCGATCTTGATAAACCCGTCGTTCGGCCAGCGCGCGATCTGCATGGGCTTGTCGTTGAAAAACACTTCGAGCCGCAACTGGGGCTTCCCGCCGAACCGGCCGCCCAGAGTGCCGCAGTCGGCAATCCCCTGTGCCTTCAGGTCGGCCCGGAGCACCTTCCCTCGCGCGGCCGGGTCCAGGCGGTTGAGGAGGGTGGAATCGGCCACGGGCTTCCAGCCGGTGATGATTTTGCCGCCCGTGATATGGACTTCCTCGCCGGGGCGGGCGCGATAAACGATGGGCGCGTCGGCCGTCCCCGAATCTTCGGCGGTCAGCTCGATCACCTTGTTACACTCATACCTGCCGCCGCGCACCTCGACGACGATGCCGCCTTTGGGCAGCCCCCCCTCCTTCTTGATCTTGCGGATCTCATCGCGCGCGCGTTCGAGCGTGGCGAAGGGGCCGTCGGTCTTGTCGGCGTTTGGTTCAGCCAGCTTGCCCGACCAGGCGTCGTTGCCGTCGGCGGCGACATAGAGCACGGTCGCGGCGGCCTGAGCCGAAGGAATGGCGGCCAATGCAAGAACTACGAACACCGCTCCTACACACATGCTTTCTTTCATTCTGTTCTCCTTTTGCTTTCGGTTGCAATTCCATCCGCCGACGGGCGCGTTCTTTCTTTACCGTATGAATTCGAGAAACCCCGCCTGGGCTACGTCGTAGGAATGCCCCCGTGTACCTTCCCACATCACCCACAGATTATCGTCCGTCTTGCGCACGGTCAAGTTGAAAGCGAGCCGAGCGTCCGCCGCCGGGTCGAACCCGAACATTCGGAAGGGGATGTAGAACTCCGCCGTCCAGCGGTCCGGCGTCGGCCTGCGGGCTTTGAAAGCGACGCCGCCCGGATCCATGGTTTTTGCTGCTTCATCGCCGTTTGGTGTCTCGCCAAACTGGAGGAAGCCATTGCCGTAGCCGCGGACCACGGTAATCGGCGGCGCTTTGCCCTTCCGCACGACCCGCAGGCTGACCTCGACCGCGTCGTCCAGTCCCCATTTGTTGCCCTTGAGCTTGGTTTCGGGGTGTATGGTGTTGTCCACGGCGATGTAAAGTCCGTCCCGATCGTAGGCAAGCCAGGCCCGGCTCCATCGCGCCGCCTTGTTTCCATTCGCATCCTGCGCGAGAATCATGGCGTTGGCGGGGTCAGCGCCGTTCCACTCGGCGGGGTTAATGCCCCCATCAATGGTGATTGCGGCCCCTGCTTTGGTCACCTTGAAGACCGGGGCCGGTCCTGTTCGGGGCTTGGGTTTGGGCTTCCGCCGCGGTCGCCTCTTAGGGAGAGGGGGGAGCGGCTTCGGCGGCCCGTACGTCCAGGCCTCGACGGGTGGGTTGGGACGGAGTTCGTCCTTATAAAGGCCGATCTTTTCGGAGGGAATTGGTTGGAAGCCGGGCAGCTTGGCAAACACCTCGGCGTCGGGCCGAAGCCGGAAGTCCCCCTTCGCCGCATTCACGAAGCCAGGATCCCGATCCGTCACCCAGTTCTCCTCCGGGCGGACCTGCCAGTTTCCGCTGCTCACGTCGGCGCACATCACGATCAGGTTGCGCACCGCCCGGTTGATCCGCACCTGGCCGGGCTGCGGGTTCATAAATCCCACCAGCCGCGGGTAACGCGTCGTGTAGGGCGGCTTGGTGATGTCCACCTCTTTCAGAAGGCGGGTTTGCCAGAGCTTGGCCTTGAGGCAGGCCCTCCAGCGTTTGTCGTTCCATGGTGCGGAACCCAGGGCTCGCTTGCATTCGATGAAGATATTGTTTTCGGCCAGGTTGTCGTGTCCCCCGTGCGAGAACACGGTTCCGAAGGACCCTTTTCCCGGTTCGCCGCAGCGGAAAAAGACATTGCCGAACACCGTGTCGCCGCCGTCGCCGTCGTCGAAGTAAACGGCGGCGTTGCCGTGGCCCATCGGGCTGCCGATGTTATGCCAGAAGTTGTAGCGGATGATGTTGCCGCGGCAGGAGGGGTTGCGGCCCTTGTAGAAAGCGCCGCAGTCGTCGGTTTCGGTGCAGATGTGGTGTACGACGTTGTACTCGAAAACATGATCATTGCCGTAGACGCTGATGGCTTGGTGCGGTGCATCATGGATCAGGTTGTGCGCGGCGCGGTTGCCGACGCCCCGGAGGGAAACGGCGTTGGCGTAGGTCAACTGGTGGCGGGAGAAACGCCAGATGTGGTTGTTCACCGCTTCATGGCCCGCCGGGGTAAGCGTCCTGCGGTCGCCGCCCTCCAGGACAATTCCGCCCGTACCGGTATCGTGAATGTCGCAGGCTTCCACCCGGTGCCTTGCGCCGCCGGATATCTTGACGCCGAGCTGACGGGTGTTGCGGATTTCACAGGCCTGGATGCGGTTGTTACTTCCGCCGCTGATTTCAATGCCGTTTCCCTGGGTCGCCTCGACAGTGAATCCTCGAAGGATCACGTGAGACGTTTCCCTCAAGGCGAGGACGGGTTCGGTCAGGGTGGAGAGAACGATGCGCGCGCCGGTCATCTCCGCGGGCGGCCAGAAATAGAGAAGCCCGGAGGGGCGATCAATGTAGTATTCACCCGGCCGGTCCAGCTCCTCGAGCAGGTTCAGGGCGCAATAACGTCGCGGCGAAGGGTTTCCTGGCTTGAGGCTGTAGAGGGAAGGCGCTGCCAGTGTGATTCGGCGTTTCTCGCGGTCAATGGCTTTCACCTGGATGACCTCGGCATACCAGTCGAAACACCAGTAGCCCAAAAGCCAGACACCGGCGTCCACGTTCCAGCGCGCCGGTCTGTCGCCCGCATACTCGAACACGCCAGTTTTGCCGGACTTGTCACCCTTCCGGGGGCAGGACCCTGCGTCAATGATCTTGGCAATGGTCGTCCACCCCTCGTTCGGCCAGCGGGCGAGGGTCATGCGCCGATCATTGAAAAACAACTCCGGCGCTTGCGGCGCGCCGCGGTATTTCACGGGGAACTGGCCGAGGTCGGAAATCCCAAGGGCGCGGAGATCTGTCTGGAGCACCTGTCCCCGAGCGGGGCGAGCGAGCCTATCGATTGTTTTTGCATCGGCGACGGGTTTGAACACATCGGGCGGCGCCATCGGACCGCCCAGGATATGGACCTTCTCGCCGGGATAAGCGCGATAGACGATGGGCGCGTCGGCGCTCCCCGAGTCTTCGGCGGTCAACTCGAACGTCTTGTCACGCTCATACCTGCCGCCGTGCACCTCGACGACGATGCCGCCTTTGGGCAGCCCCCCCTCCTTCTTGATCTTGCGAATCTCATCCCGCGCGCGTTCGAGCGTGGCGAAGGGGCCGTCGGTCTTGTCGGCGTTTGGTTCAGCCAGCTTGCCCGACCAGGCGTCGTTGCCGTTAGTCGCCACATAGAGTTCCGCGCCCCGCAGAGATGGGCAGAGCGCCAGTGCAAACATTGCCGCCAGAATTCCTCTATACATCCCTCGCTCCTTTCTTGTCACCTCTTCTTCGCGGGGATCAGTTCCAGGTTGTCGATATAGAACACCGTCGGGCCGTCCGCCACGGACATGAACACGATGCAGTTGAGCGATTTGAACTGCGGCGAGCAGGCCACGTGAAAAATGGGGACAGACCGGACGTCTGGTCTGTCCCCATTTTTCTCGGCGTCGGGCAGCTTGATCGTCAGGTCATACTTCCCGGTAGCCTGCGGACCCAGGCCGCAACCAATCTCGATGTGCACCCACTGGCCGGCCGGCAACTGCACGATCTTCTTGCCGTTGGCCGACAGCCAGCCGTCGGCGGAGGTGCGCAGGTTGGGTCCCATGTTGTAGGTGTAGGGGTCGTCGCGCCAGTCCAACTGCATGAGCGCCCCGGTCTCCCAGCGCAGGTCAAAGGCCATCCGCAGGGTTCCCTCCTCCAGGTCGAGCGGATAGGTGATGTAGGGGAAGAACTTCTGCGGCAGCCCCGCGGCGTCCACGAACTTCAGACTGTGCTTGCCTGAGGCCGCCGTCTCGTCCGTGACCGCCGAATAGCACTTTCCCCTATTCCCCACGTGAGCGCCGCGCTCCGATTCGCCGACCGTATAATCCTCGTAGTCGCGCCGTTCGGGTTGCCGCGCCGCGGAGGTCTTCGGCGTGTAGTCGGCGGGGTCACGTACTACAGGCACTTCGGGACGCGGCCAGGTGCGGCGCTCCGGGCTGGCGTAGTTGCCCACGGTGCTCAGGTCGATGGCCTTGAAGCCCAGCTTGAAGGCGGGGGAGCCAGGCTTGAGCCGGTAGTCGCGCTTGGCCGGGTCTACGAACTGCGGGTCCGCCATCAGACTGCCTTCGTCCCGCCCCCGCTTGAGCCATGCCTCCCAGGATCCCTTGCGCGTCACGTCCCGCATCCCCATAACGATCGGCGGCTCGCCATTGGCCCAAAGGAGATTGCGCTCGAAGTGGACAAAGTCGTCCTGGAAGCGGTTCAGGCGATAAGCGACCGCAGGCTTGCCCTGATAGGCGATGATGTTCCGCTCGAAGCGGTTGCCGGATGTGGGGTATTTCCTCCAGGGGTTCCAGTAGACCTGGCTCTTCTGGCCGTCTACGAAGATGTTGTTCTCCACCGTGTTGTCCACGCCGGCGTTGCTCATGAACCCGCCCAGGACCGTGTTGTAGCAGACGTTGTCATGGATGTGCCACCCGCTGCAGGCCACATCCAGGTAGATGCCCCATGAGTAGTACGGATACTCGAGCTCCCCCATGGCATTGGTTTTCCATCCGCCGGAATCGTGGAGCAGGTTGTGGTGGATCGTGTTGCCCGCGTTTTGAACCTTGTTGCGTTCGAGTTGCTGCTCGATGGGCAGGCGCCAGTCCATGGCCGTGGCCGCTTCGATGATGCTGGTGTCCGCGGTGACCAGGTTGGAATGGTGGCAGTAGTTGTAGGCGAACTCGCAGTCGTTGCCCACGTCCATGCCCAGGGCGTAGCGCGGTGTGTCGTGGACATGGTTATGGGTCAGCTTGACCCGGGCGCAACGGTGCATGTAGACCCCGCCGCAGCGGTTGTGGATGCGCCCCCAGCCGATGTCATAGATGTAGCAGTTGTCCACCACATGATCCGTCACGCGTTCGTGGTCCATGCTGGCGCCGAGGATGCTGACGCCGTCGCCCTGGGTCTGGGTGATGTCGCAGCCCACAACCCGGCAGGCGTGGGTATCGTCGCCCAGGTAAACGCCTACCTCGGCATTGCGCAGGTCGCAGGCGACCACGGAGCACCCCTTGGCCCCGGTCATCTGAATGGCCCGGCCGCGGAAGTCTCTCACGGCCAGCCACGCGAGACGCACGTTCTCCACCCACTGGTTTTTGTCGGGGTCCCCCTTCAGCACAAAGGCCTGCTGCAGGGCCGGCACGATGACCTGATCCGTCTTGTTGGGGTTGCCCGAAAATGGGGACAGACCCGACGTCCGGTCTGTCCCCATTTTTCCCGGCGGCCAGAAGTAGAGTGTCTTGGTGTCCGGGTCCACGCACCACTCGCCGGGCGCGTCGAGCTCTTCCAGAATTCCACAGAGGTAGAAGGGGTTGCCGTTGACCAGCACATAGACGCCCTTGCTGGCCTCGACGACGCGGTTTGCGGGGTCAATGCTTTTTATCGGACAGTACTGGGTTTCGTAATTGTTCTTGTCGTGGAACATGATCCAGGCGCGCTCGGGGTGGGCCCACTTCTCGGGGTGCAGCTCGCCCTCGCGGTAGCGGAACTTCGTCTTGGTGTTTGGCTCCACAACCCCGGCATTCTGCAGGAAACCGCCGGTGCGCGGGTGCTTCGGGTCAAAGTTCGGCACGCGCGCCCAGGGCATCAGCTTGCCGTTGTAGTACAGCTCGCGGAAGTTGAGGTCGGGAAGGTCCGCCTTGGACAGATCGGCCTGCAGGATGTTTTCCTTCCACGGCTTCCATCCGGTGATCCGTCGCCCGCCGCTGATGACGACATCCTTGTCCTTCTCGCCTTCGATGGTCAGGTGGGAATCCTCCGGTCGAAGCTCCACGGGCTTCCGCAGGAAGCAGACGCCCCCGTGCAGTACAATACGCGCAGGCCCTTCCGTACGCCCAGCCGACCTGACCTTGCGTACGGCCTCGACCGCATGTTCCAGTGTTGCGAAGGGCCCGTCGGTGTGGTCGTCGTTCGGCTCGGCCAGTCTGCCGGACCAGGTGTCGCTGCCGTTCGTCGCCACGTGGACCTGCACCCGAGCCGACCCGGGCTGCTGTCCCCAGCACACACCCAACACTGCTCCAGTGAAAAATAAACCCGATAACCACTGCCGGCAGCCTTGCATAGGCGTCACTCTTTCTTCTTCCAGGCGGGAACCTGTCATTGCGCCGGAACATTCTACCCTCATTGCGGGGGAGAATGAAGGGATTTTCCGCGGCCCAATGAAATCAAGGTGGGATGCCTTTCGCCGGGACCTTTAGAGCGCACAGGGCACGACCTTCGCCCCGCCATCGCCATCGTCCTCAAAGCGCGCGAAGGTAAGCTGCGGGTCGTGCTCGAAGAAGAAGAGCCAGTTCTCCCGGATGCCGCGCTGGATGATATCCACCTTGAACTCTGCTACGTCAACCGGGTACAGGTCATAAGCCATGAGGTAGTGCGGTTTGATGTGGACGGGCGAGCCGACGGTCTCCCCGAGGAAGAACAACTTCTTGCCCTCCGACTCGACCATGAACGTCTGATACCCCCGCGTGTGCCCCCCCGCCGCGACAGCGCGGATGCCGGAGGCGATCTCCGTGTCGCCCTCGATCAGCTCCAGCAGGCCGTGCTCCTTCAGGCCCATGAACTGGTGCGGCAGGTAAGCGCCCTTCCGGACGGGGTGGGGATGAGTTGCGTCGTGCCACTCCTGCTTCTGAACGATGTGCCGGGCCTTGGAAAACACCGGCTTGCCGTCGATGAGGCACCCCCCGACGTGGTCGATGTGGAGATGGGTGAGGAGAACCAGGTCGATGTCGCCCGGTTCGATCCCCAGTTTTTTGAGGGAATCGATGAGATTGACGGTGTTGTCGAGGTTGTAGATCTTTCGCTTCTTCGGCGGCCAGTCCTCCCACCCCATGCCGGTATCGACAATCGCTGTGCATGAGGGCGTGCGGATCAGAAGGGAGTTCAGGCCAACCGCCACGCGGTTCTTCTCATCGGCCTGGACATACCGGCTCCACAAGGGCTTCGGCACGACGCCGAATATCCCCCCGCCATCGAACCACGCCAAGCCATCGCTGGCGGCAAGCACGTCGAGCTGTCCGAGCTTCATCCGTATCTCCCTCCATTAGGAACGGGGAGAGATTCTACCGGACGGCCGGCCTGTGCGTCAAAGGAAAAGGCTAATGCAATGTACGCCCGGCTCCCGCCCATGCGTCCATCACCAGATTTCTGTTGACTGCCGAATGTTGCTGGTGTATACGCGACAGGCGCCATATATCGAGCAGCGAAACGCAAACACGTCCAGATAGCGAAGGAGCGAGGCCATGCCCTACACGGCAGACATTCAGACCCTTACCAAGCAAGAGATCAAGCAGCGCGAAGAGGAAGGCTGCAAGGTTTCGCAGGTGCGGAAGATGTACCGACAGCTCTGCGACGACGGCGCGCCCCCGCAGGACTTCGAGAAGCTCTATAACAAGGTCGAGAAGCTCAAGGCGCCGAGCACGTATCACGAGCCGTCCGACCTGGAAGCGATCCGCAAGGCCCGGCCAAACGGCCCCCGGAAGATCGAGAAGGTCTTTTCGCACGGCGACCTCTACGACCGTATCTACGGCGCATGGCTCGGCCGCTCGGCGGGCTGCCTGCTGGGCAAGCCCGTGGAGGGGGCGACGAAGGAACAGATCAAGATGGCAGCCGAGTTGAGCACAGGCTATCCGCTCCAAGACTACTTCGGCCCCATCGTCAACCCGCCCGAGGAAATTTCGAGCCGGAAGTGGGGCCCTCGAGACTGGGGCCCCGAGAACAAGTGCCTCAAGGGCGCCATCACCGCCATGGCCCGGGATGACGATATGGACTATACGATCCTCGGCCTCCACATCATGGAGGAGGTCGGCCTGAACTTCACGCCCGCCGACATGGGCAAGCAGTGGCTCATGCACTTCCCCTACCATCTGGTCTACACGGCCGAAGCGGTGGCCTACCGCAATCTCGTCAACGGCCTGCGGCCGCCGCAGACGGCCATGTATCGTAACCCCTGCCGCGAGTGGATCGGCGCGCAGATTCGCGCCGACGCCTTCGGCTACGTCAACCCCGGCATGCCGGAGCGGGCGGCGGAGCTGGCCTTTCAGGACGCGGCGCTGAGCCACGCGATGAACGGCATCTACGGCGAGATGTTCGTGGCGGCCATGATCGCCGCGGCCTTCGTGACGGATGACATCGAGGAGATCATCCGGATCGGCGCATCGGAAATCCCCAAGAAGACGCGCTTGGCCGAGTGCATCGATGACTGCGTGAAATGGTGCAGGAAGGACAAGAGCTGGACGGCGACGATCAAGAAGATATCGAAGAAATACGGCGACCTGCAAGGCTGCCACACGATCACGAACGCGGCCATCGTCCTTATGGGCCTGCTCCACAGCAAGGGCGACTTCGAGAAGGGCATCACCATCGCCGTCATGGGCGGATTCGACACCGACTGCAACGGCGCGACGGCCGGCTCGATCCTCGGGGCCATGCTCGGCGCAAAGGCCCTGCCGGAGAAGTGGGTCGCCCCGCTGAACGATACGCTCGAGAGCATCCTCGTCGGCTTCCATGTAAACAAGCTCTCTGAACTGGCCAAGCGTACGATGGCCATCGCCGCGAAGCAGATTCGGGGTGACTCGTGACTCAACGGTGCAGAATATGAATAAAATATACCGTCCCCGAAATAACCGAAATAACATCTTGGCGTTGCTGGTGGTGGCGGGCGCCAGCGTCGGGTTGACGTACTGGTATTTGAAGAGCGATCTTGCGCCTGCCAGGCAATTGCCGGCAAGGCCCACGCCTGCCGTTGCTCCTCTGATTGTCACCTCACAGCCGGTTATGCGCGGCTTCGCCCGGCGCGTGCCGTGGATCGGTGTTGTTCAAAGCCAAACCACGCTGCGATTAATGGCATTGATAGCAGGCCGCGTGGAGGCCATCGAGGCCAAAGACCAGATGCCCATCAAGGAGGGGGCGATAGTCGTTCGGCTGGGTGGCCCCCAGATCGAAACGCAGAGAGCTCGGCTTCAAGCCAAAGTTGAGTCCCTGAAATCCCAGGTGGACCTTGCCCATCAGACGGTGGAACGGCTTGTGCAGTGCCTGAAAGAACGATTCGTCAAGAAAGATCAAGTGGCGGCATCCCGGGAAGCTGAAATCAAGCTTCAGCTCCAACTGCGCCAGGCCCAACTGTCCATGGAGTCCTTCATGAAGCAGATTCATGTCGTGGCGCCGATGACGGGTATATTCACCAACCGCCGGGTCGGTCGTGGACAGACGGTCAGCCCCGGCGATGTGCTCGGCGAGATCATCGATCGGGACCACCTACGGATTGCGGCCTCCCTATTCCCTCCGGACGGGATCGATCTGATAGGCAAGGAAGTGACCGTTCGTCTTGGTGGGAATCAGCTCCTCGTGGGTATCGTTCGGGTTGTTTTGCCGCTGGCGGATAGCGCCGGAGCGACAAGGGTGTGGATCGAAGGCCCACAGATGGATAAGCGATTATATCCCGGGCAAACCGTCAGCGGTGAGGTGACGGTCGAGGTCAAGGCTGCGGGCTTGACCGTGCCGGGGTCTGCGATCGTCTATGACTCAGAGGAACGCCCCTGCCTCTTCGTTCAGAAAGACGGCGCCTATGAGCCCCGCAGTGTCAAGCTGGGGCTGGTGCAAGACGGTTGGGTTGAGGTCCTTTCGGGGCTGGAGCAGGACCAATCCGTGGTCACACAAGGAGCGTACGAGCTCTTCTACCGCCGGTTCAACGAGCAGTTCAAGGTGCGCGACTAACCCATGCGAAAGTTCCTCCAACTGGCCATGGCCAACCCGATCGCGGTGATCCTCCTGGTGGTGATCGCGGCGTGGGGAGGGGCCTTTGCCCTGCTTCATTTGCCGGTGGGCCTGTTTCCCGGTCTGGATGTGCCGGTGGTGAATGTGATCTCCCACTATTCCGGCGCGGCCGCCGAGGACATGGAACTGCTCATCACACGTCCTATCGAGGACCGAATTCGGACCATTCCCGGCGTCCGCCGCGTGGCCTCCACATCCATCGAGGGGATCTCGCAGGTTACGGCCGAGTTTGACTGGGGGACCCGGCTGACCGATGCTCGCCAGCTCGTCCAGGCGGAGCTATCATCCGTGCAGGGCGATCTCCCTGCCGGAGTCGAGCCGCGCCTGGAGAACATCGGGACCACACTTCAGGAGGTCGCCGGCTACGTGGCCTATGGGGGAGGCAGCCCAGTGGATCTTCGCACAGCGGTGCGGATGGACCTGGCCAGCCGGTTGATGGGCGTGGAAGGGGTGTCACGCGTGGAGGTCCTGGGCGGCGACGAGCCGGCGTTTATTGTGCAGCTCCAGCCGGACGCGTTGGCGCGGGAACGCCTGACCATCGGTGACGTAACGGCCGCACTGGCCAAACACAACCTGGCTGTGGCGGCAGACTTCATGGGCCGAGGATCGCGGGAGTATCTCATTCGCGGCGACAGCCGGCTGCAGACGGTCGAAGATGTTCTCGCCGTCCCGGTGGTTGCCGACGGGGTTCGGTCCGTATTGCTGAAGGATATCGCCGCGGTTCAGCGCGGACGAGCGCCGCGGCACTACGAAGTTCATGGCAATGGTTTACCCGCCGTGGCGTTCCTCGTCAGCAAACAACCCAACGCCAGCACGATCGATGTCGTCCACGGCATTGATCGGGAACTGGATAGGCTCAAGACCCTCCTGCCGCCGGGGGCCCAAATCAAGAAGTTTTACGATCAAGCCGACATCGTCACCGAAGCCCGTGATTCGCTCTTTCATGACTTGATCATCGGGGCGATCCTCGCGGCGGCAGTACTCTTTTTCTTCATGGGAACATTTCGGGCTACCTTGATCGTCACTGCGACCATCCCCATCACGCTGCTGGCAACGTTGGGGATGATGCAGGCCTTCGGCCAGACGCTCAACGTGATCACCCTTTCGGCGCTGACATTGGCGGTCGGCATGGTGGTCGATGATGCGATCGTTGTGGCCGAGAGCGTGGTGCGGCGCCTCCAATCGGGAGAAGACCGGCAGGCCGCCAGCTTGGACGGTGCGGTGGAGATCGCGGGTCCGGATGTCTCCGGAACATTCACAACCGTTGCGGCATTTGCTCCGCTGCTGTTTCTGGGCGGTATCGCGGGGCTTTTTGTGCGGCCCTTCGGGCTGGTCGTCAGCGTCGCGCTGTTGGCTTCGCTCGTGGTCTCCCTGAGTTTCGTGCCGATGATGTTCGGCCACACTGGCTTGACCGGCCCGCGTCGCGCGATCGGAGCGCGGCTGCTCGCCTGGCTCGACCGAGCACTTCAACGGGCGCTGCGTTTTGCCTTTGCCCACCGGGTTATATCGGTTCTGCTGGGCATACTGACGCTGGGGCTGGGCGGCCTTGCCGCTTGGCTGGGGCCCGTGAGCGTTTTGCCTCCCATCGACGAGGGAGCGATCCTGATCGAATACGTCATGCCGCCGGGCACATCACTGTGGGAAAGCAACCGAATCGGTGATATCCTTGAACGGCTGGCGCTGTCCCAACAGGATGTCGAAACCGTCTATCGGCGCACCGGATCGCCGGAACGGGGCTTCCAGATCGAGGGCGTCAACCGTGGCGAACTTACCATCAAGCTCGCGCCGCGTTCCGTTCGCACGCGCACGGCGGGTCAGGTCATGGAGGGCCTGCGGAACGAATACGGCAAGATTCCCGGCGTGGCCTTCCTGTACCACCAGCCGACGCAGGAGAAGATGGACGAAAGCCTATCGGGGCTGCCGGCGATGTTCGGAGTGACGATCTTTGGCGCCGACATGAGCGAGTTGGTGTCGCTGGCCGCGCAGGCCGAGCAGATTATGGCCGAGGACCCTGCGCTGACCAACCTCGTCAACAACACGAAGATCAAAAGTCCACAGATCATCGTCCGGCCCGATCCGGTCGAGCTGGCCCGCTGCGGCATTTCCCCCCGCGATGTCTTCGAGACGATTCAGGCCGGTCGATTCGGCGTTGCGGCGACAACCATCGTTCGCCAGCGACAACAGGTGCAGGTCCTGGTCAAGGCCAATTCCCCTTCCGATGCAACGCTCGACTGGCTGGAGGGGCTTGCCATTTCAACCCCGTCCGGCCAGACGGTTCCTCTGCGGCAGGTGGCCAACATCCGCATTACCCATCTCCCCGCGGCCGTTACCCGTCTCAACGGACAACGCGAAGTCACCATTCTGGCGGAGGTGAATGGCAGCATCCCCGCCGCCGTGGACCGGCTTCGTCAGAAGTTCTCAGCCATCCCCCTCCCCGGCGGATACAGCATCGCCTTCACCGGCCAGTACCAGGTGATGAAGCGAACCGTCCTGGATTTTGTTCTGGTTGGACTGGCCGCCATCATGCTGATCTATCTGATCATGGCCATGCAGTTCCGCTCCTGGCTCCAACCATTGATCCTTCTCGTGACCATCCCCGTGGCGCTGGTTGGAGCGATCGTGCTGCTTGCCATCACCCAAGTGGGACTGGACGTCTCGGTGGGCATGGGGGCCCTGACGCTCGTGGGCATCGCCGTGAACAACGCGATCGTGCTGCTCGACTATGCGAATCGGCAGGTGGCTGCCGGTCAGACGATATCCGGTGCGCTGCAATCGGCGGTTTCCGTTCGCCTTCGGCCAATCCTGATGACGGCCACGACCACGATCTTCGCCTTGGTCCCCGTCGCGGTGAACCCGGCCGTCGGGTCGCGGATATTCCAGCCCTTCGCGATCACCGTCATTGGGGGGCTGCTTTCGGCCACTGCCGCCACCCTGGTCTTCGTTCCCGTGCTTCGGACATTCCTCTCCCGCCGCTGGCAAGAGTGAGAAGCGGATTTTCGGGGACGGTCGTTTGGCGGGGCAAGCCTCACCCTGCACGTCCTCTCTTGGCCGTTCTTTGCGTCTTTTGTATTCTCTGTGGTAAGGTCGGTCCCGTCGAAGACACGCTCAAACTTGTTTGATCGTGGCACACAATCGTCTGATCCTGTCTCGGTGTTCTCTGTGGCGAACACGTTCGTGGATTCCCGCTCCCGTAACGTAGAAGAGCCTTCCAGACCCTTCCGGAAGCGGAAAGATGCCGCTTTTATGTTGACGTCCCTATTCCCCCGAAAATTATTGGCGATTGCCCGGGGATTGTGGTAAAATTCCGGCCATGAATGCCTTGCGGCAGTTCTCCAACGACTTCCTGCACAAAGAGCTGGACGAGTTCCCGCGGGGACTGCGGTTCGTCATCAGCCAGCTGCGCCTCTATACCTACATCGGCAAGCAGCTCTTCCGCGACAACTGCCTGGAGCGGGCGTGCGCCCTGGCCTACACGACGGTCCTCGCCATCGTTCCCGTCGTTACTGTAGCCTTCGCCTTCTATCGCTCCTTCACGGGCCTGGAGGGCATCGAGGACATGGTGAAGCAGCGGATGCTCGACTGGTTCCTCGCGCAGTCGCACATTGTGGACACCGTGGGCAAGCAGGCGCTCCAGCCCAAGGAGCCCCCCAAGGCCCTGCCCGAAGCGCCCCCGGCAAAAGATCAAAACGAAGAGGCGACACAGGAACAAACACAGAAAATCCTGGAGAACTACGCCGGCGAGATCGCAAGCTGGATCAAAAAACTGTCGGACCAACTAAGCAGCCGCGTGGTGGGGGTCGCGAGCATGCTCTTCCTTGTGTTGGCGTCGATCTTCCTTCTCAATACCATTGAGGGGGCATTCAATAACATCTGGCACGTGGCGAAGCGGCGGTCCTTTATATACAAAATGTGTATTTTCTGGGTCATCATCACCCTTGGCCCGGCGTTCATTGGGGCGTCGTTCGTGCTTACGTCCCGAGTGCAGGAATGGTTTGAACTGTGGCCGAAGCTTTCTTTGATCGGCCGCGTACTGTTCCGGATGCTGCCGATCCTGTCGACATGCGTAGCATTTTTCTTGATGTACGTGCTCATTCCCAATGTAAAGGTCCGGTGGCGGTCAGCCATCGCCGGAGCGATCGTGGCCGGCATCTTATGGGAATTCGCCAAGGTGGGGTTCAGTCTGTACGTCACCAAGGTGATGTTCATGTACAGCCAGACCTACGGCACGCTCGCCTTGATTCCCATCTTTCTCCTTTGGCTTTTTCTGACGTGGCTCATTGTGTTGTTCGGCGTCGAGGTCACCTACACATCGCAAAACTTCCACAGCCTGCGCTCGGAGGACCGGCGGGCGAAGCACGGCTCGGCCCCGCCCGAGAGCATCGCCATGCGGCTGGTGCTTCTGGTCGCGAGGACCTTTACGGAGGGGGGGGAGCAGAAAACGCTCCAGACCATCGCCCGTGAGATGGGCCTGGCGGAGGATGAGGTGCGGCCCATCGGAGATCGCCTCATTGAAAACGGCATCCTGACCACCACGACCAACGGTCCCGATCCCGTCTTCCTCCCGGCGAAATCGACGGATTCCATTCGCGTCAGGGACGTGATTAAGGCGGCGAGTATGAGGAGCTCGCAGACGTTCTCCAGCAGAAGAGGCGAGGAAAGACTGAGCGAGCTGTTCAAGGCGATTGACAGCGCGACCGAGAGCCTCATCGGCGACCTGACCTTCCGCGACCTGCTGGAGAAGCCCAAAGCCCCGCAGGAACCGGCCTGAGCCCATCATCCTTCCAGCACTCCATCACTCCAACCTTAATTTGTCGGTCCGGTGTGCATAATGTATGCAATGAGACGCCGCGACAAAATCCAGGTGCTCGGGCAGTCAGCGCAGTACGACCTGTGCTGCTCGAACCAGTGCCTCGGCCGGCAGGCCACCGGGGCGCACCGCGTCCGGGGGGAGGTGGGGCGGTGGATCTACCCGGCCGCCATGCCCGACGGCGAGACGATCCTGCTCCTGAAGGTCCTCATGTCGAATGAGTGCAGGAACAACTGCCACTATTGTGTGAACCGGTGCAGCAATGCCTTCCGCCGGGAGAGCTTTGCGCCTGATGAACTGGCCGACCTTTTCCTGGAACTGAACCGACGCGACCTGGCCAGGGGGCTCTTCCTCAGCTCGGCTGTGGTTCGCGATGCGAACACCACGATGGACCGGATGCTGGCCGCGGTGGAGGCCCTCCGCCTGCGGCAGGGATTCAGGGGGTTTATCCATCTGAAGGTGCTTCCCGGCGCGAGCTACGACCGCGTCGAGCGGGCCGCAGAGCTGGCCGACCGGATCTCCATCAACCTGGAGGCGCCGAATGCAGAGCGTCTGTCCGCCATCAGCCCCGACAAAGATTTCGACAGCGACCTGGCCGAACGGATCCAGTGGATCGGGCGACTCGTCGCACGGAAGGATACGAAGGCCAAGGGACACACGACACAGTTCGTCGTCGGCGCGGCCGGGGAGACCGACCTCGAAATCCTCAGGACAACCGACGCGCTCTACAAGCGGGTGAACCTGAGCCGGGCCTATTTCAGCGCGTTCCAACCCATTGCGGGATCGCCCCTCGCGGACCAGACCCCCACGCCCTTGATGCGCGAGCACCGCCTCTACCAGTGCGACTTTCTGTTTCGGCGGTATGGGTTTCGCTTGGAGGAGATCGCCTTTGACGACTGCGGCCGCCTACCGCTGGGCGCGGACCCGAAGTGGATCTGGGCGGAGCGGCATCCGGAGTACTTCCCCATCGAGATCAACACGGCCGATCGGACCCGGCTGCTGCGCGTTCCAGGCATCGGGCCGCGCTCGGCCCGGCGGATTGTGAAGATGCGGCGAGAGATCCGGTTCGGCTCTCTAACAGACCTGAAGGCGATGGGCGTGGTCGTCCGTCGCGCCGCTCCCTACCTGACCATCAACGGCAAACGCGCGGGTTCGTCCATGGGCGACCGGCAGCTTCATCTCTGGGAACTTGCATGAAAGGCCGAATCGGGGATTGACATACATGCACCGGGCTGAGTAAAATGATGTTTTCTCAGAACGGCGCCCTGGAGCAAGTCCGGAGGAGAAGGAATGGTCAAAAGCACCCGCCAGGAATCGGGCGGCCAAGGGACACTGAAGATCGCGCTGATTGCGGTGGCTGCACTTGTGATCGTCGCAGGGGGGGGGTGGTTCCTCTTGCGGACGGTTCGGGTATCGCGGTACATCAAGGACCTCGACTCCGAGTCGGCAGAGGTCCGTATCGAGGCCGTCCGTCGAATTGCGGAGTATGGGCCCGCCGCCAAGTCGTCGGTGCGGAAGGCGCTCGGGCAGAAACAGGGGACCGGTCTTGCCATGGCCGCTCTGCTGGCCGGGAAACTGAAGGATCAGGAATCCGTGCCCCGGCTTATCGAGTTGTTATCCGACTCGAACGCCAAGGTGCGCGACTGCGCAGCGACGGCGCTGGGCAAGCTGCGGGCGAAGAAGGCAGTGGACGCCCTGGCGAATTGCTTGAGCGACCCGGAGGAGAAGGTGCGGCGCGATGCGGCCATCGCACTCGGCCGGATGGGCGAGGCGGGAAAACCCGGCGCGGCGCAACTGATGAAGCTGCTGTCCTCGCAGAAGGAACCGGCAACCGTGCGGCGTGCGTGCGCAAGGGCGTTGGGGGAGATCGGCGCCGCCGACGCCGCCGGCGTCCTGGTCAAGGCGATCACTCCGAAGGACGTGGATCTCGTGGCGACTTGCGCCGTAGCGCTCGGAAAGATCGGGAGCAGGAAGGCCGTGAAACCCCTGTGCTCCCTCCTGGCCAGAGGGGCGCCGGACGAGAAAACCAAGAAATATGACGCGGAGAACGTGCCGCCCAAGATTCGTGTGGCGATCATCGAGGCCCTGGCCAAAATTGGGGATCGCCAGGCCATTCCGACGCTGAAGATGTGCGCAGACAAGAAGAGGACCATGAGCATCATTGTGCGCGAGGCCGCCAAGAAGGCGCTGCAAGAACTGGGAGAGTGAGACCGAATGACCATCGACGGAGCATCCGAGAGATGGCGGGGACGATGGGCGGCGGTGTGCGTCGCCGGATGGGTCCTGCTGTGGACCCATATCATGACACCGGCGCAGGATATGGTGGAGAACCCGAACAAGATTGCGCGCGTGCTGTTCGATACGCGATGGGACCGACATGCGTTCCAGGATCTCCTCACCGTTCTTCGGAACAAGAGCAGTAACGACGATGTCCGCGCCATCGTGACCCATCTGCTCGAGGCGGGGCGATACCCGCCCGAGGTGGACAGTGTCATCGACGCCCTCCAGGACAACGACTGGCGGATTCGGGCGGCTGCCGCGAAGATTCTCAGTAAGCTCATGTCCGAAATTCGCACGGAATTGCGGGAGGAAGTGTTGCCGCCCACGTTGGAGGCCGTGAAGGATGACTTCTCTGAAGAGGTGCGAGAAAAGATCGAGCAGCAGTGGTACGATCTCCTCAGAAAAATGACCGCTGAGATCGAGAAAAAGGCCCCGCCGGTCCTCATCGAGGCATTGAGGGACTCCCACACGGCCGTGAAGGTGCAGGCCGCTTCGGCCCTGGGCGAGATCGGGTCCGCGTCGGCGATCCGTCCCCTCGTGGAGGCCCTGAAGGAGGGGAACCCCGAGCTCCGGCGCACGGCGGCGATCGCGCTGGGCGGCGTCGGTGATAAGACCGCCGTGCCCGCCCTGATCCGGATGCTGAAAGACACGCGGGAAGACATCCAGACGGCGGCGGCGCAGGGCCTGGTGGGCATCGGTCACGATGCGATCCCTGCGCTGATCGGGACGCTCAACGAAGACAATTGGAGAAGTCGCGAGCGCGCCGCTGGGCTGCTCTCCTTGATCGGCGATCACACGGCCCTCGATGGCCTCGCCAAGGCGATGCAGGACGACAACTGGCGCACCCGCACCGCCTCGGCCCGGTTGCTGGGCGAGATAAGCCGGCGACTCATCTGGGATCGGTACGATGACGATGCGATCCCTCAGCTCCTCGAGATGGCCACACCCAAATTGAGCGATCTGGCGGAACTGGATACCGAACGCAAGGTGGACATCAAGAAACGAAACAAAGCGCTGGACGATCTGCGAAAGACCGGAGAGAAGATCGGAGGGCCCGTATTCCTCTCCCTTTTGAGCGCCTTGGGCGATCCGGCATGGGAAGTGCGCGCGACCGCAGCGGAGTCGCTCGGACAAATCGGGGCGCGAGAGCCGATCCCCGGAATCGTGCTCGCCCTGAAACACGAGAACGTCGAGCTCCGGACCATTGCAGAGCAGATACGGAAGGTACGGGAAACCATCAAGCTTGAGGCCGCCACCGCGTTGAACGGTGTGCTGAAGGACCGGGATCCCAGGGGCGAGGTCCGGGTTCAAGCCGCATTGGCCCTGGGCGCCATCGGACACTACTCCTCAATGCCGATCCTCGTCAATGCGCTGACCGACAGTGATTCGCGCGTGCGCGATGCCGCGCAGCGGGCATTGAATCAGATCAAAAGCGAGTAGACCGTACGGCGTGGCGCCCAGGGGACTCGGCCCCGTTCCCCGGCCCCGAAAATCTCTGGTCAACATGTAAGGCGTTTGGTGTGTCGATCACCGGAATCTACAAAACGCCGCGCAGACTACGGCGGCTGACCCAGATCGCACAGGTCCTGATTCGGCACGGCTTCGGCCATCTGGTCCATCAGCTCAATCTGCAGAGCTTTGTCCCCCTGCCCAAGCGCGTCCGCGAACCGTCCGCCCCCCCGGAGGGATTCGAGGAGGACGACACGCTGGCCCGGCGGCTTGTGCGGGTCATGGAGGAGCTCGGCCCCACGTTCGTGAAGCTCGGCCAGCTCCTCTCCACACGTCCGGACATCGTGCCCGAGGACCTCGCCCGCGAGCTGCGGCGCCTTCAAGACAAGGTGCGGCCCTTCGATGCGAAGGCCGCCGTAGAAATCGTGGAGCGGGAACTGAGCGCGCCGATCCGGGAGAATTTTGCCGAGTTTGAGGAGACGGCCACTGCGTCCGGGTCCCTGGGCCAGGTTCACAAGGCCCGCCTGATCGACGGTACGGACGTGGTCGTCAAGGTGAAGCGCCCGGGCATCGAACGAACCATCTTCAGCGACATAGACCTCTTGATGATGGTAGCGAAGCGAGCCGAGGGGGTGCCCGACCTTGCCATCTTCCGCCCGGTGATGCTCACCGAGGAATTTGGCCGGTGCATGCGGCGCGAGTTGGACTTTGTGACGGAGGCCAGCAGCACATCCCGGTTTTACGAGCACTTCGGCGAGAAGGATTCGGTCCGAATTCCCAAGGTATACTGGGAGTACACAACGTCCAGCGTCCTGACCCTGGAACGGATCGACGGGGTCAGCATATCGGGCCCGGATCGTGTTCGCGAGATGGGGAGCGACCCCAAAGAGGTGGTGGACAGGATCACGTCGATGTTCATGGAACAGTTCTTCACACTGGGGCTGTTCCACGCGGACCCGCACCCCGGGAACCTGCTGATCGATGAGAAAGGCCGGATCGGGATCATCGACTTCGGGCTGGTGGGCCATCTGGACTCGGAACTGAAGGGCCAGCTGGCCACTATGTTTATCGCGCTTTCCCGGCGGAACTTTGAGGTCGTGGTGGACATCTTTGCCGACATGGGGCTGATCACCGACGACACCAGCTTCTCCGAGCTGCAGTCGGAGCTTGCGGAGCTGTTCGAGACCTTCTACGGCATCCCCGTCCAGAAGATCGACATGCGCGATGCCTTCTCGAGGGTGATGAGCATCGTGCGGCGGCATGGGATCGTGCTCCCCCGCGACCTGGTGCTCCTGGGCCGGTCCTTCGTGACGGTGACGGGGCTGGCGCAGATGCTGGACCCGAACTTCAATCTCGCCGACGCCGCCCGTCCCCATGCCGCGGCGTTGATTCGCGAGCGGCTCTCCCCCACCCAGGTGGCGAAGTCGGTGGGCATGAGTCTGTGGCACCTGTCCAACCTGGCAAGCCAACTGCCCCGCGACCTTCGCCGCCTCACGAAGCAGGTGCTGCGGGGCAACCTGCAATTGGCCTTTCGCCACGAGGGGCTGCAGGACCTGATTCGGGAGCTGGACCGGACGGGAAATCGGGTGACGCTGGGAATCATCCTGGCGGCGATGATCGTCGGGTCTTCATTGATCATCGCGAACAAGATCCAGATCTCGGAGATCAGCACACTGGGGGCGGCGGGGTTTTTCTTTGCCGCCGTTTTGGGGGCCTGGTTAGTGCTTGCAATTCTGAGATCGGGTAGGATATAATACATATTGGAGCTCGCGTGCCCGCGTGGCTCAATGGTAGAGCACGGCATTCGTAATGCTGAGGTTGTCGGTTCAACTCCGACCGCGGGCTCCATCCCCCGAAACCCGATACGGTGGGACGCTATCCTGCCGTTCTTGAATGCCCCGCAGGACCTCATCCTGCAGGGGGCAGACCGAACGAACAGGGTAAGCCGGCGATAGGCGGGGAGTTTTTCTGCGTCCACGTGCGACGCACGGAATTTGTTCAAAAAAAGTCCATATTCTGCCTTGACGGGTTTGTTGGAAAAGGCTATAATCAGTTCGGCATTGGCTATGGGGTGCAGAGAATCGTTTGGTTATTGGGAGAGAGAGATATGCTGAAAAGACTTAGCCGGATTCCTGCCTTCGCCGTGCTATGCGTGAGCGTGAGCGGGTGTGCGATGTGGTTCGCGCAGTCGTGGGACAGCGGGACGAACGGCCCGGCTGGTCGGTTCAAAGAACTGCAAGCGATCCTGCCCGAGGGGGTCTTGGGGACATACAAGAACGTGGAGGTCCTTCCGTTTGCCGAGCAGATTCCGCATCTTGCCCCATCGCCCGTGGTGACATCGGTGGCCCATGAGATCGCCGCAGCCATCGAGGAAACGAAGCTGTTTCTGGTGGTGACGACGGTGGCGAATCAGCCGCCCCAGGGGACGCTGGTCATCCAGGGCGAGATCGTCTACTACGATCCCGGGGAGGTGAACGAGCGTGTTCTTGGGATAAGCGGGGAGTGTGAGCTGATTGCGCGCGTTTCCTTGATCGACAAGGAGACGGGGAACATCATTGGGAAGGTCGATGCCCGGGGAATCGTGAAGACCACGTTCAACGAGGCCGAGACCGTGAGCCAGGGGGTGGCCAAGGGCGTGGCGAAATGGATCAAAGAAAACCATCCGCTGGCCAAAGAGGACAACAAGTAAACGGGTGAATGTCTTAAGCCATGAGCGCAAATGTAACCGTTAGCGTCAGAGAAATTCAATCTCCCCCGGCCTTGATCTTTGAGATCACCGGCACGATGGACTCCTCGAAAGACCTGGAGTACATCGCAGGCGTGATCGAGTCCAGCGACAAAGAGCTTTTTCTTCTCTCGATGTCCGGCGTCGATTACATCAACAGCGCAGGTGTGGGCGAGATCATCTCGATCAGCCACTCCGTAAAAGAGGCGGGAAAGAAGCTGTGCTTCGCGGGAATGCACCCCTACGTTCGTGGTGTCTTCGAGTTGCTTGGCGGACATTACTTTGTGCCTGTGTATGATTCGGAAGCCGAAGCCCTGGCCGCGCAGGGGCAGCAGTAATCGGTGGGTTTGTCTTGACGGAGAAGTGCGCACATGCTGCCAAGAAGTAAGGCATTGCGTCGGCTTCGATGCAGCGCAGATTTGCTTGTCTCGCTGGAAGACGGCCGTTCCTTCAATGGCATCGTGCGAGATGTCAGCACCACGGGGCTTTGCGGCTTTCTGAGTTCTTCCGATCTCGACATCACCCCTCCCGGGGCGAGAATGCAGGTCACGGCCAGCGGCGCCGAAGGCAGCATCGGCCCCATCGAGGCCGAGACCGTCGCCTCGGAGCCTTCCTTCCTCAGCGGATACGACCTCGTCTTCATGTGTAAGTTCCGATCTCTTAAGGACAGAGACCGCGAGTCCGTCGAGAAATTCATCAAGGACAACCGCCTCGACCCCGCCTCCGAGCGCCCTGCGGAGATGGAGTCCGAGCCGCTTGCCCTCCCGGATATACAAAACGCGGATGTCGTGCAGTTCACCTTCCCCGCTCGATTTGCCTATGTGGCCCACTTCCGCGACGCCTGCGAAAAGCTGGCCGAGGAGGCCGGGTTCGAGGAGTTCGACTGCCACATGATCAAAATCGTGGCGGACGAAATCTTCAGCAACGCCCTGCATCACGGCTCCGACTCCTACGGCGCCTCGCGAATCCACGCGCGCGTGCTCGTCGGTCCCGATGCCGTCGCGCTCTGCGTGCGGGACCACTGCGGCAGGCCCTTCGACTATCAGAAGTACCGGAAGACGCCCGAAGAGGGTGAGGCCCCCGCTCAGGGCTCGGGGCTGAACCTGGTCCACCGGATCGTGGACGACTGGACGGTGAAGATCGAGCCCGGAAAATTCACGGAGGTCTGCGCCCTCAAACGAAAGGCCCACCACCCCACGCACACGCGATAGCGCACCCCTGCCTTATTCGACGTCGATATCCTCCGCCAGCACGATGTAGATGTTGTCGCCCCTGCCGTAGATGTTCTCCTGGACCTTGATAATGCCGTAGATTATGATGGTCGTATAGGGGCGGATGCGATTCAGCTTCGCGATGAGCTTCGGCTTGCTCTTCGCCACGTAGGCCGTTCGATTCCCGGTGAACGAGAAGTTGATATAATTTGCGTCCGTGATCCCCAGTCTCTCCGCCGGGGCGAAAAAGTGCCCGATCCCGGTATAGCGGACGGTGAGCCTGACCTTGTGGTTGTGATACTTCTTCTTCTCGAAGCGAACCTTCTCCCAGCTCACAGCTTCGTAGGCGTCACGTGGCGAAGGCGCGCCGGCCGTGGGGGACGGGGCCGCGGCCTGGCCCAGTTTCGTCCCGCAGTACGGACAAAAATTCCACCGTGCCGACTCGATCTTCTCCCCGCACTTGCTGCAGGTCCCCGCGGCAAGGACGATGCCCGCCACGAGAAACACCGCGATGACACATACGATCCAGCGCATCACGTTCCGCATCGCACTACTCCTTCTTCGCTCGGACAGGCACCATGTCCCCGCCCAGCGGTGTGGGCGTCTGGACCACCAGGGTAACAAACGGTTTCTCCCCCGTGTTGATCAAACTGTGAACCACGTTTCGAGGAATGGCAAAAATACTTCCGGGCTTGGCCACGTATCGGTCCTCGCCGATGATCATGATGCCATGGCCCTTGATGACGTAAACCGTCTCGTCATGCGACTGATAATACCGCGGCTTTATGTCCCCGTTGTACTGATTCACCAGCACGCGCGCGCTGCCGAACTTGCTCAGCATCAGCCGCAGCGCCTCGTCGTCCTTTCCGATGGCGCGCGCCTTCAGGACGGTGTCCGCCAGGTAGCAAACCGGCTTGTCTTCCGGGAGGAACTTGATCGGGATGATGTCCTCCAGCACAATCTCCGGTGCCTTTTTCGGTTGTGCATGGGGAGCAGCCGGTTCCGGCTGAACAGCCAGTTCCGCCGCGTCCTCCACCGTCTCCAGCTTCGCACAGCCGATATTCAGCAGCGCCAGGACCAGAACAGGAATTCCAATGTGCCGCCTCAAGCAACGTGCCAATGGTGTACCTCCTCAAACTCATTGTCTATGGAAACTGTGGCGCATTCTCCAGAAGCCGGTAGCTCTTCGTGCACTGCCAGCTCTGCGCCTCCGCGCAGCAGCTCCTGGGCCTTCGCGACAGGACCCTCCGGACCTTTCTGGCCCCAGACCAGACCCCCGGAACATAGAACCGCGCTCGTCACGAGCGCCGCACGCACAAGTTTTCTCTTCAGGTTACTCAAGGAGAAGCTCAGGTTCGGCAAGGGCATCCTTGATCTTCTTCAGAAAAGTCGCCGCCTGCGCGCCGTCGATCGTTCGATGGTCGCCCGACAGGGTGACGGTCATCATCGACCGGACCTGAATCCCCCCATGGATCACCACCGGCTTCTCCGCAATCCGCCCGATGCCGAGGATCGCGCTCTCGCCGGGGTTGATGATCGGGACAAAGGCATCCACGTCGAACATGCCCAGGTTCGATATCGTCAGGCATCCCCCCTCAAACTCGTCTGGGTTCAGCTTCTTGCCCCGGGCCCGTTTCACGAGATCGGCGCTCTCTACGGCGATCTGTGCCAGCGTTTTCATCTGCACGCACTTTACCACCGGCACGATCAGACCGCCGTCCAGCGACACGGCCAGGCCGATGTTGACATCGGCGCGGCGAAGGATGGCATCGCCCAGCCAGGCGCTGTTCATCCCCGGCACGTCCTCGAATGCAAGCACACAGGCCCGCATCAGGATGTCGTTGAAGGAGATCCGCACCTCCCCCTCGTCGTTCAGCTTCTTCCGGAATGGTATGACCTTGGTCATGTCCATGTCCATCATCAGGTAGAAGTGTGGCACCTCGCGGAAGCTGTAGGACAGGCGATCCGCGATCACCCTGCGCATGGCCGTCAGCTCGATGCGCTCCCCTCGCGCGGGGACGGCCCTGGCCACGTCTTCCTTCATAATTCTGTCGCTCGTCCCGCTGCCCTTCACCTTCAGGATGTCCACGCCCCGCCGGAAGGCGATCTCTCTGGCCGTCGGTGTGATGCGCACGGCCGCCGTTCGTTCCAGGTAGGCTTCGACATCGCGCTCGATGATCCGTCCGTTCGGTCCGCTGCCCGTCAGGCACTCCAGGGCCACCCTCTCTTCCTTCGACCGCCTCTTCGCACGGGGCGAGGCGAAGACCCGCTCCGGCATCAGCGCCACTGCCGGGGCCGGTGCGGGAGACGGCGCCGTGGGAGCAAGCGCCGGTGGTGGCGGGGGCGCCGCCCCGGGTGTCGGAGCGCTCCGTGGCGCCGAAGGAGCCGCCTTCGGTCTGGGCGCTTCCTCCGCCGGGGCCGGGGGCGGCGCGGCAATGTCGTCCGGGATCTCATCGCCGGGGTCGCCGAGCACCGCAATCACATGGTTCACCGGCACCTCCACACCTTCTTCCGCAAATATCTTGAGGAGTGTGCCTTCCCAGTACGACTCCACCTCGAGTGTCGCCTTGTCCGTCGTAATCTCGAGGAGGACATCTCCCTTGGCGACCTTATCGCCTTCTGTCTTGACCCATTTTTCGACCGTGGCCTTTTCCATCGTCTGCCCAAGCTTGGGCATGGTGACTTTCGAGATCATATTCCGACGACCTCCTGGCTTCTCTTGTCCTTGTTACGAAATGGCCCCGTTATCCCTGGCATTGAACCGAAACTCCGTCCGCACCAACTCCTGAAAGGCCCCGGGCAGGGCTTCGACGATATCCGTTGCGATCATGGAGATCTGCCCGAGTTTCTTGGCGGCCAGGTCGCCCGCCAGGCCGTGGGCGTACACGCCGAGGGCGGACGCCTCGAAGGTGTCCAGGCCCTGGGCGATCAGCGCGGCGATCATGCCCGTGAGCACGTCGCCGGCGCCGCCGGTCGCCATGCCCGGGTTGCCGGTGGGGTTGACGAACATCCGGTCGCCGTCGGTGACGATGGTCTCGTGGCCCTTTAGGACAACGATCGTGTCGTACCGCTCGGCAAAGACCATTGCCGTCTTGACCCGGTTGCTCTGGACCTCCGCAGTGGACTTGAAGCCCATCAGACGGGCCATCTCCCGCGGATGCGGCGTGACCACGATCCGCTTGTCCCGCCCGTCGATCGCATAGAGGTCGTTCGCCACGTTGTTGATGCCGTCGGCGTCCAGAACGATGGGGGCCTCGATCTGTTGAAGGAGCGAGACGATCGCACGCTTTGTTTCGTCGTCGCGCGAGATGCCCGGCCCGATCGCAGCGACATCGGCGCGCTTCGATGTATTGACCAGCATGGGGGCCGCCGCCTCGGCAAGCGCGCCGTTTTTTGTTGCCGGCAGAGGCTGCACCAGGCAGCAGGGAAGCTGCGGGGCAAGGATGCGCGCGCTCCGGGTGGGGGACCCCAGGATCACCAAGCCTGCGCCGCATCGCAAGGCCCCCTGGCAGCAAAGGTAGGCTGCACCGTTCATCGTGCGCGACCCGGCGACGACCTGCACCGTGCCGTAGGTGCCTTTATGGCTGTCCGGCTCACGAGTGGCGAGCTTGGGGAGTTTTTTTACGAGTCGCATCGCGCACGGTCTCCTTTTTCGTCCGCACGGTTCCGGTCTGGTTGATCAGGGACGCCACGTAACCCGCCCCGAACCCGTTGTCAATGTTCACCACGCACACATTGGCCGAGCAGCTATTCAGCATACCCAGCAGCGCGGCGATGCCGCCGAAGCTCGCGCCGTATCCCACGCTCGTGGGCACGGCAATCACCGGTCGGTCCACCAGGCCGCCGACAACGCTGGCCAGCGCCCCCTCCATGCCGGCGGCGACAACGAGGACGTTCGCCTTGGCCAGGTCGCTGTGGCTGCTGAGCAGCCGGTGGATCCCGGCCACACCGGCGTCGTACAACGTCTCCACCCGATTTCCCATCGCCTCGGCGGTCACGCGGGCCTCCTCGGCCACAGGAATATCGGACGTGCCGGCCGTGATGACCAGGATCAGGCCGCCGGATACCTTCGGCGGCTGCTTTTGGATCACGATCATCCGGGCCATCTTATTATAGTGGGCCTCCGGGTGTTTTTCAAGCACCGCGTCGAAGACCTCTGGCGCGGCGCGCGTGGCGAGAGCGCGTCCGCCGCCTTTCACAATCACGTCGAGAATGTTGAGGATCTGCTCGGTCGTCTTTCCCTGGCAGAGTACGACCTCCGGGAAGCCGCAGCGCAGCTCGCGGTGCAGGTCCACCCGCGCGTGGCCGAGGTCCTGGAACGGCAGCAACCGGAGCCTTTCCATTGCCCCGCTCACGGACAGCGTGCCCGTCTTTACGGCGGCGAGGATTTTCTTGAGATCAGTCTTGTTCATAGGGCGCTCCTGTCGGCGTGGCATCCACAAAGAGGTCCGATGCCTGTCCCTTCTGGAGTTTGTGATAGGCCAGCCCTGCGACCATGGCGGCGTTGTCGGTGCACAGATTCATCGCGGGCAGGTAGAGGTCGAGATCGTTCTCGGCGCATGCCTTGGTCAGCCGCTCCCGCAGACGAGAGTTGGCGGCCACGCCGCCCCCGATGGCGATGCCTCCAACGCCTTCGCGCCGAGCGGCGAGCAGGGCCTTGTCGACCAGCACATCAACGACGGCCTCCTGGAAGCCCGCCGCGATGTCGGCCACTTCCTGCTGGGGCAGCGGCGGGCGTTCGGCCGTCCGCTTCACATCCTGGCCGAAACAGTGGTAGAGAACGGCGGTCTTCAGTCCGCTGAAACTGAAATCGAGGGAGCCCTTTTCAAGGTACGTCCTCGGGAAAGCGATGCGGTCTGGATCGCCCGCCTTCGCAGCCGCGTCCACCCGGGGGCCGCCGAGGTAGCCCAGGCCGATGACACTGGCTACCTTGTCGAAGGCCTCGCCGGCGGCGTCGTCGAGGGTGGCGCCGAGGCGGGTATGATCGGTCTCGCTTCGGCTGAGCCAGAGGCTGGTGTGTCCGCCGGAGACCAAGAGACTGACCACGGGGTATTCCAGGTCGGACCGGCTCATGTTGCAGGCGTAGAGATGGGCCTCGAGATGGTTCAGCGCGACGAAGGGCACATCCAGGACCCACGCGAGGGTCTTGGCGGCCGTAACACCGATCAAGAGCGCCCCGATCAGGCCGGGGCGATTGGCGACCGCAACGGCATCGATGTCGCGAAGCGTTGCGCCCGCCTCATGAAGGGCGCGGTCGAGAACGGGAATCAGGGACCGGATATGGGCGCGGCAGGCGATCTCGGGAACGATGCCGCCGAATTTGAGGTGGAGCTGCTCCTGGGAGGCAATGACATTGGCCAGGACCGCGTCGCCGTCGTCCACGACGGCGGCGGCGGTTTCGTCACAGGAGGTTTCGATCCCGAGAATCTGCATTGGCCAAGATCATTTTGCTGAGGCTTTCGCTTTCATCTCCGCGTGGATCATTTTATAGACCTTGAGGATGTCCACGGCCCGTTGGAGCTGCGGGTCCACGGCCTTCGCTGTCGATTCCGTGTGGGCGATCTTCAGATCGGAGCCGGAGACGACAGAGACGATCTTCTCAAGGGCCTCGCTGATGGAAAGCCGGCCCCGATCAAAGTTGTTGAGGATCAGCTTGATCTTGCCCTCAGTCGACGTGTCGACATCGGGAATCATGCCCGCGTTGTCTTTCTTTGTCTTGTCCTCTTCGGTCTTCTTCTCCGGCTCTTTCTTGGCCGCCCCACGGCGTTGCTTTCGGAGAAATTCGCGGCGCCGCTGGCGCAGGAGCGCGATCTGCTGCTCGCGGGTCATGTCGACCTCGAAGTCCGGGGCGATGCCCTTCTTGTTAATCGAGATATCGTTGGGTGTGTAGTACCGCGCCGTCGTAAGCTTCAGCGCCCCTTCGATGGGCTTGCCGTCCTCCTCACCCATGTCCACCGTGATCAGGCTCTGCACGGTGGCCTTGCCGTAGCTCTGGGTGCCGACCAGAATGCCTCGCCGGTTGTCCTTGATCGCGCCGGCGACGATCTCCGAGGCGCTGGCGCTGCCTTTGTTGATGAGCAGGACGAGATCGAAATTGCCGACCGTCTCGGGGCGGGCTTTCTCCTCCCTCACCAGCTCCTCGTTCCGCCCGCGAGTGCGAACGATCACGCCCTTAGACAGGAACAGGTCGGCGATCTGAACCGCGCTGGGGAACAGGCCGCCGGGGTTGTTCCTCAGGTCAAAAACCAATCCCTTCAATCCCTGGCGTTTCAGGTCTTCGATGGCTTCCTTGGTTTTCTCGGGGCTGTCTTTAATGAAGTTCCTCAGATGAACATAGCCGATGCCGGCGTCCTTGTCGATCATTCTATATTCGACGGTGGGGATATGGATCAACTCCCGGGTGATCGTGATCTTGTCCGTGGTGTGGGTCCCCTCGTGCACCACGGTGATCGTCACCGGCTTGCCTACGGGGCCGCGCAGCTTGTTCACTGCTTCATGGAGGTTCATGCCCTCCGTTGTCTCGCCGTCGATGGCGATGATGATGTCGCCGGCCATGACGCCTGCGCGATAGGCGGGGGTGTCCTTAATGGGCGTGATGACCGTAAGCAGGCCGCCCCGCATATCGATCTCAATGCCCAGCCCCCCGAACTCGCCCTGGGTATTGTCGTTGAACTCCTTCAACATATCGGGGCTGATGAACTGGCTGTGGGGGTCCAGCGTGCTGAGCATGCCCCGGCAGGCGCCCTCGAAGAGCTTCTTGCGGTCGACCTTGTCGACATAATGGGTAACGATTTTGTCCACGATCCCGGTGAACGCACGGTATTCGGAATAGACATCACCGCGTTTGGCCCCCACCGGGCGAATGCACAGAGCCACCAGGAGGACCGCGCCAAGAATCCAGAGCAATCGTCGTTTTGACATCAGCAGAACTCCCTCAACTTTCGTTCGGAACGGTGCTGGCGTAATCGGCCGACATGTGAGATGTTGCGGGCAATGGCCACCAGCTTTCGTACTTGGTTTGGGGGGCAACTGGTGGGCGGAACCGGAATCGAACCGGTGACACCAGGATTTTCAGTCCTGTGCTCTACCGACTGAGCTACCCGCCCACGCAACACAAATCCGCACTCTACAGCGCCATACATGTTTTAAGATAGCGAATTCGAGACGCGGTGTCAAGGACAAAAAGAGATGTGAAAAGGTGCAACCCTACCCTCTTAACCGAATGTCAAATTAAGTGCAAGCTATCTCGCCCTTTCATATACCCCTGGATACCATGTACCTGGACTTGGCCAGTTTCTTTCGTTTTGTCCTTGACTCACCCCCCCCTCCGATGCAATTTATAATCATATTGCGTTACATTTGGCTAAACGGCAACTCCAATCGACTGCGCTACGGTGCGCAGGAACTGGGACCGCAGTTCAAAAAGCGGGAATAGGACTTATGCGTCCGAAATGAGGACCGAGATAGGGACCGTGATGAGGGGCCAACAGACATATTCGCTGGAGGTGCAAATCATGACGACCTTTGGTGGAAGATCGGCGGTCGCGTTTCGTTTCATGCTTATTGTCGGCTTGGCGACCGGCTGGTTGCTTTCTCCGGTATCCGCGCCGGCGCAGGATCGGGAACAGAAACTGGCCTGGCACCAGGTCTTCCAGAAAGCGGGTACGTGGCCGGAAACCATGCTCCTTTCGCGAACCCGATATCGGAAGTGGCGTGCCGCGGACCCCGGCACAAGGGTAAAACCATTCGACGCGGCGAACCTGGCGCTCAAGCGAATCCGCGTGGCGGATCCGACGTTTCGCATTTACGAACGTCGCGTGGCTCGAGACTGGGCGCAACTGCGGCTGCCCCCTCCGCGCACCGGGGAAGTGCGGTCGGCCACGCCCCTGGATTGGTTCAACAGCACGGACACAACCATTGAGCGCGGCCTGATTCGCCTGGTCTTGGACCGGATGGAATCCGACTGCAGCATCGCCAGGTTGGCTACGGCCCCCTTCCGCGCACGGCTCGCGGCGCTGGAACGTGACGACGTCTCGCCGGAGGATACCCGCTGGCTCGAACTCTACTGCACGGTGACGGACTGGGAAAAGGACCTTGAGCGCATCAGCGGCCTGGACACGTTTCGGGACTCCGCCGAATTGATTGCCCGTGAATTTCCCGACGAATGCGCCTACACCTCAGACGCACTGTTCGGGAAGCTGGAGCAACTCAATGGACGGTGGGAGAAGTTGCGCGAGCCTCTGCTTCAATATCCCGAACAAGCCCGGCCCGAGGTCGTGAAGCTGGTGGGGGAATACGCCGCCGTGCGCGACCGGGTGCAGTTCGGCCTTCGGTCCGTGCAGGAGTTTCTCGCCAAGTGCCAGGGCCTGGACATGAAAACGGAGTGGCAAGAGCAGCTCACGAATCTCTACGCGGAGCTCCAGCGACGCGAGTGGTACCAAAAGCCTGCGATCCAGCGCCAGGCGCTGCGCCGTGCGGCCCTGATTCTCGATTCCGACCGTGATCCGACGGATGTCGTTCTGCGCCGCACGCGGGCGCTGTTGGATGAGCTGAAACGCCGTGCGGACCCCATCTCTCGTTCCGAGGCTCTGCCTCGGAGCGGCGGTACGCGGGCCGTTTCCGTTCCCAGGCAGAGCCTGGGAACGAGGAATACGAGACAGAGCCTGGGAACGAGGAAATCCCTGGATGCATACGAAACCCGCCTCCGCCGCCTCGAAGAGACGGCGGGCATGATCGCGCCGCGGCTCGTCGACGCCCGGCGCGCCTTGTTCTTCGAGGTCTGTCGGCTCCGCCGGCGCATTGCGTTCAGCAACCCACTGCTCGACTTCGATCGCGTCCTCTTCGTCAAGAGGCACTTCCTCCGGTGGGGGACCGGCCCGGCCCAGAAGCAGTACCACGGTGATCGCGCCCACGGCGGGGGGGCGCTGTGCGTCCTGGAGCATCCCTTCGGCAGCGCTCCGAAGGTGACTGATCTTTTGGCCGATTCGACCTGCGAGCGAGGCCGAATGAAGGGGCGGCGGCTCAAGGGCGGCGACTTCGTCTCTCCGGAGCTCTCCTACGATGGCGAGACCGTCCTCTTCTCATACACGGAGAACTCACGGGCCACCGCGCCCGCGCAATTTGTGGATGTCAGGCGGACCCTGAAAAACACGTACCATATCTTCAAGGTGCGGGCCGATGGGACCGACCTGGAGCAACTGACCGACGGCCCCTTCAACGACGTCGATCCGTGCTTCCTGCCCGACGGACGCATCGCGTTCATCTCCGAGCGGCGCGGCGGGTGCGGCCGGTCGGCCGCCGACCGAACCTACACCCTGCACAGCATGGCGGCCGACGGGAGTGACATGGTTCGCCTGAGCCATCACGAAACCAACGAGTGGCAGCCCAGCGTGGATCACAACGGCATGATCCTCTACACCCGATGGGACATCTGGGACCGAGGCTATTTCCAGGCGATGAATATCTGGATCACGCATCCGAACGGAAGCGACGGGCGGGCCCTGTTCGGCAATTACTACGACGGAGCCGATCCCTGCCAAAATGCCACGATGGATGTCCGGGCTATCCCCGGCTCCCGCAAGCTCATCGGTACCGCCTCCAGCTATTTTGAGCAGTCCTACGGCGCTCTGATCCTTGTCGATCCCTTGATCCCGGACGACCCCTCAATGACAAAGCTCAAGCGGATCACACCGGGACAGCCGTTCACGTGGCGGGAGAGCCCCCGGTACATGGGCCCGCTCGACTATGGCACGCCGTGGCCGCTGAGCGAACTGTTCTATGTGTGCGTATACGACTCCGACAGCGCCGTGGAGAAGGGCCCCAAGAACAACTATGGCATCTATCTGGTCGACGCCTTCGGCAACAAGGAGCTGCTCTACCGCGACCCACGGATCTCGTGTCTGAGTCCGATGCCGCTGCGACCCCGCCCCAGACCGCCCATCGTGCTTCGATACGCGAGCGGCAGGGTCAAGGCGGGGGAGAAGACGCCAACCCGCGGGCCGGACGCCGTCCCCATGGCGACCGTTGGGCTGATGAACGTGTACCGGAGTTATTACCCCTTCCCCAAGGACGTCAGGATCACCCAACTCCGGATCATCCAGGTTGCCTACAAAAGCGTCGTCGGCCGAAACATACCGGTCACGGGTTACGGCGAGGATACCGGGCACGACAAGGGCGGCCGGATGGTGCTCGGCACGGTGCCGGTGGAGAAAGATGGCAGCGCGTATTTCCGCATGCCTGCCGGGGTTCCCGTCAACTTCCAGGCCATTGCGGAGGACGGCCTGGCCATGCAGACCATGCGCTCGGTAACCTACGCCCAGCCCGGCGAAAGATTGTTCTGCCTCGGCTGCCACGAGCCCCAGGAGGCGGCCCCCGCCCTGGCCAAGGCGTTCCCGGAGGCGTTCCGCCGGGACCCCTCCGCCATCCAGCGCGACGTGGAAGGCTCGTATCCCGTCAGCTTCCCCCGGCTGATTCAGCCGCTCCTGGACAAGCGGTGCGTGACCTGCCACAAGAAGCACCCGGACAAAGCCCCTAATCTCGAGAGGGGCACGAGGTGGAAAGACTACGGGACCCAGCTCTACGACAACGCCAAGACGAGAGTCATCCAGTCCATCCCGCCGTCGCGATGGGCCAAGGAGGGGTACAAGTACATCTGGTATGACTCCTATATCAACCTCTATCCCTATGTCCGCGCCGGTTGCTTTGTCAAACACGGCAGCCAGGAAGGGGCAGAAACGAAGCCGGGGACATTCGGGGCGCGTGTCACCAAGCTCTATCAGATGCTCAAAAAAGGCCACAACGACCTGCACCTCAGCGAGGAAGAGATGCACCGCATCGCCCTTTGGATCGACACGAACTGCCGGTTCTTTGGCCCCACCCGCCACCTGATGGAACAGGCCATGGGCAAGAAGGTGATGCCGGAGATCGAGTGAGGACGTCTCACGGCTGATGACGGTTCGCTGGCCCGCCAGGATCAAGCCCGGCAGTGTCTGCGACGTGCCGGTGATCAGCACGGACTTCTATCCGATGTTCTTCCAGCCTGCCGGCGCCGCCCCGCCCGAGGGACAGCCGCTCGACGGCGAAAGCCTCGTTCCCCTCCTTCTCGGCGCCAGAGCGCCTCAGGCGATGGCCACGAGTTGGAGCAGCACAAAAACCACCGCCTTTTCGCCTTCTTGAAAAAGCGCGTGCGTTTCCTTTTCGGTAAGATTGGGGAGAGACTTGTCCGCCTTGCCGAGCTTCGGGGTTCGCTCGGCTCGGCCAACCCTACCTACTACCCAAATGTCAGATTAAGTGCAAGCTATCACACCTGATGGTATACCGGAGGTGATGTGGGGAAACTCCTCCCTGTGTTTTCCCCTTGATTTGCCCGCGGCCACCAAAGTATAGTAATAGTAAAGGAAAGGGGCTGGGGCGTGGGCGCGGGGGTGCTCCCAATCCTAATCTTAACCTCAATCCTCTTCGGAATTTGAGAGTAGGATTACGATTACGAGGAAAATCCGAAAGACACGGAGAAGACCATGAGAAAGCCGAATCCCGTCAGCCGTCGTGACTTTCTGAAGGCATCCATTGCCGCCGCTGCCATCGGAGCTGCCGGCGCGCCTGCGTTCGCACAGGACAAGAAGAGCAAGGTGGTGGATGTCCGCAATCCCGCGTGGCGCAACGCGGACCATGAGGTCGATGCCGCCGTTGTTAAGCAGATGGTCGAGGACGGCCTGAAAACCTTCTCCGGCAAGGGCAACATTGACGAGGCGTGGCGGACGTTCGTTTCGCCCAACGAAAAGATCTGCGTCAAGTTCAACGTCCTCAGCGACAACTACACCCTCGCCAACCAGGCGCTGGTCGATGCCATCACGCAGGGCCTCATGAGCGCCGGCGTGAAGAAGCAGAACCTCTTCGTCGTCGAGGCCGTTGATGCTGAGTTCGAGGGCGGCGGCGAGCCGAACCTGGACTTTGGGCCGGAGATCAAGATTCACGACCAGACCACGCGCCTCACCAAGTTCCTCACCGACCAGATCGACGCCATCATCAACGTGCCCAACATCAAGGACCACTCCATCGCCGGCGCGACGCTGTCGATGAAGAACCTGTCTCACGCGGGCGGGACGTTTATGGAGGGCCCCGACCGCTTCCACCCCAACATGTGCAACCCCTACATCCCCGAGATGAACGCGAAGACCCCGCTCAAGGACAAGCTGCGCGTTTCGATCATCAACGGACTCGAAGGCGTCTTCAAAGGCGGACCCGAGACGGGCAACCCGCGCCTGCGCTGGCCGCACAATGGTCTGCTCATCGGCGCGGATCGCGTCGCCCTCGACACGGTCGGCGTGAAGCTGATCGACGCCGCCCGCATGAAGAAGGGCCTGCCGCCGCTCATGCGCACCGGCAAACGACCGGTTTACATCAAGACCGCCGCCGAGATGGGCCTCGGCCAGAACGACCTGTCAAAGATCGACTGGGTCAAGAAGACGGTGTAGGAGCGACCCTCCGTTTGCTCCCGCTTTCGTCCGCCCTCGCCGGCACAACGGGCTATCGAGCTGACGAATGCGGACCTCTACGCTCTCCAGTTCCTGCGGTAGCAGGCGGGGCGATCTCGAACCGGGAAACTGTCACGTCACAGTCGTTGCCTGGAATCCGTCGAACTGCCCGACCTCCACCCTCCGCCGCTTGCAGCCGTCGCCTTCGTTTTCCCAGATCGTCAGAGGCGAGGGGCCGTCCGTGCGACCGCAGAGCTCACAGTGGATCACATTGTCGGTCACATTCGCATGGACGAGGGCGGAGTCGAAGAGGCGCTTCACGATGACGCTCACATGCTCGCGGCCGGTCGGCTCGAAGTCGCAATCGGCAAGGCCCTTCATGGTCCAGTTGACGACCGTCTCCCAATCATCGAGGCTGATGGCATCGATGCGTTCCTCGTGCGTCATGATCACACCGTAGGCCAGACTGTCCAGGCCGAGTTTCACATTTGCGATAGCCCGGTCGGCGGCCTCGCGGAGCTTCGGCGCTTCAGCTTCGGTGAGGAACGGCACGTGGCCGCTGAGGATGTCCGTCACCATGTGTGTCCTGCCCAGATGCGACGGGCTCATGCCGACGAACATCAGACCCGGATGCTGCGGGCAGCGGTCGATCACGAGGCCGGCCCGGCCGTTCGGTCCGCGCACGCCGTAGGGCCGGGGCCGCCAGAGGGGCTGCATGCCGTAAAGCTGGCCGACGACGCTGTTGTTTGTGGACAGGTCCACTCCGCGCGCGAGGAATCGCGGCACGGCGCGCCAGCCGATCTCGCCGAAGTGGGCGTTGATGATCCGGCTGTGTCGGATCCCCGCCTTGGCGAAGGCATCGTCCATCCGCTCGAAATTGCGCTTGATGGCGGCGCCGCCCAGGTCGCGGCCGGTGATGTGGTCCAGCGACAGACCCTCGAAGGCCGTCTCCTTCCCGCCGTTGGAGAGGTCGGGCTTGTCGGGGAGGATGGCATAGGGCTTGTACTTCGGGTTCGCCTTGTAGAAATCATCGCGAAAGGCGTGCATGGAGAAATCCGCGCCTCCCTTGTCGAAGAGTTCCTTCGCGTTGGCCCAATCGGTCGGTCCCATCTCATCGATGAAGAGGCCGAGGTTCGGGCTGATGCCGTGCCGATTCAGGACATTCACATACGCGAAAGCGCCGTACGTGCCGTTGCAGTCGTCCATCCGCGCCGTGACGAAGGGGGGGATGCAGCGCATGGGAAGGGGCTTGGCCGCGGCCCAGACCAGCGCCCGCCACATGAGGCCATCAATGCCGCGGAGGTGACCGAGAACCCCCTCGGCATAGATTTCGTCGCCCGTGCCGAAGAGGACGACGCGGCCGTCATCAACCTGTGATTTCACAATCGCGGAGCTTCCATCGGCGGTTGTCACGAGCACGCCGAGGCCATGGCCCACCGGCAGTGTGAGGACATCGATGGGGCAGTTGAGTGCGATTTCTTCATCCGGCTCGTGACCGGAGGTGATGAAGTGGGACACGGCGACGCGGAGGACATCGGTTTGCGCCATCTTTGCGCCGCTCGGTAGGAGCGCCCGAAGGGCCGGAGGCCACGATTTCGTCTCCCGGTCGAAGATGAGGATGCCTGCGCCGGCCTTCACGGCCTTGGCCATCTCTTCCGCCACATCGGGTTTGAGGCACGCGCCCGCGCCGTCGTGGGAAAGGATGTAGGCCGCGCGGGGGGCCACGTGCCCCGGCGGGAGTTTCCAGTAGTCGCCGCCCTCGATCACCTCGTACGGGACGCCGAAATGATCCAGCGCCGCAAAGACCGTCCACGCCACCCGCGCGCGCTCGGCGGGGCGGCGGCTGTCCACGACGACGAGCACGCTTCGATTTCCGGCTGCCATGATCTCTTCCTCAATCTACTTGTTCCTTTCCCATGAGAATACAGGCCGGCGCATCGTCATCAGCAGATGTCGCCGGCCCCGGTCACACATGCCCTCCGGGCAGCGTGAATGCCTGGAAGCGTAACCAAAGCGGCGCAGAAAGGCAAGGACGAGCAGGGCGCCGCAATTTGTGCTTGACAGACCTTCCTGTGACCTGCTACCGTAAGATATTCACTGTGCAGTGCAGTTGCCCCGCAGCGGACATATCTCACAAGCCGCCCCGCGCTTTGATGACCGCTGGGCGAATCATGCCCGCGGAATGGAGGGGAGACTGTCTTCGTCATTTCACTCGCCTGCACGACGGCCGAACGTCATGAGGAAACGTATCGTATTGTCATCCCTTGTCGGTCTGTTTCTGGCCACCGGGCTGGGATCCTGCCTCAAGGACGGCCTCACCGGGAGCAATCCCCTTGTCGCCCCGGTGCGGAAGATGGACCTGACGATCCGCGTTCGCGGCACGGGCAAGCTGGAGGCCGCCCACTCGCTGCGCGTGACGGCAATGCTGTGGTGGAAGCCCATCACCTGGGTCATCCCCGAGGGCGCCATGGTAAAGAAAGGGGATCTCATCGTTACGTTCGAGAAGAAGGACATCGAGAACGAATACCGCACGGCCAAGGCCGACTATGCCGTGGCCCAGGCCGAGCTCAAAAAGTCCAAGATGGAGTTGGAGGCAAAGAAACATCAACTCGAGGCCGAGATCAAGTCCTGCGAGGCGGACCTCGTGATTGCCAAACTCGAACTGGAGCGCATCAGGAGCCTGCCTCGGCCGGATGATGTCCGGCAGAAGGAGTCGGCCCTGCGCCGGGCCAAGGCTACCTTTGATGTGGCAAGGGAGGAGTATGAGCGGATGTCACGCTTCAAAGGCCAGGGCATCCTCGCCGATGCGGAGGTCCGGCGGATGATCTCGGAGATGAAAGAAGCAGAGGCGGCTTATATTTGTGCCCAATCGGACCTGCGGGTGACCCAGGCCGGCGCGCACCCGGACAACATCCGCGAGGCGGAGCTCGAGGTGGAGCAGGCGCAGATTGCCCTCGATCAGGCCAAACAGGGCATGCCGGACACCGTCAAGCAACTGGAAGCGGCCGTGGAGAAGCAGAAGGCCCAGACGGAGAAGGCGAAGAACACTCTCGACCAGAAGAAAAAGGACCTGAAAAACACGGAGATGACCGCGCCGGTGGACGGGATGGTGGTCTACCGGACCGTGAACCAGAAGAAGATTGCGAAGGGCGTGAAGATGTGGAAGGGGTGCGCCATTATGGACCTGCCCGACCTTTCGAAGATGATCGTGAAGACGAAAATCCGCGAGGACCACATCGATCGCGTCAAGAAGGGACAGAAGGTCGCCGTCCACATCGACGCCCTGCCGGCGGAGAACTTCACGGGCGAGGTGACGGAGGTGGGCAAGATTGCCAAAGACAAGGCGGAGGGGGAAGTCCTGGGCTGGGCCCAGGAGAAGCAAGAGTCGGGCATCAAGGTGTTCGACGTGACCGTCGCCATCGACCAGTCCGACAAGCGTCTCGTGCCGAATCTGATGGCGAAGATGGACATCCTGGTGGAGACCCGAGAGGGCGTGCTGGTTGTCCCCCTTGATGCCGTGACCGAGAAAAACGGCGAGACCTTCGTGACCGTGAAGTCCGGCGGCCGCATGGAAAAGCGCCCGGTCGAGCTGGGTGCGGAGTGTGGCGATCTGGTGGTCGTCAAGTCGGGCCTGAAGGAGGGGGAACGCGTGTGCCTTTCGGCGGAAAAGCGGAAGGCAAGAGAAGCGGACACGGAGTTGCATAGGGAGATCACGAAGCCGTGAGGGTTCAGCACCTTACCAGTGGCCCCCATTGCGGAGGGTGTGGCGGCAGAGCACGCTCAAGCACGTTTGGGCGTGTCTTTCACCAGCAGGGAACCCTCCTCGTGTGCTTCGTTGTTCTTGCGTTTGCAGGGTGCGGGCGGAACTCCCCGTCCGCCCTCCAAACCGCGAAGGTGACGCGCGGCGACCTGACGCTGTCGGTTGACCTTCGCGGCGAGCTGGAGGCGGAGAAGGTGGAGAAGGTCCGCCGTCCGCAGCTCTACGGCTCCCGAGGGGGCGTGAAGATCACGAAGCTGATCCCCGAGGGCACGGACGTCAAGGAGGGCGATCTGATCGTTGAGCTGGACAAGGCGGACCTCCAGAGCAACCTGAAGAAGGCCGAGAGCGGGGTGAAGGAGGAAACCGCCGACCTGGAGAAGGCGCGGAAGACCCTGGCCGTCGAGGGAGAGAAGCTCCTCTCCGAGGTAAAGAAGCTGAAGGCCGACCTGGAGATCAAGCAGTTGGAGCTGGGCCTGGTGGAATCGCTCCCCACGACGAGCGATATGGTGCAAGTGGAAACCGAGCTCGAAACAGCGAAGGTGGTGGCCAAGCTGGAGGAGCAGGACTACGCCCCCGCCCTGCAGCTCCACAAGACCGGCCACCAGACCGACGAAGAACTGGAGATCGCCGAGCTCGAGATGAAGCATGCGAGGATCGACCTGGAGCGCAAAACGCTGATCTACAATCTGGTGGCGAAGGGCGCGGATGAGTTTGGGATCAAGCGCGCCCGTCTTGCGGTCGAGCTCGCCCGTATCTCACTGGACCAGGCCAAGGCGAAGCTCGACTACGAAGGCAAGAAGCTGCAGGAGGACATCAAGGCCGCCGAGGCCGACCTCACGCTCGTCAAGAAAGAGCGCGAGCGTCGGGCGGAGGCCGTTAAGGCGGCGGACGTGAAGGCCCCGTGCGCGGGGACGGTGGTGTACGCCAAGGTCTGGCAGGGCTCAGGGGAGGAGAAAATCACGGAGGGCACCGCGGTCTGGACCCACAGTCCCATCATTTTCCTGCCCGACCTGCACACGATGGTCGCGGAGGTCTGGGTCGAGGAGTCCCAGATTCGTCTCATCAAAGAGGGCCAGTCGGCCACCATCAAGATGGATGCGATCAAGGACGTCGAATTCCACGGCTCAGTGTACGAGGTGGGGAATGTGACTTTTGATAAAAACGAAACTCGCGGCCGGAGCGCCTGGCTCTACGGGGAGGAGTCGTCGGGTATTCGCGTCTTCAAGGTCAAGGTCCGCATCAAGGAAAAGGACGAGCGCCTCAAACCCGGACTGAACGGCTACGTGAAGATCATCAGCGAGGAGATGAAGAACGTGCTCAGCGTGCCGGTCCATGCGGTGTTCCGGCGGGATGGGCAGGAGATCGTCTACGTCCGCGAGGGGCGACGCTGGGCGGTCCGTCCGGTGGAGACCGGCAAGACGGCGGAAGGGAGAGTCGTGATCGCAAAGGGCCTGAGCGAGGGCGAGACCGTCAGCCTCGCGGCCCCGGAGGCGGGGCGATGAAGCGCGGCCTGATGGTGTTTGCCGGGGCGCTGTTCGTGGCGGTGTTGGGCGTCTCTATGTTCTGTTCGCTGTGGACGTCGGCCGGCCGCCCGCAGACCCGGCGCACCATCACGGTCGCACGGGAAACGCTGCCGGTTACCATCACCGAAACGGGCCTGCTGGAGCCGAAGGCGTATGAGATCGTCACCGCTCCCGTCAGCGGAGAGCTGGTCGAGCTGATCAAGGAAGGCGCCGAGGTGCGGGAGGGGGATGTCGTCGCACGGCTGAACGACGACGAGGCCCGCGAAGAGCTGGAGATGGAGAAGATCGCCATCAAAACCATCCAGGCCAAACTTCGCAAGGCCCAGCTTGACAGCGAACTCACGGAAAAGGACCTGACGTTTGAACGCCGGAAGGCGCAGATCGAGTTGGACCTGGCGAAGCTGGACCTGGCCGAACTCGAACGAAAGCCGATGGCCTTGGTGTTGGCGCTCGGGGGAGTGGATGAGGCCTATTGGAAAGCGGCGACAGAGACGGTGACCCAACTCGCGCGGTTGGACGTGGAATACGCGGCCCTGGCCGAGCAGACCGCCCTCAAGCGGTACGAACGGCAGAAGAAGCTCGCCAAGCAGGGGGTGGCCTCGGAAAACGACGTGGGCGACGCCCGCCTGAAGTACGAACGGGAACGGGCCGTCCATGAGAACGCGCAGATCATCCTTGAGCTGATCCGGAAGGGGGTCCCGAAGGGCGACATCCAGATCGCGCAGGAGAAGGTCAAACAGGCCGAGGTCAAGCTCATGCAGATCGAACAGAGCGCCCGGGCCCAGGTGGACCTCAAGAAGGCCGAGGCCGCCGTGGCGCAGGCCGAACTGAACCGGAAGCAGGAGTCACTGGACATCCACCGCGCTATTCTGCAAAGCACGGTGGTGAAGTCCCCGGCCGCCGGCACTGTGCTGTACTGGGGCCAGTGGGGGCGCCCGCACGAGGGGGACCGAATCTGGCGCGGCAACGGGTTTCTCTCTATCACTCAACTGGGCAGGATGATCGTCCGCACCCACGTGAACGAGGTGGACTGCCGGCGGATCGGCGTCGGCCAGAAGGTCATTGTCCGCGTCGAGGCCCTGCCGGACAAGGTGTATCACGGCAAGGTGACCTGGATTGCCGGGCTGGCCACCGACCGCGATGAGCGGCAGCAGGGGGTGCTGCGAAAGGACCTCTCCAACATCATGGTTTTCGAGGTGATGCTGGAGATCGAGGAGTGCGACAAGCAGCTTCTGCCCACAATGAGCGCGACGGTGGAGATCATCGTCGAGGAGCTCAAGGACGTCATCGCGGTCCCCTTCAGTGCATTGATCGAGCGCGATGGCAGGGCCTTTGTCCGTGTGCTCGAAAACGGTCGCGCGACCGAGCGCGAGGTCAAGACGGGCCGATCCATTCGGAGCAAGGTGGTGGTAACGGAGGGGCTGAAGGATGGGGACGTTGTCTGCCTCATGTGATATGGCGGTGTTGTGTCTACGATCATCAAAGTCGAAAATTTGAGCCGCGTCTACCGCAAAGGCGACAATGAGATCGTCGCGCTGGACCGTGTGAGCCTGGAGGTGAAAGAGGGCGAGTTCGTGTCGATCATGGGGCCGTCCGGCTCGGGCAAGTCTACTCTCATGCACATCCTCGGCGGCCTCGACCGCCCCACCAGCGGGGCATACCTCCTTGACGGAGAACGTGTGGATCACCTGAACGACACGGAACTCTCGCGAATCCGCGGCCGGAAAGTGGGCTTCGTCTTCCAGACGTTCAACCTGCTTCCCGACAGCACCGCCGGCGAGAACGTGGCCCTGCCGCTCCTCTACCTGGGGCTGGACGCCAAGGTGCGCCGCAAGTGGTCGGCGAAGGCCGTTGGGGCGCTCGGCCTGGCAGACCGCATCGACCACCGCCCCACCGAGCTGTCCGGGGGGCAGGTGCAGCGCGTGGCCATCGCACGGGCGCTGGTCAACCGTCCGCGCCTCATCCTCGCCGACGAGCCGACGGGCAACCTCGACTCCCACACTGGGCAGGAGATCATGGCCATCTTCCAGAAACTGCACGAAGCGGGGAACACGGTGGTCATGGTCACCCATGACGAGCGACTGGCCCGCTATGCCAGCCGCATCATCGAGCTGCGTGACGGCAAAACTGTCAGCGAGAGAGAGGTGACCGACAGGACGATGCCGGACGTCGATGCCGAGGGAGTGACCGAGATCGATGCGGACGAGGACACCGGAGAGCTGGAACCTCGCCGGATGCGCTGGGTCGACATGGTCCGGATCGGGTGCCGGGAGGGGCTGATGGCCCACAAGATGCGCACGGCGCTCACCATGCTCGGCGTGCTTTTTGGCGTCTCGGCCGTGATCGCCATGTCCTCCATCGGCGAGGGGGGTAAACAGCAGGCCATCCAGCAGATCGAGCAGATGGGGATCAACAACATCCGCGTCCGCGCTCTGGACCTGAAGGGCGAGGAGCTGATGGAAGCCCGCCGGAAACTCTCCGCCGGCCTGACGCGGGACGATGCGCGGGCGCTGAGGGAGCTCATCCCCTCCATTGAATACGCCGTGCCCATGAAGGCGATGAACATCCCCCTGACCTACGAGGCCAAGAAGCCGAAGGCGAAGGTCATCGCGACCGCGCCTGAGTATCAGGAAGTGGTCAACTTCCATGTCAGCAGCGGGCGCTTCATCAATGGGGAGGACATGGCCGGTTGCCGGCGGGTGTGCGTGCTGGGGGTGGGCATCAAGTGGGATCTGTTTGCCAACGACGTCGCGCTCGACCGGTTGATCCGCATCGGGCGGGAGTGGCACGTGGTCGTGGGCGTCATGGAGGAGAAGGCGCGGCCCGAAGGGTCGGCCAAGGCGATCAGCGAGCGCGATCTGAACCACGATGTCTACATCCCCCTCACCGCCGCGCTGAAGCGGACGAAGCTCGATCCGCTCAAGAGCGAGATCACGGAGATCGCCGTCAAGGTGAAGTCCGCAGACCTGGTGCGCAAGACCGCTGGCGTGATCGAGACGGTGATGGACCGCCGGCACCGCAACGTGGACGACTACAAGATCGTCATCCCCCAGGAGCTGTTGGAGCAGCACCAGCGCACGCAGCGGATCTTCAACACGGTGATCGGCTTCACGGCCATGATCTCCCTGGTCGTCGGCGGGATCGGGATTATGAATATCATGCTGGCGACCGTGACCGAGCGGACCAAGGAAATCGGCATCCGTCGCTCCGTGGGCGCGTGCAAGCGGGACATCCTGCGGCAGTTCCTCATCGAGGCCGTCGGGATCAGCCTGACGGGTGGGGCCTTCGGCATTGCGCTGGGGTGTCTCTTCGCCGGGGCCATTCCCATGCTGGCCGGGTGGCTGTCGCCGGGGTCGGACTGGCCGACGGTGGTCTCGGCCAAGGCCATCGTTCTCGGTTTCACGCTGTCGGTGTCCGTGGGAGTCCTCTTCGGCATCTACCCCGCCTACAAGGCCGCCGCCCAGGACCCGATCGAGGCGCTGCGCTACGAGTAAGCGGCCGTGCAGGCGGGGTCTGCGGTATTTGTTTGACTCGGGGGCGCGGAGGGGATATAATAAAGAAGGTGTTCAGTCCCATGATAACTCTCGTACTGGGCGAGTGAACCCATGACTTTCCGAAGAGCATTCCTCACCGGCCTGGCCGCGGTCCTTCCGATCCTGGTCACGCTCTTTCTGTTGTATACGTTCTTCGGATATGTGGATGCCATTACACAGCCCCTCACCGATCGGCTGCTGGGGTTGCTCGGGGCGACGGACTGGCACGCGCCCTTTCCGACGCTCATTTGGATCGCTGGCGTCTTCTGTTACTTGCTGTTTATGATCGGCCTGATCTACCTGATCGGGCGCCTCGTCGCCAGCTACCTGGGCGGACTGCTGTTCCAGTGGTTCGAGAATGTCTTTCTCAAACTTCCCGTGGTGCGGGCGATCTATCCTTATGCGAAGCAGGTGACCGACTACTTCTTCTCCGACAAGGTCGCGCGGTTCCACCATGTCGTTGCGGTGCAGTATCCCCGCAAAGGCGTCTATTCCGTCGGCTTCCTCACCGGCGACAGCATGGACCAGATCCAGGAGGCGGAGACGAAGAAGTTCGTGAACGTCTTCGTCCCAAGCTCCCCGACGCCCTTCACGGGGTATGTGGTCTTTGTGCCGGAGGATGAATTGATCCATCTGGGCATCACGGTGGATCAGGCCCTTCGCCTTACGGTGTCCGGTGGTGTGATCGTCCCTCCTCACAAGGGCCCGCCGCCCGTCTCGGGCCCTCCGACAACGCCGCCATCCCCCCAAGAGACGGCCCACGCCACGACGACGGAGACGTAGGGTGGAGCCACTTCTGCTTTTCTGCCTGCCCGTGATTGGGGCAGGCATCGGATGGTTCACGAATTTCCTCGCCGTCAAGATGCTCTTCCGGCCGCGCCGTCCCGTTCGAATCCTGGGGTTGACCTTTCAGGGCCTCGTGCCCAAACGGCAGCCGGAGCTTGCCGAACGGATCGGCGAGCTGGTGGAGAAGGAGTTCGCCGTTCCCGAGCGCGTGGCGGCCATCCTTACCGACGAGGAATCCCTGGCCCAGTTTCGCGAACTGCTGACCGAGAAGGTGGATGCGTTCGTGCAGCAGCGGGCGGGCGCATTCAGCGGCCTGCTTACGGCGTTCGTCTCGGACGAGAGAATGACACAGATCAAAAACGCCATCGTGGAATCGGTGATGCAAAACATCCCCGAGGCCGTCGGCGCCGCGTCACGCCGGCTGGAGGAGCGGCTCGATATTCGGGAAAGTGTCTCTCGCCGAATCGCAGGGTTCGACCTGGACACGCTTGAGGAAATCACCCGGTGCGTTGCCCAGCGGGAGCTGAATCACATCCAGGTCCTGGGCGGTGTGCTCGGGTTTGTCATCGGGCTGGTGCAGATGGGCGTGGTCTGGCTCTTCCTGTAGGCCGGCTGAGCGGCCCGATGGTCCACTTCTGCGTCGAAAACCCGTATCCGCAGGTTTTAGCCTGCGGTCTTTGTCGCAGACCCCTGTGCCATTCCAATTCCGCACCAGTAAAGGGTGCGGCTACAAAAGACGGGGGGCGGATAGGCTCTTAATCGCGATTCAGGATGTACATGTCCAGCAGCGTCCGCCGGTTTACGACGATGTACGCCGTCACCGACGAGCCGAAGGGCAGGGGCATGGGCGACTCGTCCACCACGGCCCGCACCCAGAAGAGCTTCTGGCCGTTGTCCTTTTCGGTGGCGTAGAGCGAGACCTCGTCGATGTGCCCCCGCGCCTCGCCGTACTTCTGGTAGTCGAAGACGGACCGGATGCGCACGGGCTGGCCCTTGCCAATCTTGTAGATCTTCTCCTCGGGCACCCAGAGATGCACCTCTCGTTCGACACCGGTGGCGATGGTGAAGAGCCGGTCGCCGGGCTTGACGCTGACCCCGGGTTTTATCAGGTCGCCGCTGCCCTTATCGGCCAGGATGATCTGTCCGCCGATGGGGGCCTTGACGAGGGTGCGGTCGAGCTTTTCTTGGATTCGTCTCGCCTTGTCGGTCAGCGACTTCACCTTGACGGTGATCTTTGCCCGCTCGGCCTTCGCTTCGTTGATGATTGCCTTGGCAAGGCCCTCGTCAACGATGCTATCCTTGCCCACGGCGATCTGCGTCTCGCTTTTTGCGAGCTCATACCGCCCCTTCGCTTCCTCATAGTCGGCCCGGGAAACGATGCCGTTCTTAAACAACCGGGCGAGGCGCATGAAGTCCTTCTCGGTTGTGGCGAGGCGCGTCTCGGCAATCTTCCGCTCGGCGTCGGTAAAGCGGAGCTTCTCCGGCAGGGGGTCGCGCTCCAGCCTGGCGAGCTTCGCGTCCGCCGCAGCCAGGGTGGCCTTGGCCTCAGCGATATCTTCCTTGCACGACGCCAGCTCGTCACGAACGATCTTGTCATCGTACTTCGCCAGGATCTCCCCGGCTTTTACAATATCCTCAGGCTGGACGTACACCTCGATGAGGACGCCGACATCCAGGGCGCGAACGTCTACGTCCTTTCTGGGTTTCACCTTGCCTCGCGTTACGACGGTTTCATCGATCTTCGCAAAGAACATGAGGGCCAGGATGCCCAGGATGAAGCAGCAGCTCGTGTAGATCACCATCCTTCCCAGGAAGAACGTCCGCCGGAATCTCGTCCGGCTGTAATCGGGAAGGAAAGCTGGGGTTATGGAATCGCTTTCCTCTGTTTTTGTCTCAGCCATGATTGCTCTCCACTTCTCTAAGCGACTTGCTTGCGAATAGAGTCGAAGCGCGCCTCGTCACGCTCGCGCGCGAGTTGGGGCTCATAGAGTTCCCTGTAGAGTCCCTCCTGCTCCAGGAGTTCATCGTGCGTGCCGATCTGCTCCACTCGGCCCTCTTTCATCACGACGATCTTGTCGGCCTCTTTGATGGTGGACAGTCGGTGGGCGATGATGAACGTCGTCCGTCCGCTCATCAGGCGGTCCAGCGCCTCCTGAATGAGGAGTTCCGACGCCGTATCCAGGCTTGATGTCGCCTCGTCAAGGATCAGGATCTTCGGGTTCCTCAGGATGGCCCGTGCGATGGAGATACGTTGCTTCTGCCCGCCGGAAAGCCTGACGCCGCGCTCGCCGATCTCCGAGGCGAAGCCCTCGGGGAACTCCATGACGAAGTCGTAGGCGTTGGCCAGTTTGGCGGCCTGATGCATCTCTTCGTCCGTAGCCTCGGGGCTTCCATACTTGATGTTTTCCGCGATGGATCCGCTGAACATGAACGATTCCTGCAGGACGGCCCCCATCTGTTCACGATAGGTCTTCAGCCTGATGTTGCGGATGTCGTGGCCGTCCACGAGAATCTCCCCCGATGTCGCATCGTAGAATCGCGCGATCAGGTTCGCCATCGTCGTCTTGCCCGATCCGCTCGGCCCGACGAAGGCCACCACTTCGCCGGGGTTCACCTGGAAGGACACATCATGCAGGACCTCCTCGCCCTCCTTGTAGGTAAAGCAGACGTTGCGGAACTCGATCTCGCCCTCGATGTTCTCCACATCAATCGGCTTGTCCGAGTCCTTGATCTCGGGTTCGGTCTCCAGGATCTGGTAGACGCGCTCGACGCCCACCAGGGCCGGGATGACGCGATTGGCGAACTGGATCAGCGAGATGATCGGCTGATAGAGCCGGCCTACGTAGTTGATGAACACGATATAGAAGCCGAGACTAAGCTGACCGTGGATGACGGCCATTCCGGCAAAGGCGTAGACGACGATCCGCCCGATGTTCTGGAAGAAGCTGGCCACAACTTGCCACCACGTGCTGAGCTGACTCGACCAGAAGGAAAGCTGGAAGAGGTCCCGAAGTTCCTGGACGAAGGCCTGGTTCTCCCGGCCCTCGGCCGTGAAGGTCTTGACGAGCTTCGTGCCCGAAAGCACTTCACTGGTGGAGCCATAGATGGCGGCCATCTTGATCCTGACCCGCCGGTTTGCGTCCTTCACTCTCTCTTTGAACACGAGGAACGTCCCGACATGGAAGGGGATCGTAGCAAAGCCGATCAGGGTAAGCTGCCACGGGAACATGCAAATCATGAGGATAAGCAAGACGATGAATGTCACAATTTGCGAGATCAGTTGAAGGGCCTGACCCGTAACCAGCGTCTGGATCGCCGTCACGTCCGACATCAGCCGCGCCAGGATTTTACCCGAGCGCTGCTCGTCATAAAAGCTCATGGATAGGTGCTGGAGATGCCGGAAGAGCTTCCGCCGCAGGTCCAGGATTACGCGGTGGCTCACAAACCGCAGCACATAGCCCTGGAGGTAGCCAATCACCTGGCTGAACAGGCTGATGAGAAACATGGCCGCAAGGGCAATGAGCAGGATAGACGGATCCCTGTCCGGAAAGGCCTTGTCCAGCAGGAGCCGTGTCGTCACGATGGGGGACACGAGGCCCACCCCGGACATCAGCAACATGCAGATCAGAGCCTGCACAAGGAGCCACCGATACGGCCTGGCCAAGGACAGAACCCTGCGGTAGTTCTTGCCCTTATCCAGGTTTCGCATCAGCTCAAGTTCTTCTTCGCACTTGTCGTATTCTTTTCGTTTCCACGCCATGATTACACTTCCCTGTTTCCCACAATGGCAAATAAAGAAGCCAGCCTGAGGTCAATTACGGCACGACCACACATGGCTGGCCAGCGCTTACGCGTTTAGCTTGTCTCGGCGCCCATACCCCCCGGTACGACCCTTGCTTTTGCTGTTCTCGTGCAACGTAGTTCCTTGTCTGCTTTCCTTAGCGCGCCGCTTAGAGGTATCGCAACCGACATGCCGCCCATGCTGCCATCCCCGATTTTTTCGCGTTTATTATATGATAAGATGTCGTATCTATTGTATTTACAGGTAGTTGAGACATTCCATCATCTCCGAACTAATATGGCACTCGTTGTGTACCGATGCAACAGATGGGGAAAGCGAAGATGAGATATGTTTGTATAATGGCACATGCAAGAGACAATCAGATCATAACCAGCTTAATTATCGATAGTTATGATAGTCTCATCTCTGCCCCAAAAGTATCATAGGCGATACACATTGTGCGCGCAAGCCAATTTCGGGCAGGATACGGCCATTTGAGGCCGTCTACGCATCCTGGGACACTGCAATTCGGGTGGGCATGTTTCAGAAATGGGACATCAGGCGATGGCAAGGCGGTTCTTCGGCCCATCAGCCTCTCTGGCGCCGCAGGGCCTCCAACTCACGTTTGGGGATATTGAATCGCGCCAGTTTTCGATAGAACGTGGACCGCCCCACGCCGACAAGACTTGCGGCCTTCCGGATGTTCCCCTGCGCCATGCGCAGCGCCTCCAGGTAAAGATCTCGCGTGCTGTCCTCGACATTCCGTCGCTGCTCTGTGAGCGAGTCCGACGCGCTTGCCCCCTCATCCGCCTCGATCTCGGCAAGCTTCCGATACACGGTCGAGCGCCCCACACCCAGTATCTCCGCCGCCCGCGTTCGATTCCCATCGGCAAGCTTCAGGGCCTTCAGATACAGCTCTTTTGCGCCGCTCCTCAGGCCCTGGCTCATCTTCTCCAGGCCCTTTTTCTGGTCCAGCAGCGGGTCGTCCCGGCGCACATACCCGGCGCCCTTGTATAGAAGGCTCTGGGCCAGCTCCTCCGGCAGGTGTTCCCACTCGATCGTTTCCCCTCCGGCCGCCATCACCGCGTGTTCGATCGTGTTTCTCAGCTCGCGCACATTGCCCGGCCATCGGTAGCTCATAAATGCGTTCATTACGCGCTCGGTAATCTGCCTCACGTTTCGCCCCATGCCCTGGTTGAACTGCTCGATGAACGATTCCACCAGCATCGGGATATCGCTCACACGCTCGACCAGTGAGGGCAGACCGATCTTTGCTACGCTCAGACGATAGTACAAGTCTTCCCGCAGGTTCCCATTCTCCACTTCCTCAACCAGCTTCCGGTTTGTCGCCGCGATGATCCGGATGTCCACCGGAATCTCCTCGTGCTCCCCCACGCGCACGATGGTGCGATTCTCGAGAACGCGGAGAATCTCGGACTGCATCGCAAGGGAGGTCTCACATATCTCGTCAAGGAAGATCGTTCCCTCGTGCGCCGCCTCGAATTTCCCCGTCATACCCTCCCGCCGCGCTCCCGTGAACGCGCCCGGCGTATAGCCGAACAGCTCGCTCTCGATCAGTTCCGACGGGATCGCCGCGCAGTTCACCGCCACGAACGGACCGTTGCGGCGATCGCTCGCGTTGTGGATCGCCTGGGCAAACATCTCCTTCCCCGTCCCGCTTTCCCCCTCGAGCAGGACGCTCACCGACGTCTCCGCCACCTGTTTTGCTGCCGCCCTGGCCCGCGCGATGGCCTCGCTCTCCCCGCAAATGTCGTTGAACGTGAACTTTGCCGACGGCGAACGGTCCGACGCCCGGACCTCCGGCAGCGCCTCGCGACTGTGGAACACGATCATCGTTCCAAGCCTCTGGCCGAGGGGATCGCGGAGGGAGCGGCCGTCAATGCGCAAGGCGAAGGTATCCGATTGCGTCGTCATCTCAATGCGCTCACCTTTGAACGGCCTGTCGCCGCTCAGCCAGTCACTGAGCGGCGGAGAGGAGCGCACGATCTGGTCGATCGGCTTGTCGAGCTCTTTTGCCGAGGAGATGTCCAACAGCTTCAGCGCGGCCGGGTTGATCTGCTTCACATAGCCCCGCATGCTGATGACGGCCATGGCGCCCGACGACGCACCGAAGAGGTCTGTGATCGGTTGGTAGTGCTGCTTCAGCCACTCCGTAAGGTGCTTCGTCCGGCTCCGATACCGCGCGCTGTTTACGGCCTCCATCACCAGCGCCAGCAGGTGTGGCGCCTGCGAGCTCCCCGCCAGGGCGAACAACCCCAGCACGCCCAGGACCCGTCCACCGCGCCCGTAGACGGGGGCCGAGGCGCTGTTCAGGTGGTGGAGTCGAAGGCAGTAGTGCTCGGGCGACCAGCAGAGCGACGGCTGCCCCGTGGCCAGAACAAGCGCCACGGCGTTCGTCCCCGCCGCATCCTCGCTGAGCTGCGCCCCCGGCCCCAGGCACATCCCCGCGGCATACCCGATCAGCGTGCTATCCCCCTCGCACGACAACATACATCCCGTCTCATCGAAAAGCGCAATGACGACGCCGGAGGTCGAAAGGTTCTGATCGAGGTTCTTCAGCGTCGTCGACATGCGCCCCGTCAGCTCACCATGGCCCTCCTGTCTCGCCTTCAGATCCTCCGGCGAGACGTTGGGGAACGTCCCCATGTTCGGGTCCACCCCCGCTTCCTTCGACCGCCGCCACGACTCGGCGACAGACTGTCGCACCGACGGCGCGACCTGGCCCGTCTCCATGAACTGCCGCCACGCATCAATGGGGGAGACCTGTCTCTCGCTCACGATTTCTCCGCCGCCATTACTTTATCCACGCGCCGCTGGTGTCGGCCGCCCTCAAAGCGCGCCTCGAACCATGCGCCGACGATCTTGTCGACAAGGGACTCCGGCACAACGTCCGCCCCCAGGCAGAGCACATTCGCATCGTTGTGCGCGCGGCTCGCCCGCGCCACCTCCTCGTTGTGGCACAGCGCGGCCCGGATGCCGTGAACCTTGTTGGCGGCAAGCGACATGCCGACGCCGCTCCCGCAGATCAGGACCCCCCGTTCGCACTCCCCCTTGGCTACGGCCCGGGCCGCCGGAAGGGCGTAGTCGGGATAGTCCACCGACTCGGTGCTGTCCGTCCCATAGTCCACCGGCTCATGGCCGAGCCGGAGCAGGATCTCTTTTACCTTCTTCTTGCATGCCACGCCCCGGTGGTCCGCCGCCAGCGCTACTTTCATTTTCGCTCCCGTATCACGTTTCGAATTCGGTCCGCTTCAATTGCTCCCGCACGGAGCACCTCACAGGAATCGTCCGACACAAGCACTACCGTCGAGGGCCGCCCCAGGCGCACGGGGCCCCCGTCCAGGATCAGGGGGACCCTCCCCTCCAGCTCCCTCTCCACATCCTCAGCCGTCTTCGGCTCCGCCCCGCCCGACCGATTGGCGCTTGGGGCCACAAGCCTCACCCCGGCTGCACGGATCAGGTCCAGGGCAATGCGGTGGTCGGGCATGCGGAACCCGATCGTCCCGCCGTCACCTCCCCGCAGAACGATCGTCAACGGACCGGGCCAAAACGCATCCATCAGCACCCGGGCGGGCCGCGGCACGCGCTCGACCCGCCGCCCGACCTCCTCGCGCTCGCAGATGACGAAGGTAAACGGCTTGTCCTCCGGCCGGCCCTTTACCGCCCGAAGGGACTTCACGACCTCCTCGCGCTCGGCGTTCGCCGCCAGGCCGTAGACCGTCTCCGTTGGAAAGGCGACCAACTGCCCACCGCGAAGCAGGTCGCCCGCTCGGGCGATGTGCCTCGCGTAACCCGAATCCCCCGGGCTGATTCGCTCAATTTGCGTCTTGAATTCGCTCACAAAACATTTATTATAACATAATAGACCAAAGTCAACAATAATCCCGGTAAGGTCGCCAGGAATGCCGGGGTATCTGAGCGGAAGGTCAAAGGCGAGAGCAGATGAAACAGATGACGAACGTCCTTGTTGCGTTGGTTGCCCTCGTGCTTTCTCGTGCCGCTATGCCGGCCGATCCGGACCCGCTCAAACTGCTCCTCGACTCCCGGGACGCGTGCAAGAAGATCACGAACTATACATGCACGTGCACCAAGCGCGAGTTTCTTCGCGGAAAGTTGCGTAAAATGGAGGTCATGTTCCTCAAGTTCCGGCAGAAACCGTTGAGCATATATGCCAAGTGGATCGGCAAAGAACACAAGGGCCGCGAGGCGATCTACGTCAGAGGAAAAAATGGCGGCAAGGTCGTCGGACACGAGTACCTCGGCCCTCTCAATATCAGCGTCACCATGGACGTGCGCGGCAGTCAAGCCAAGAGGAACGCCCGCCGTCCCATCACCGAGGTCGGCATGATCAACGCGATGCGTGCGTTTATCCGGCATGTTGAGATGGGGAAGCAAAACCGCGAATGCCGGCTGCAGTATATGGGAATGGAAACCCTCGATGGCCGGCCGGTGCACGTGATTGTTCGCATTCTCGAAAAGGGTCCCGACTACCCGGCCTACCTGACATTCCTCTACATTGACAAGGAACGCTTGCTGCCCGTCAAATGCGTCGGCTACGACTGGGACTACAAGCTCCTCTGGGTCTACACCAACGCGGACCTGAAGCTGAATGTCGGACTGACTGACAAAGACTTCGACCCCGGCAACAAGGAATACCACTACCCCTACCGGCCGAAGTTTGGGTTTCCAAAACTGTTCTGAGAGGGTCGGCCCATATCACGCCTCCCTCTCGTCTTCCGCCCCCTGACTGGGCCCGTCCCTATCTCGATCTATTGCACAGCTTCACGCCCCTCACCGAAGAATTCACCCCGCTTCGGTCTGGGTTGCCCGCGTTATGTCGGCCTGATGCTCCAAACCGGAGAAAGGACCTCAGTTACTTCCGTCTGATCGCTTCGCGCAGCCGCCGCCCGATCGCTTTCAGGTTCAGTTGCCCGCCGAGGAACGAGACACACTGCACGTCGCGGTTGATGATCCGCTCGACGACATACGTGTATTGTCCGGCATTCATCTCGGACACGAGCACAACATCGTAGTCGGCGGCGATTTCGGTCAGGTCCTCGACCACGGGGAACATCCGGATCGGCCGGTAGAGGCCGTACTCATCGGCGAAGTTCAGCATTGCTCTCGACATGGCGCCGTAGCTGATGACCAGCACATGGGAGGAGGGGTTCTCGATGTACTCGTAGGCGTTATACTTTCCCGCCACCCGATCATGCCTCCGCTGCAGGGACTCGATCATGCGCTGGTGGATACCCGGATCGGACGGAGCGGGGACGCTTCGCGACCGTGTAAGTCCCGTGAAGTGCCGACTCCCCGTGCCGAGGGGCTGCTTCCGCCGCTTCGCACGCTTCAACTGTTTCACATCAACGGTTTCGTAGAGGTGGCTGATGAATCCGTCGCTGAGGAGGATGACCGGGCTGAGCGATTCCTCCGCAGCGTTGAACGCCTTGAAGGTGTACTCATACAGCTCCGCCACCGAGTTGGGATAAAAGATGATCGGGAAGTAATCCCCGTGGCTGCCGTAGCGCGCCTGAAGCACGTCGCCCTGGGCGGGGAGGGTCGGCATGCCCGTGCTCGGCCCGACGCGCTGGACATCGACCACGACGAGCGGCGTCTCCATCATGTGCGCCAGGCCGATGCTTTCCTGCATGAGCGAAAACCCCGGCCCCGACGTTGCCACCATCACCTTCGCCCCGGCGAGCGATGCGCCGATGGCGGCGTTGATGGATGCGATCTCGTCCTCCATCTGGACCACGGTCACGTCCGTATGAACCAGGGTGTGCAGGATTTCCGATGCGGGCGTGATGGGGTAGCTGGCGAAGAAGGTCATCCCCGCATCCCGCGCGGCGAGGGCGACGGCCTCGTTGCCTTGGAGCAGTTGTTTAGCCACGGTCCTCCTCCACTTCGATCGCAAAGTCCGGGCAGAACCGCTCGCACGTCTTGCAGCCGATACACTTCCCCGTGTCCACGACGATCTGGTCTTGGAACAACAGGTTCTCCACCGGGCACATCTTGATGCAGATGCCGCACACCTTGCACCAGTCCCGGTTGATGATCCAATTGAATTTCTTTTTCGTTTTCCTCTTCGTTCCGGCTGGCATACCGTCACCCACTCAGAATATGACTCATCGTATCCCCAATTTGCGCAGGACTTTCCGACACGGCCACACCCGCCGCATGCAGCGCCTCGATCTTCTCGGTCGCCGTACCTTTGCCCCCGGCGATGATCGCGCCCGCGTGGCCCATGCGCTTGCCCGCCGGCGCAAGCTGCCCGGCGATGAACGCCACGACAGGCTTGGACAGATTCGTTCTTATGAAATCCGCCGCCTCCTCCTCGGCCGCGCCGCCGATCTCGCCGATCATCACGATCGCCTCGGTGCCCTCATCTTCTTCAAAAAGCGAAAGAATGTCCACAAAATTCAGCCCGATGATCGGGTCCCCGCCGATGCCGATGCACGTGGACTGCCCGATCCCGCGCGCTGCCAACTGCCACACGGCCTCGTACGTCAGCGTGCCGCTGCGCGACACCACACCGACCTTGCCCGGCCGATGAATGTAGCCCGGCATGATGCCGATCTTGCACCGGCCTGGCGTGATGATCCCCGGGCAGTTCGGACCGATCAGCCGGCTTTTTCGTCCCTGTAAATATTCCTTAACGCGAATCATATCCATCGCCGGGATGCCCTCGGTGATGCAGACGATGGGATCCAGGCCGGCCTCCGCCGCCTCCAGGATCGCATCCGCGGCAAAAGGCGCGGGCACGTAGATCACCGAAGCATTCGCACCCGTCGCATCCACCGCCTCGGCCACGGTGTCGAACACGGGGACCCCCTGCTCCTCCGCGCCCCCCTTGCCGGGGGTCACGCCGGCGACGAGCTTCGTGCCATACTCCAGCATCTGTCCCGTATGGAAGCTCCCCGCGCTGCCGGTGATGCCCTGGCAGATGACGCGCGTGTCCGAATCAATTAGAACCGCCATGCCTCTTCGCCTCCGCGATGACCTTGACCGCCGCGTCCGCCATGGTGTCCGCCGATGTGATGGCCAGCCCCGACTTTTTCAGTTTCGCTTTGCCTTCGTCCACATTCGTCCCCTCCAACCGAACGACGAGAGGCACGGTGATGCCGACCTCTTGCACGGCGGTGATGATGCCGTCGGCGATCACGTCGCACTTCATAATCCCGCCGAAGATGTTGACCAGCACCGCCGTCACCTTCGGGTCCGACAGGAGCAGCTCAAAGGCCCGCGTCACCTTCGCCGCGTCCGCGCCGCCGCCCACGTCGAGGAAGTTCGCCGGCTCACCGCCGTGGTGCTTGATGATGTCCATCGTCGCCATGGCCAGGCCGGCGCCGTTGACCATGCAGCCGATCTCCCCATCGAGGCCGATGTAGCTCAGGCCGTGCTCCGCCGCCTTGGCCTCGAGTTCGCCCTCCTCGGCCATATCGCGCATCGCGGCGATGTCCTTGTGGCGGTAGAGGGCGTTGTCGTCGAAATTCATTTTTGCGTCAAGAGCAATCAAGTCGCCGTCAGCCGAGACGACGAGCGGATTGATCTCCAGCAGGGAGCAATCGTTGTGCACGAAGGCCTCGGCCAGAGACGCAAACAGCGCCCCGCCCTTGACGATGAACTTCCCGGCCAGGCCGATGGCCTTCGCAACGTGTCGGCCGCGATAGGCCGGCAGGCCGATGGTTGGCGAGAAGTACTCCTTGACGATTTTCTCCGGCGAGTGCTCGGCCAACTCCTCGATCTCGACGCCGCCCTCGCCGCAGGCCATCAGGACGGGCCGCTCCGCCGATCGGTCAATGGTGATGCCGGCGTATAACTCGCGCTCGATCCCCACGCCCTTCTCCACCAGCACCTGCCGCACCGGTACGCCCTTGGGACCGGTCTGGTGGGTCACCAGCGGACGGGAGAGTATCTGGTCGGCAACGTCCTTCGCTTCCGCCGCGCTCTGTACCAGCTTCACTCCGCCGCCCTTCCCCCGACCGCCGGCGTGGACTTGCGCCTTCACGGCGCACACCCCGCCGCCGAGCTCTCCATATGCCGCGCGGGCCTCTTCATCCGACGTCGCGAGTTTCGACGGCAGGACCTTCACGCCGTGGCGGGAGAGGATTTGCTTCGCCTGGTATTCATGGATTTTCATGCGATCAACCCCTTCCCCAACACTCCCTTACTCCACCATTCCACCCACAACCGGCTTGCTTGCGATCCGGCCCCGGACCACACTCTCGATCAGCACGTCCACACCATCGGCCGCCGCACTTACGCGATCGCGAACACGGACGTCCGGGGCCAGCGCGCTCGCTCCCGCTTCCCGGCCCTTCTCCCAGACGATCTCCTCCACCTGCCGCGAGGCGTAGTCCTTCGCGTCGGCCAGCTTCTCGAACTCCCGCTTCTCGCGGGAGGAGTGCATGACAAAGCTCCCCTCCGGGGTCGGGCGGATGGAGATCTCCTCTTCGATCACCACGTTCGCCGTGGCCGCGCCGATGGCGTTGGCCACCTCGGCGTGGTCCGGGATCACCACGTCCGTCCCCAGCAACTCCCCGATGCTGTCGAAATACGCCCCCACCGGTGCACCGATAGCGACGATGGGGTGGTTCAGGGATATTCTGCTCGTGAACCCCCACCCCTTGCCGCCCTCCAGAATGTTCCGCACGATTGCCTCGCACACGGCACACCCCGGCACGGCATCGACCCCCTTGATACGGCTGAACTCCTTCAACAGCAACTGGACAAGCAACTGTCCCCGCACCTTGTCGAGGATTCTCTGGGCCATGGCACTCGGAGAGATCCCTACTTTCTTCGCATAGATTTCCAAACCGGTCGACGCTGCGTCCATATCCCATTCCGTAAACCGGCCGAGGGCGTGAAGCACGTCCGTGGGTGTGAGCGAAGACCGCACGATCATCCCTGCGTTTTCCAAGCGATCCGTCGAAAGGAGGGATGGGTGGATCAGGCCGAGGCGGCGTGACAGGGCAAAGCGGGAGAGGGGGCCTTCCCGGACGATCTCGGCGATCTGCCGTTCCTTGGGGTTGAGCAAATCCATGCGGCCGTCCCGCACGAACACGAAAAAGTCCGTCGGCTGGACATTGCTTGTGGCGATGTTCTCGCGGCTTTCCAGCGCGCGAAGTCCACTCATCGCCTTGGGATACTTGTGCACCAGGTAGGCCAGCGGCACGACGCGCTTTGGGCCGATGGCGATCTCGGTGCCGGCGTGAATTTGCACATAGCTGTCCCCGCCGAGGCCGGCCGTCTGGATGTCCGCCGCGCGCACGTTCGTCGCCCAGCCGCCGAGCCGCGCGCCGGTGGGGGTGACCAGGACCTCGCCGTCGCGCACTTGGGCGATGTCCGACGTCGTCCCGCCCATGTCGATCACCATCCCGTTGCGGACCTTCGAGAGATAGGTCGCGCCAACCACGCTGGCGGCAGGGCCGCTCAGGATGGTCTCGATGGGACGATCGCGGGCGACCTGTTCGCTGACGAGGGTGCCGTCGCACTTCACGATCATGACCGGCGCGTCGATCTGCCTTTCCCCCAAGCTGCGTTTGACCGAGTCAATCAGATCGGCGACGAGCGGCATGAGCTGCGCGTTGAGGACGGCCGTGTTGGCCCGGCGGATGAAGTTGAGCCCCATGGACAACTCGTGTCCGCAGAGCACCGGCGCGTTGCACTCCTCGCCGATGATGCGCTTCACTTCCAGCTCGTGCAGCGGGTTGCTGATGCTGGCGAAGCCCGACACGGCAATCGCCGGTACACGCTCCTCCTCCACGAGGCGCCGGACGGCTTCGCGGACCTCATTTTCATCGAGGGGCTGGAGAATGCTGCCGTCCATCGCCGTTCGGGCGGTGAGGACGATCTTCGGCTCGTGGGGGATGTCATCGTCACGGAATCCGGGCGGCGGCAGAACGAGCAACCCAACGTTCGTCACCTTCCCCTCGACCACGGCGTTCGTCGCGAGGGTGGTGGAGATGGCGATAAAACTGATCTGGTCGAAGCGGGACTTGTCCAGCCCGTCGACGGCCGCCTTGATCCCCTCGGTCAGGTCGTGCTTGGTGGTGAGCGACTTGGCCTTCGACAGGACTTGATCGTTCGCGAAGTCGTAGAGCACGGCGTCGGTGTAGGTCCCGCCTGCGTCGATGCCCAGGCCGACGACCTTTCGGCCGGGATCGAACTTGACCTCGCGCCTCGGTATGCGCACCTCCGCAGCCGGCGCGGCCTGCGGCGCTCCGAGGGGCAGGGCGGCAATCACATCGCCGCCGGGAGACCCGACGATCTTTTCGCCCGGACGGACGACGAGGAACCGTTCCGGGCCCCATTTCCCGTCGAGCATGTCGCGGAGGAGGGAGAGGTCGCCGTCGATCTCCTCAAAGCGCCAGCCCTCGGCCTCGGCCATGTCTCGGATGGCGGGGAGGAGCTCATCGCGAATCTCCGGGCGGTCGTTCTCCTGCCGGATGTAGGCGGCGCGCTGGTAGTTTTTCCGCCAGCTTTCGTAAAAATCAAGAATAAATTCGGCGTTTTCGCTGCCGTACTTCTCGACGAACTCCCTGTAGTGCGGATGGTTCTCGCGCTGCCGCCGCCGGGTGCGGGGTCCGCCTTTGTTGTCCACCCAGCACTGGCTGAAGTAGAACGTTCCCGGCGCCTTCGCGAACTGCTCCCGGTACCGCCGCAGCGAGCCGAGAAAGAGCGTGATGCAATCGTGGGCGCGAGGGACCACCAGCGTGGTGTCCTTCGGGGCCAGCCCGACAATGCCCTTGTTGCACAGGCCGTAGGCAAGGAGGATGGCGTCGCAGCCTTTGGCCTCCGAGCGGGCCATGGCCGCGGTCACCTTGCGGTTCAGCGTATCGGGCACGGCGTGCAGATTGGCTTCGAGATACTCGATGTCGATTTCGTTGGCGCACGGCTCGGCAAGGTATTCCAGGACCCCCTTGAACACGCCGCAGGCAATCACCTTGAATTTCATAGCAACGACGTCCGACATGTTTCGGCATCAAACAAAGTCCATCCCTATACTCTACACGGTTTGCCCCTTGTGATTCTACAGAAAATGCCGGACGAATTCATAGAGCGGCCGCAGCTCGGCCGTGTAATAGACCTCGCTGACGTAGAGGCCGTAGAGCAGCTTGGCCCCGAGGATGCCCGCCAAGGCGACCCACATGGAGACGAGGAGAACATAGTCCGCGGCGCGAAAGCGGATCTGGTGGAAGTCCGTCCGGGGCTGCGTCGGGTCGAAGGCCCGGCTCTGCACGGAGAGGGCCAGCGTGCTTGCCCGCCGAAGACAGTTGCCGAAAATGGGCCGGAGGATGGACAGCCACGCGGCCCCCATGGACCGCAGACCGACCCGGAATGGGCGGAACGCGCGGAGGCGCGCTGCGGCCAGGACGGTGGCCGCCTCAGCAATAATGACGGGGATGAAGCGCAGGGCCGTGACGGTCATGAAGGACAGGCCATAGGGCACACGCAGCCGTTTCAATCCCAGGAGCAGATCGCGCGGATCGGTGGTCCAGCACACCAGCAGGCCGAAACACATGGCTGTCGAGAAGCGGAGCGACTGGACGGCGCCGTAGAGGAACCCTTCGCGATAGAGGTAAATTCCGCCGGTGAGCGTGCCGAGGATCGGCAGGCCTTTTGGGATGATGGTCAGGGCCACGGTTCGTGGGAACTGCCCGTAGAAGATCGCCTGACTCAACATCGTCCCCCACACGGTAAGCGTCACCATGCCGGCGATAACCTTGATTCTGTCGATGGACAATCGCGCGCTGGCCGTGGCGGCGACGGAGAGGAGGAATAGGCCGAGCAGCGTTGCCGGGCTGTCAATGGTGATCGTAACCGTCGCGACGAAAAGGAGGAGGAACACCTTTACCCGCGGGTCCAGCCGGTGGAAGAACGTTTCGCCCCGGCTCGGCTCGGCGATCTGTCTCACCCTAAGCATCGCGCCCCTCCTTGCGGACCAAACGGAGGAATGTCTCCACCGTGAGACAGGGAGGCAGGCCGAGCTTCTCGGACAAAACCAGCACATCCGGAGGCGTCAGCGATGCCTGTTCGAGAATTTCTGAATCACGAAAGATCGTAAGGGGCGGTCCGTCGCCGATGACCCGCCCCTCCACCAGAACCACGACACGGGATGCATATCGGGCCACGGTCTCCACGTCATGGGTGCAGAACACCACTGTCGTTTCGCAATCGCGACAGAGGGTGTCCATCATCTTCTCGATGTGCACCCGGTCCTGGCCGGTGGTGGGCTCGTCGAGGAGGAAGAGCCTCGGCCCCATCGAGAGGACCGCCGCCACCGCCGTGCGCAGGCGCTGCCCGCGACTGAGGGACAGTGGCATTTGATCGGCCAGGGATTCGATGGTCATGGAGGCCAACGCCGCCCCGGCGCGCCGTGCGCATTCCGTGTCGGGGAGCTTCAGGTTCCTCGGCCCGAACTGCACCTCCGCCGCGACGCTCTCGGCCAGGAGCATGAGGTCGGGGTTCTGGAAGACCATGCCGACCTGACCGGCGAGGTCGTATGCCTTGATCGAATCCGTCTTTCGTCCCAGCACTTCGACGCCGCCCGATGTCGGACGGATGAGCGCGGCCATGAGGGAGAGCGCCGTGCTCTTGCCCGATCCGTTCGGCCCCATGAAGGCCACGCGCTCGCCGGCGGAGAGGGTGAGATTCATCGCGTCGATGATCGCTGGCCCGTTTTTCTCATATGCGAATGTGACATCCCGGAAGATGACAGCGGCTTCCGACTCCTCGCCGGGTGATCCAGAAGACGGCGGCAAGCCGGGGACCTCGGCCGGGATGGACGCGCGAAGGGCCTCGGCCGTTTGGCCAGTTGCCAGAGGCCGATCCGGCAGGCCGAGGGAGCTGCAGATCGAGAGGGTCTCCGGCGCACGCAGGCCGAGACGGACGAACGGTTCCAGGTCGCTGAATGCCTCGGCGATAGGCCGGTCGAGTGCGATGCCGCCCTGGTCCATGATTACGATTCGGTCGCAGAGCCCGGCGACGTCGCGGATGCGGTGCTCGATGAGGACGACCGTGATGCCATGCTCGCGGTTGAGGTCTCGGAGCACTTTAAGGATCTCCTGCGATCCTCTTGGATCGAGCTGGCTGATGGGCTCATCGAGGGCGAGGATACTCGGGCGCATGGCGCACATGGCGGCGATGGCCACACGCTGCTTCTGTCCGCCGGATAGGTTCGATGGTGTTGCCTGCCGAAGGCCGGTGAGACCGACCCAGTCCAAGGCCTCGCGGATTCCGGCCTCGATCTCGCCCCGGCCTTTGTGGAGGTTCTCCAGTCCGAAGGCGACCTCGTCCTCGACCACGCTCGAAAACAGTTGGTCGTCGGGGTTCTGGAAGACCAATCCCACCTGCTCGCAGAGCTCGGCATGGGACACCGCTCGCGAGTCGACGCCGTTGATCACAACCGTGCCCGTCATCGAGCCGGCGGACTCGTGAGGGATGATTCCGTTCAGGCACTTCAGGAGCGTGGTCTTGCCGCAGCCGGTGGGGCCGGTGAGGAGGACGAACTCGCCGGGCTCAACGGACAGGTCCACATCCCGGAGCGTCGGCTCGGTCTGCGAGGGATAGGTGAAGCTGAGTTGTTCGATTCGGATGGAACCGGGCATGTCAGTCCGTCACCTTTCTCAGGTTGTGCCCCAGCCGGAGTCCCCAGGCGACGCCGACGAACGTGTAAAAGAAACCATTCACAATAACGAAAGCCCAGATATACCAATAGGCGAAGTACAGCCGAAACAGACACGCCATGAGACAGATCGACACGAACAGCGAGAGCGCCTCGGCCGCGCCCGCGGCGATGCCGGCGAGTGCGGTGACGCGGCCCTTGGCCTGCGGGTAGTGGGCCATGATCTTTCCGCCGGATCGCGTGAGGCCGGCCAAGTAGAAGGCCAACTCCTTTAGCAGCACCGACGTGCCGACGTAAAGGATGTCCACCGGGCTCAGCCCGCCCATCATCACGCTCCGAAGCAGATAGCGAACCACCGTGGCCAGGGCGATTGTGCCGACGCGGGGAATCAGAACGACGAGCGCCGTCAGGAGGAGGAAGTACACAACCTGGGCAAAGATGCCGGTGACGATGAACGCGAAAGGCCCCAACAGCGCGCTCACGATATTGGTGACGATGGTGAGCGGGAGCCCGACGGCGACAAAGGTGGTTGTGGCAAAAAGAGCGATGAGGACGAGAGAGCGGATGTTGAACCTGGCGAAGATGCGGCGCTGGAGGGCGACGAGGAGCACAAAGGCGCAGACGCTCACGATGCACGTCGTGAGCGTAACCCCGATGGCGACCACGTTCCGCCGGATGACAAAGAGGGGGACCGTCGTGGACAGGACGGTGGTATCGGCGCCAAGGAGCTTGGCTTCGATGCCGCGCTGGTACTCGCCGGGGAGAAGGATATCCGGCCGGATGAAGATGGGGAGAATGACATCGGCCGTCTCTCCGGGCGGGATGAAAACGATCGCCAGGGTCTTCGCCACCTCCCCCGGGCTGAGGTACGGTGCGGCGGCGAAGGCGGGCACGCTGTCGCCCGTCTTTGGATTGACGATGTCCGATGACAGGAGAAGCGTCAGGCCCTTGTCCGCTTTGCTCTCGACGCGCAGCGTCTGATAGGCGGCGGGGTGGAAGCGGTCGATGAAGCCGGCGCCGAAGCCGAGGCGGCGGCGAATCCACCGGGCGATCTCATTCGGCAGAACGATATGATCGGCGCGCCTCGCCGGATCGTATCGCCCCTCGGCGTCCGTGGGCATGTGGACGGAGACGATCCGGAGAAGCGACGCAATCTGCGAGGGCGCCACGGCATGCAGGGCAGATTTCCTCTTTCGTGTCCAGGTTCGCCCGTCCGCGCCGGTGAACCGTCCCTCAACAACGACATCGTATTGTCCCGGCCTATCGGCAGGCAGTTGAACCCGGAAGAGCAGGACCCGTTTTTCGAAGGCAACATGGACCGCGCCCTCCGCCTGCACGACGGTTTGCCCATCGGCGGACGACCGCCTCCATTGTTTTTTGGTATTGCGAAACTCGACGTCAGGGGGCAAGGTCATCCTGACCGAGAAGCGGATCGGTGTGTTGGCGAAGCTCTCGATCTCGACGCCGCCGTCCACGCAAGCCCCGGTCCCCACCAGCGAGGATGCATCCGGCGGCACGCGGGCGCCATAGGGGAGGCGGAGGTCAAGACCCGCAAGGTACTCCGACTTTTTCGGGGCCGTTGCGGTCCGCGAGATCAATCGTCCGTCGGCCAGACGGAGGCGGAACTGGTAACGTGCGTTTTCGGTCCAGGGAAAAGAGAGCGTTACTTCCCTGCGGTCTCCCTCCGGCACGTTCATCGATCGGAGCTGAACCCCATCGGCGTCCAACACCGCAATCTCGATAACTGCCGTCTCGCGGTTCAGAGATATTCTTGCGCCGCTGGGGAAGAAGCGAATGCTTTCGACGCGAACGGGACCACCCCGCTCCCCGGCGCATCCCCATAGAAGCACACAGGAGAGGAGAGCGAATCGGAGGCGGTATCGTGGAGAGGCAATCATTGAACGATGTGCACCCTGTAGGCGCCGGCAATAGTTTTGTCGGGAAGCTCCTTGGGCGTCTCGGCCACGGCGATGAAGCGTCCGTCGGAAGAGATGTCCGATTCCGGGAAGACCGGCCCGGCAGTCCGGAACTCGTATATGAGTTTCTCCAGTCCACCGCCGGCGCGGTGCGTGTCGAACAGGGCGAAGCCGAAGGTGTCGGTGGCCTGGGTCAGCCAGTTGTCGGCCGTGGTGATGAGGACGTACCGGCCGCCGGGTGTGGCGGACATCGCCTGCGCCGCCCCCTCGGTGTGCCACTTCCACTTCAGGTCGCCGGCCAAGTCGAAGGCAAAGATGCTGTTGGTATTCGGATGGGGTGACGGGACTTTCTGCGACGCGGAGCGGGACCCCTGGGGGATTACCGTGCCCGTCACGACGAAATAGACGGTATCCCCCCAGACATAGGAGTAGGAGACGGGCGCGCTGAGGGGCACGCCGCTCACGACGATGGGCGTGCCTAGGTCTTTTGCCCAGATCGGTTTCACGTCGCCCGATGTTTCAGGAAAATCAAAAAAGAACGCGCGACCGTCGAGGCACCCCAGGCTGGCATGTCGGCCGTCGCGCGACAATCCCGCCGAGCGCCACAGGAGGACCCGCTTGAAGTGCGGCAGCAATGGTTCGGGGGTGAAGCGCCCGATGGCCTTGCCTGCGTCGCCGTCGACAAAATAGATCGAGTCCGGCGTCCACGGGCTTTCCACCCTTTCCGTGGACGATTTTTCGATGGCGAGAACGACGTGTTTGCCGCTGTCGTCTGCGTCGAACCAGACGATGCTGGCCGGAAGCACCTGCGGCTTCGGAAAACGCCACTTCGGCTTGCCCGTGGTCGGGTCCAGACGGTAGAGCCGGGACCGGTTCAGGCTTACCGTTTTGCCCGCGATCTCTTTCGACCAACTATGCACGCCGGCGACGATCACGTCGCCATCCTCGGCGATGCACATGCGGTATACCCCCGGCAGCTTGTAGATCCCGAAGCGGTCATCTTCCTTCCGGGCGCAGGTCTCCAGGTCGTCCGCCAGGCGGAACCGCCACTTGGTTTTCTTCGTCTCGACATCCATCGCATAGACGAAGGCGTCGGGGCTTTGCTCGCCGATGAACAGCGTCTTGCCATCGCGACTGAAGGCAAGTTGTTTGACCAGCCCCTCGGATATCTTTTTTTCGTAGAGAATCGCCCCGCTCAAAACGTCCACCAGCCGGAGGTAGCCGAGATAGCTGCCGATGGCCAGCGTTTTTCCATCGGGTGAGAACCGGACTTCCGTGTCGGCTGCGCCGCCCATCGATGCCGCGCTGACCGACACGATGTTTTCCAGTGCAACCGAAGCGATCACCTCCGGACCGGGGCTGATGGGTGCAGCGGCGTCCCGCTCACGCCCTGCGCCGTCTTTCAGTTTCACGAAAAATCGGTATCTCGCCTTGGGTGTCCAGCCAAAGGAAAGGAGGACACGGGAGGGAGACAGGCGATCCATCCGAACGCTCTGTTCGGTTTCGCCCTGCCGGACAGACACGCGGCCGACCGGCCGGCCGTGTGCATCCGCCACTGCGCCGCATCGCGTGAAGCGAACGGTGACGCCGTCCGGGGTGGGACAGCCAACCCGCCGGCTGCATCCCCCGGACGCAAGGAGTAGGGTGCAGAGAAGGGCGGCTCTATTCATCGGTCAGCCTGAAGACGAACTTCAGTTTCTTTATGGACGTGACAGGATGGCCGAGCAAGTGCGCCGGAATGAACTGCGCCCGCCGCACCGCCCCGATGGCCGCTTCGTCCATGCGCGGACAGCCGCCCGACTGGAGCACCTGGATATTACCGCACTCGCCACTGGCCAGGATCGTGATTTTCAGCACCACCACCCCCTCGCGGCCTCGCCGCCGGCAGCACCGGGGGTATTGCGGCTTCGGCAGATGGGTGGCCACGGCCTTCTTGTCCACGCCCTTCCGGCGCATGTCCGCGGCGGTCTCCTTCGAGGCGACCGAGTCATGAGGTGCGGGCGTTGCCACCGGCTTCGGCTCGGGTTTCACTTCCTCGACCTGCACGGTCGGGTTGGGGACATCCGTCAGGCGCTTGTCGATCGGGTCCTCTTCTTCGACACGCACGGCATGGACTTTGATGGGAGGGATCCGGTTGACGACCTGCGCAATCTCCAACTCCGGCTGAAGCTTGACGGGTTTGATTGGATCGTCGACCTTCTCCGGCTTTTTCGCCCGTTTGATTTTGGGTGTGTGCTTGTCGAGGAATTCGGCCGGATCGATCTGCCTCTCCGGCTTGGGGGCCTTGCGCGCCTCAGCGCTCTCCTGAGACGGCATCAACGTAAGCACGAGAGCCGACTTGCCGGACTGCAAGAGCACCTGCGCCTGGGTGGAGAGCCCCGGCGCGAGGAACATGCCTGCGTGCGCCAGCAGCGCGAGCACGGCGGCGATGATGAGGTCATTCCGTCTCATCGGGCATTCGGTTTCGTTTTTTGTTTTCGTTTGGCCTGGAACGATACTCGTTCGATGCCGTCCTTGCGGAGCAGATCGAGGACCTCGATTCCCACGCCGAGGTCGGCGCTTCGGTCGCCGGAGATAAAAACCGGCATGTCCTTTTTGCCTTTGCGTCTGGCCCTGATCTGCTGCGGCAGATCGGCAAGGGCGACGGGCTGCTTGTTCAGAAAGACCTGGTTCTGCCGATCGATGGAAATGCTGATGTGATCGCGGTCATCCACCTCAGCCGTCGTGGCGGAGGGGAGATCGACCTTGACGCCGCGGTGAACCGCCATCGACAACATGGCATAGATGAAAAAGACCAGCAGGAGGAAGACGATATCGATCAGCGGGATCATTTCGATCCGTGCGCGCCGATTTGTGTAGGGGTGGCTCAGTTTCATTTGCTGTTCTCGATCTCGCCCTTTTGACAGAAGATCTCGATCGAGGTGATGTACTTCTCCATATCGCGCACGGCACGCTCCACCTTCGTGATTAAGTAGTTGTAGGGCACGAGCGTGAGCAGGGCGACGGTCAGACCCGCCGCCGTCGTGATCAATGCCTGCGCGATGCCGCCCGTGACGGCCTTTGGGTCCTCGATGCCGCTTTGACCGAGCAGGTCGAAGGACTCGATGATCCCCATGACCGTCCCGAGAATGCCAAGCAGGGGAGCCATGGTGATGATGGTGTCCAAGATCGGCAAACCGCGTCTCATTCGCTCGATGGCGTCGGACGCGGCCATTTCGAGGGCGTTCACGCGGGAGGCGGCGCGATGGCCCAGGCCATAGTGGACCACCTGAATGAAGGCGTCCTTCGAATCCTTGCCCATTTCCCTCGCTTTGGCCAGATTCCCCTGCTCGGCCTCGCCGAGAATGCTGTCAAGGAGCTTGCGATCCCGGTTTTTTGCTTCACGGATCCAGAAGATAATCCGCTCGATGATGACCGTAAGCGATACAAATGAGCACAGCAGCAAGGGGTACATCACGGGGCCGCCGCACCTGAAGAACTGCAGCATCATACACTCCTGGCAGAGACTCGCCGACAACAACACACGAGTAACATTATCTTGAAAACCGTGCCACCGGTCCAGAGATTTTTTGCGTTGCTCCCGCAGCGATCTTGGTCGTCCCCAAGCAAAAAACCCCGATACCTCCGCCGGGAGGATATCGGGGTTCAACATCACAAGCACCTTCACTCTCCCGTCCTCGGAGATCATCGTGAAGCACTCGCGGGCAGGTCTTCTGGCTCCCGGATCACCCTACTCACCGCCCCTTCCCGCCTCGGTTCAAGGAGGCAGTGGGCCTTGCGGCTTTCGTTCCCGGTTACAGCAGCGGGCCTGCGATGGCTTTACACCATCTTCCCTCTTGGCGCCTTTTCGATACGGCGCACACCCGCAAGTGGCAACAAGATTATGATTTGCCCTCTTGTATTTATCCAAGTTTACGGAACGGCAACGAGACTGTCAAGGAGAATGTTTCGGATCTTTTGCGGCGCCGAGCCGCAGCAGTACACTCTTACCGTTCGTCTTCGGCAAGCTCCGGCTCTTCCTCAAAAACATCGCGAATCGGGCACACGTCGCAGCGCGGTTTTCGGCGCTTGCAGATCATCTTGCCGAGCATGACAAGCAGGGCGTGATACTCGTTGTAGATCGCCACATCCTCTGGCAAGTTGTCCGTAAAGAACTCGGCTACTTCGTCATAGGTGGCCTCTTCGAGGATGAGACGATGCCGACGGCAGATTCGATACGTGTAGGCATCCACGACGAAGACCGGCAGGCCCCCTGCATACAGCAGAATCGAGTCGGCGGTCTCCGGCCCGATGCCCTTCACCGACAGGAGGTCCTCCCGCAGGGACTGAACACTGCGCTCGAACATCGCCTCGAGGTCCCCCTCAAACTCCCGGCAGACCCACTCGACGAATGCCTTCAGCCGTTTCGCCTTGATATTGAAATAGCCGGACGGCTTGATCAAGCGCGCAAGGGTCCGCAGGTTCACATCGCGCAGTCGCGCCAGGTCCAGCATGTCCGCTTGTTTCAGGTTTCGGATCGCCTTCTCCACATTGGTCCAGTTCGTGTTCTGCGTGAGGATTGCCCCGACGGCGATTTCGAGGGGCGTGTCGCCCGGCCACCAGTGCTGGGACCCGAAGGCGGCAAGAAGGGCGTTGTAGACCTTCGTCAGAAGATCATTGTTTTTCATGGCTTTCTCATTGAAGAAGGGTCCGCATCTGGTATAATGGGACAGTTGTTAAGTTGCTACCGTGGGTCATGTCTGCACTTCGCGAGTTTCATATGGCCAGAATTACCCGTCGCGTCCTGCTTCTGCTGAGCTGCCTTTCCACGCTGTGTATCGCCCAGAAAGCGCCGCAGGAGCGTCCCGTCAAGATCCCAGACTACCAGATCCAGCACGTTCCTTTCAAGTCCGGCGAGAAGGCAACCTATCAGTTCGGCTGGAACGGCATCCCTTCGGCCAGCGGCTGGGCCAAGGTGACCACCCGGAAATGGCAGGGGAAAGAATACTACCTGGTCGAGGTCTCCACACGGACAAACCCGCTGGTCGAGCTGTTGTGGAAGATGCGCGACCACGGCTGGACGCTGGTGGACAAAGACACGCTGCTCCCGCACCGGCACGAGTTCTATCGTCAGGAAAACGAGCACCGGACGAAACATGTGGTCCTCTTCGATCGGGTCGCGAAGGTTGCCCTGTGCGTCCGGGAAAAACTCGACAAAAACATAACCGACAAGATCAAACTCAGTTACCAGTTCGGCTTCGATCCCATCAGCCTCTCCTATTTCCTCCGCGGCTTCGACTGGAAAGTGGGCGACGTTCGACGGGTGGAGCTGATCGAGGACAACGACAAGTATCTCTTCACCATGAAGGCCGTTGCCAAGGAACGGATCACCGTCGCCGCCGGAACGTTCGACGCCATTAAGTTGGAGCCGACCATCAAGAAGCTCACCGGCAGAAAACGCAAAGGAGGCGGAAAGATCAAGAAGGCCAACATCTGGGTGACCGATGACAAACGCCATATCCCGATCAAACTGAAAAGCAAGGTCTTCATCGGTCATATCTATGGCGACCTCATCAAGCTCGAAAACGTGGAAGAAGGCCGGCCGAAAGCAAAATGACGGGGGATAGCATCCACATCGACGGCTCCTTTGGTGAGGGGGGCGGTCAAATCCTGCGAACGTCGCTCGCGCTCTCCTGCATCACCGGCAGGCCCTTCGAGATCACCAACATCCGCGCCAACCGAAGCAAGCCCGGCCTGCGACCGCAGCACCTCCAGTGCGTCCACGCCGCGGCCCAGATCACCCACGCCGACGTCATGGGCGCCAAGGTGGGGTCGTCGCGGGTCTCCCTCGCCCCCGGCCCCATCCGGGCAGGCGACTACCGTTTTGACATCGGCACGGCGGGCTCGACCTCGCTCGTCCTTCACACGATCATCTTCCCCCTCGCCCTTGCCGACGGGCCTTCGTCCGTCACCATCACCGGCGGCACGCATGTCCCCTTCGCACCGTGCTTTCACTATCTCGAACAGCAATGGGCCCCCGCTCTGGGGACCTTGGGATTCCATCTCTCTCTGTGCATGAAATCCGCGGGCTATTACCCGGCGGGCGGCGGGCGAATATCGGCGGGCATCACGCCGGCCGAAGGCCTCTCTCCGTTGACGCTGACCGACCGGGGCGGCCTCGTCAAGGTTCGCATCCTCTCGGTCGTGTCGAACCTTCCCGGTCCTATCGCCCAACGCCAGGCGGTTCAAGCGGAAAAAAAACTCGTCAAGCAAAAACGCCCGGTGGAGGTGGAGATCGCGGACCTTCCCTCGCCCGGCAAGGGGACCATGCTTTTCCTCCAAGCCCGGTTCGAGCGCTCCGAGGCGTGCTTTTTCGGGTTGGGGGCCATTGGCAAACGCGCCGAGCGTGTGGCCGATGAGGCGTGTGCACAGCTTCTCAGTTTCCTCCGGACCGAGGGGGCCGTCGACCGATTCCTGGCCGACCAGTTGCTCGTGCCTCTGTCGCTCGCATCGGGCGAGTCGCGCTTCACCACCGAGCGCATCACACAGCACCTGCTGACCAACGCTGAGGTGATCCGGATGTTCCTGCCCTCGGAGGTCCACATCGAAGGTGAGTTGAACCAGCCGGGTACAGTGACCGTTCGCGGCAGGGGGTGGAGGGCGGAATGAAAAAGCCATCCGTCATTCGCATCGCAATCCTTACTGTCCTGCTCACCGCCTTGGCTGTGCTCGTGAAGGAATTTGCCATTCCGTGGCTGACCGAGTCCTCCGACACACGCAAAGCAGAGCAACTGCTCGGCCGGATTCTGGCGACCTACCCGCTCACCGCCAATTCGGCCAAGAGGGGGGAAGCGCCATTGGCCGCGGGCGATCTGCTCGTGGCCACCAGCCGGTTGATCCAGTACGGTGAGGCCGCCGTTCCACCCCTGATCGCGCTGTTAAACAATGACAACCCGGCCCGCGTGCGCTTTGGGGTCGAGTATCTCAGCAGGATCGGCGGGGCTGCTGTGCCGGAGTTGGTGCGCCTTCTCCACAAGGGCAAACCCTCCGCCCGGGCGGCCGCTGCCGATGCCTTGGGCCGGATCTGCGACCCCGAGTCGATGGACGCACTCATTGCTGCACTATCCGATCCCTCGCCCTCGGTCCGCGAAGCGGTGCTCTACGCCATCTCGGCTATGCCCGACGAGCGCGCCGTTGCGCCGCTTGTGAAACTCCTGAAGGATCCCGACCCCGAGCTTCGCGCGGCAGCATGCTCCGTGCTGAGAATTGCAGGCGACGAACGGGTTGCAAGAGACCTGATTGTGGCCCTCTCCGACGAATCGGCCGAGGTGAGGGAAAATGCGGCCCTCGCCCTCGGGGAGATTGCCGCCCCCGAAGCGCGCGACCAGCTCGTCGCCCTTCTGAGCGACCCTAACGAAAATGTCCGCTATGCCGCCGCTGTTGCACTGGGAGCGATGCCCACACCCAGGGCTACGGATGCCTTGATTAAGGCATTGAAAGACGCCTATCCCCCCGTGCGACGGGCTGCGGCGCGGACCCTCGGCAAAACCGGCGACCCAAAGGCCGCCGAGGTCCTGATCAAGGCCCTCACAGACGTGCGGCCCGCCCCGCCGTTCCGTTCGTCGGGGACAGAACCATCCAAACCGGTCGCCTCCGCTGCAGCCGGGGCCCTCGGCGACCTCAAGGCCGAGGAAGCGGTTGATCCCCTGATCCATGCCGCCTGCTCTCTCGATCCGAATATCCACTGCGCCGCCATCACCGCCCTCGGCAAGATCGGCAGTGTGAAAGCTGCGCCCACCCTTCTAAAATACCTCGTCAATCAGCCCCCCGAAATGATCATCGCCGCCGCCATTGCCCTGGGCCGGATCGCAGCCCCGACCTCACTGCCCGAGGTCCGGAAGATTGCAGAGCAATCCGACAATCCCGCGACCCGGCTCGCCTGCAACTATGTGCTCTACAAGCTGGGGCAGCAGGATAGGCTGAAGGAGGTGCTGCCGAGTCCAGAGCAGGCCCCGCAGCCCATCTCCCTGGAACGGGCCGATCTCCTGGCCACAATCAAGAGACCCGAGGCGGTGGCAGCCCTTGCCGCCGGCATCGGCCAAGACGAGTCTGAAGAAACGGCTGCTTGCGTGGAGGCGCTGGGGCGCATCGGCACTGAGGCCGCAATAGCGGAGCTCGTGAAGGCATTGGCCCAGGCCGAATCCGCCACATTGAAATGCGCCATTATCAGAGCGCTGGCGGACATCGGCGCCCCCGCCGCCCTCGAAGCCATCGAGGGAGCAACCGAAGACAACGCCTTCTTCGTCCGTAGAGAAGCGAAGCGGGCATTGAGGATCGCCCATATGCAACGACAGGAGAAAACGCCATGAGCAAAATCGGAATCATCGGGATGGGAAGCCGCGCACACGCACACGCCAAGGCCATTGCCGAGGCGGATGGCATGGAACTGGCCGGCATCGCCGAGATCGACGAGAAGAAGCGCAAGGAAGCCGCAGAGAAGTACGACACGAAGACATACGAGGACTACAACGACCTGATCGCCTCGGGACTGGACGCCGTCATCATCGTCACCCCGGGGTTCGTCCATCGCGAGCCGGCCATCGCTGCCGCCGAGGCGGGCATTCACATCCTCTGCGAGAAGCCCATCGCCCTGAAGCTCGAAGACGCCGATGCCATGATCGACGCCGTCGAGGAGGCCGGTGTGAAGATGCTTGTCGGCTTCGTGCCGCCGTACGATGCGCAATGGGCCACACTGCGGAAGGTCTTCCAGTCCGGAAAGATCGGCGACCTCGTCTACTGCTGGACCCGACGGCTCGGCAACTTCCCCCTGAAGGGCTGGGACGAGCGCCGCCGGCAGGGCCACTGGCGCATGAGCCAGGAGCTCAGCGGCGGGCGCGTCATGGAGATGAGCTCCCACGACGTGGGGTGGCTGTGCCAGATCGGCGGGGACGTGGTGGAGGTCCACTCGAAGCTCGCCATCTTCAGTCCCGGTGTCGAGACGGACGAGCTGAACGTGAACATGCTGACCTTCGAGAAGGCCTTCGGCACGCTGGTCATGTGCAAGGCGCCGACGGGCATCAACGAAAACTCCATCGGCATCATGGGCACGAAGGGGAGCATTGCGGTTCGGCAGGGCAAGATCATCCACCGGATGATGGACGAGCCGGAGGAGGAGCTCCCCGTCGAGCCGTGCGATTCCCTGCACGAGCACTTCTTCAAGTGCCTCACCACCGACGAGCAGCCCCTCACCGACGGCTGGACCGGCCGCCAGGCC
>JAADGH010000223.1:87483-97325 GCA_013152475.1 Planctomycetota bacterium
GATAGCTTGGGATCGGCAACGTAGAAGAGGCTTCCAGCCTCTTCCCGAAGCAGCAAGATGCCGCTTCTACGTTCTTGTGACAACTTGCAACGGCGTGGCACAGGTTGCTTGCAACCTGTGGAGGGTCGCCCCGCACACGGCTTGACAAGCAAGCCGTGCCACCCGCCCGTTACCGCTCGCCCGCCCAGCGATAGACCTTCACCTGGTAGCCGTCGAAGCGGTCGGTGAAGGTGCGGCTGGGCGTCTGGATGGTGATGTCCTCCGACTTGAAGGCGCAGTCGTGAACGACGAACAGGACGATCTCGCCGTCCCGTTTGTGCCGAATCCATCGGACGCGTGCATCCGCCGGAGAGAACCGAATGGCAGGGACCTCGATGGTCGCATGGGTCGAAGCGGCCGGCTGCTTCTGTCCCTGATACAGCTCGATCTTCAGATCATATCGCCCGAAGCCCGGCAGGTTCATCTTCAGGCTGCACAGGCTCCGCGCCTTCGGCGGCATGACGAGCCATCGGCGTGTTTCGACCTTGGCTCCCTCCGGGCCTGTGCCTTTGATGAGAACTGAGCCGCGCTGTTCCGAATCGAGCAGGTTGTCAATGGCCACCGTCAGCGTGTTTTCGCCCACGGTGTAGGATGCAGGCCGCAGAGTCAGGACCGCCGGCGCATCGGCATGGAGCGTCGCCGCGATGAGCAGAAGCAGAAGCAATGTGATTCGGCCGGGGCGGTTCATTGGTCTCTCCCTTTCTCCATGACCAGCGTGCGCAAATCAAATGGCCTGAGGTCGAGCTTGATCGTCAGGTCCTTTTCGCCGGCAGTTGCATCCACATCGCGACACAAGGCCGCATCGACCACGCGCATTCCTTTCGGATTGGAAGCGGGGATATTCAGCGTCACCGTCCGACCGTACCCTGCATCGTTCACCACGGCCAACCGATTGCCGAACCACTTCACCCACAGACGCTCATCCATCGGTTCGGCCCTGACCTTCCCGTCGAAGTCGCGCGGCGCGACAGCCGGCAGCGCCCGGAAGGCGCGGGAGAACTCGCGAATCTCGAACTCCCGCCCGATGCTCGCGCGGAACCAGTTGAAGAAGGTCACATCATACGGGTTCATCGTCCGCATAGCGTAGGTGATCGGTTCGAAAAAGTTGCGCCCCACCGGCGACCCCGGTCCGACGCGGAAGCCCCAGGGATGGAAGGGAATCTCCCAGTAGTTGAAGTAGAGCTCGATGTGCCTCGGCTCCTTGCTCACGAACAGGTCCGGTTGGCGCGGGTCGTAGAACCACGGCTTCCACCACCACTTGCCGAAGTACCGATCCGAATTGATTCGGATAAAATAGTCCATGTTGATGTCCGACTCGCCGCGGAAGAGGTCGGGGTCGTAGCCGGTGTACTGGTAGATCTCCTTGATCGGCACGCCCTCCGCCCAGAACTCCTGCCGAGGCATAATGCGGACGCTGAGCTCCAGCTTCTTGCCCTTTGCCTTGGCGAGGTCGCGAATCTGCGTGCAGAGGCGATGCCATGTCCTGCATCGCCACGCGATCCATTTCTTCCACGCATTCGCCTTGAGCCAGTCGAAGCGTTTCTGCGGTGTGTCCAAGCCGTCCGGGACGTTCGTCCCCGTGTCCTTCGCGAACTGCTCGATGTTCCACGTGCTGTATCCGCTGTGCGAGGTCGGGGCGTTTCGGTTCCAGTAGAGGCCGCCGATGGATGTGTCGAAGCCGACGGCCGGGACGTTCTTGTATCCCTTGCACGCATCGAGAAACGCGCGGATCGAATCGAGCACCACCTTCTGCACGGGGGGGCGGAGGGGATCGGGGATGGGACCCTCTCGACCGAACTTCTGGATCGTGCCATCGACGCTGCGCTGGAAGTTGTCCTCGTCGCCTTCGACCAGTTTGTGGTAGCTGTGGAGGTACATGACGCGCGGCACGACGTCGATGCCCGCCGCCTGCATGAGGGGCAGGGCCTCGCCGAAGAAGTCGAGGTCGCTGGCCGGTTCGAAGTAGGGGGTCTTGAAATAGGCCTTGGCGCTGAGCTGCATGGGTCGCAGCTCGAAGCGGTTCATGCCCATGAATCTCATGTAGTCGATGAAGAGGCGCAGCGTCGAGGCGCGCATCTCCGGGCCGGCGTCGGCGAAGCCGTACTTCTCGAAAAGATTCTGGATGGCAGGGAAAAAGATCGAAACCGACCGCCGCTTCCCGGGGGAGGGCAGGGGGATGGGATCCGCCAGCTCGCCCAGGGGCGTCGTCACCTCATACACGCGAATGCGCGAGACGGCTGCGGGGGAGGCATCGGGGAAGCGCGCCCGGGCCGTGCCGGAGATCATCACATCAACGGCATCGGTCTTGGGGAAGATCATGAATGTCTGGCGAAATGTCTTGCCGTCTGTCCGATACTCCCGACCGGTGTACGTCACGCCCAGATGAATCGCCACGCGGTTCCCCACGCCGGATGCGGCGAGGTGCGGTGCGGGCTTGCTGTCGCGCGGGTGGTCGATGGCCACTTCCAAGTAACGCTCGGCGTCGTTGATGGATTCGATAACCACCAGATGGGGCGTGGGTCTCGGCATGACCTTCAGGCGATAGGCGAAGGCCGCCAGGGCCGGGTGCTCCCGCTTGTGGCGGCGCTTCATCTGCGTCACATTCTCCTGCGGGCCGACACAGCGGAACTTGATCCCCGGTGCAAGCTCTTCCACCGTTGCCGGGCTGTTCTCCCAGTAGCCGTGGTCGGTCTTCGAGCAATCCACTTCGTCCACCAATCGGCAGGCAAGGGCGTCGACGGCCTGGCCTGTCTTCCGGAGTTCGTCGAGCTTCTTCTGAGTGAGCTCATCCTTCGGCAGGAACTGTCCGCCTACGAACAGGCCGCCGTCATCCGGGATGTCGCGCAGCGCCAGTGGCACACGCGCCGTCGGGGTCGGCTTGGGTTTGGGCACGACCACGCTCACATCCCGGCGGGCCTTTTCGGGATCGCCCTCGAAGGCGCCGGAGATCCTGGCAATCAGCACGTGCTTGCCGGGCGCGGGATAGAGATAGGAGGGCACGGATGCGCTGAGCTTTACCTCGCCTTTCCGCTCGTCCGGGTCGAGCGATTTGGAGGCAATCTGGATATTGTCCAGCAACAGCGAGACCGTGGAGTCGTCGTCCAGGGCCTTGACCGTTTCGAACCGGAGCGTTGCGTCGAACGCCTCGCCGACGTTGATCTGAGCGGGCGCGGCAAGGCCGAGGTATCGAACGCGCCGAAGCTCCTTGCCGGACATGACACGCTGGAGCTGGGCGACGGTCAGAGGGCAATCGTAAATGCGAATATCGTCGAGGTCGGCGTCTGTGGCCCATCCGCCGCCGCGCGTGGCGCCGAACTGGAAGAACTCACTCTCCTTCGGCTGCCACGTGAACTTCTTGGTCGCGACCATGTCGCCGTCAAGGAACAGCCAACTGCCCACCTCGCAGTCCCATGCGGCGGCGACGTGGCGCCACTGGCCCTTCTTCCAGCCTTTCACGCCGGAATTGAGGTAGTTGTCTTTTTCGTCACGGACGTCGAAGCGCAGGTTGCCCGTGTGCCACTGCCAGAGGGTGAGGGAGTTGTTGCCGGTCTTGAATTTGCGGTCGTCCACGAACAGGGCATGGTTCCCTTTCTCCGCAGCGTCCCAGTGGGGCCGGACCCACATGCAGACGGTCCCCCGTCGCCGGTCGAGCCTGCCCTCCGAGGCAAACCGGAGAAGGCTGTCCTTGCCGAAGCGGATGGCCTTGCCAATCTTTCCGTCAACAAGCTCAATGTTCTTCTTCGTCTCGGCCTGGATCGGTTCATCGCCGGTCAGGTGGAGCAGCAGCTCGTCTGCGCAAACCGGCCACCCCAGCAAAACCATCAAACAGGCAAAGGCAGCAATGCGGTTCATCGTGTTCTCCTATTCCTGAGAAAAGCTCGCGATTTCGGCATCCGTCGCCTTGACCATATCCTCTTGGCTCATGCGGAGGGAGACGGTGTGGCTGCCGCAGTTGAAGTAGACGGTGTCCTCGGCCAGGAGCGCGTCGTCCATGTAGACTTTCAGACCAAAGAGATTGCCGAAGGGCGGCACGGCGCCGGGCATGCAGCCGGTGAGTTGCATCACCTCTTCAGGCCGGGCGAAGCGGACCTTGCGCGTGCCGAGGGTCTTGCGCAACTTGTTGTTGTCCACGCGCTTCGCTGCCGAGATGATGAGGTGGTAGAAGGCATCCCCGGCCTTGACGATGAGCGCCTTGGCCCCTTCCTCCAGGCGGCTGCTCCGCGCGCCGGCGGCGGCCTCGCTCGTGGTCACCACCTCGTGCTCGAGCTTGTCGAAGGGAATATCGAGGGATGTGAGATGGTCAAGGATTTTCTTCGTCGCTTCCGTTTCGCCAATCTGGTGTTCCTGTTCTGCCATTGCACATACCACCTTTTTGCTTGGTTTGATTCATGGTGCAGTATACAGGCTTTTTCGGTCGTGTCAATTGCCTTCAGGACACCAGGCGATTCATGGGTGTATGACAAATAAGTTCTGTTGGCCCAGAGGTTCTGCGGCCCGGCGGCTTTCAGGCCCGTTCACGGGCCTTTGGGTGGTTGATCATAGCCCAGGGCTTTTCGCCCTGGGCGGGGGAATGGCGGTTAAGCGCCTTAGAGCCTATCCGAAAACGTAATGCCTCAGTGACGAGGGGTATAGCCGCAGGCTTTACACCTGCGGTCCTTCTGCCACCGAAATCCCGCACCCGTAAGGGTGCGGCTACAGAAGATGAGGTCCTTGAACAGGCTCTAAGCCGTTCAGATTCTCTTTTTATTGCAGAATCAGATTCGTCGCCGTCCGGGTGATGCCCTTGACCTTTCGGAGGGTGCTGACGATCATCTTCAGGAGGACATCGTGGGTGCGCCCCTCGACCAGCGCGATGATGTCTTGCTCGCCGGCGGTCAGGTCGGCGCTTTTCACGCCCTTCATCTTTCGGAGCCTGGTGAGGATCGTTCTTTCCTTACCGGAATCCACCCAGATTTTCAGGTATGCCTTCGCCATGTCTACCCTCCGTTTCTGATTTGGTTCCTGATGTTCAGCCTTCTTCCCTGACTCTCTCGACCGCCTCGATCAGCGCCGCGCAGAGGTATTCGTTCTCCTCGGTGGTTAGCGTCGGGTGCATCGTCGGGCAGAAGATACGCTTGCCCAGCTCGTCGGAAAGCGGGCACTGCTGCCCCGCCGTGTGCTCTCGGAGGACCGGGACGGAGTCATAGACCGGCGGGTTCGCGATGCACAGCCGGATGTTGTATTCTTCCGACATGATCTGCACCACCCGGTCGCGTTTCTCTCCCGCCCAGTTCTTGGGAACGAGGATCGTGTAGAGGTAATACGTATGCCAGCAGTCCTCCGGCTCGATGGGCAGCTCGAGCTCCGGCACGTCGGCCAGAAACTCGTTGCGCTCGTGGGCCACGCGCCGGCGGCCCTCAAGCATCTCGTCCAGCTTCTTCAGTTGCACCAGCCCCACCGCGGCCTGCACCTTCGTCATCTTGTAATTTGTCCCCCACCCGATGCCGCCGCCGAACTGCCGGAGTGCGCGGCACTTCTTGGCGACTTCCGGGTCGTCGGTGGTGATGCCCCCGCCCTCGCCGAGGGTGGTCATGTTCTTCTGCGTGTGGAAGCTGAAGACAGTCATCATGCCCTTCTTGCCGATCTTCGTGCCCTTGTATCCCCCGCCGCAGGCCCGGGCCGCGTCGCCGATCACCTTCGGGGGCCCGTGCTTGGGATGGGGGTGCTTTTCGGCGATCTCCAGGTAATCATCGATCGGCGCGGAGAGGCCGTTCATGTGGGTCGGGTAGATGGCCCGTGTCCTTGGGGTGAGTTTCCTCTCCACATCGCTCGGGTCGAGCTGAAACGTCTTCGGGTCCACCTCGCCCCAGACCACCTGCCCGCCCTGACCGAAGACGGACATGGCCGAGGCCTTGAAGTTGATGGCGGGGACGATGACCTCATCCCCCGGCTCCAGGTCCAGGCACATCATCGCCATGTCGAGGCCGGTGCCGGCGCCGTTGATGGAGACAGAGTCGGCGGCGCCGCAATAGTCGGCGAAGGCCTTCTCGAACTCCTCGATTTCCTTGCAGATGAAGCCGAAGCCAACCTTCCAGTCCATGGACTCACGGATGGTCCGGACGACGGTGTCGATCTCCTCCTCGCCGTAGTACCCGCCGAGCAGGGGCTCGCCCGGCCACGCGACCTCCGGCTTGCCCTGTGACAGAATCTCCTTCCGACGCTCCTTCTCAATCACCGCGACTCTCCTTTTTCTTCGGGTTCGCTTGCGGCGTTTTCGCCGCCTTCTGCGCTTGGAACACAGACGGTCATCATCCAGGGCACACGGCCGGTTACGACGTCCTGCCGTTCCACTTTAAGGCCCACGTTCTCAAAGAACTCCTTCAATGCGTTCTTCTTGAAGTGATGGACTTGGAATTTCTCATATGTGCCGATGATGACGCAGTGCATCATGAATCCCCAGACGGAGTTGATGTAGCTATCGACAAACAGCAGTTTGCCGTCGGGTTTCAGCAGGCGGAGGAACTCCTTTGCCGCAGATTCCTGGTCGGGGTAATGGTGGAAGGAGTGGCAGCAGCTCACGTAGTCGAAGGAGTCGTCGTCGAAAGGCAGCGCCTCCGCCGCATTGCCCACCTGGAAATGGTAGCGATCATCGTCTTGGGTCTTTTCCGATGCCACCTTGATCATCCCCGGGGCGATGTCCACGCCCTCGAAGGAAGCGGCGGCGAACTTCTCGCCAGTCTTTCGCAATAGCTTTCCCGTGGCGCAGCCGATGTCCAACATGCGGAAATTTTCGTCCGGCTTCCGAAGGGAGAGCAGCTCCTTGATGATGTGATCTTCCGTGGGAATGAACAGATGACGCCGGAAGAAGCCCTCTTCGTCGTACGTGTCGCTCCAGCTGTCGAATTCATCGACGGCTTGATCCTTGAATGTTTCAGACATGCCAATCCTTTTTCTCGCGCATTGCGCCCCGAGTGCTGGCCGTATTGGCGCCACTCCTGAGTCTTTGCCTTTTTCTTAACATCTTGGCCGCATCTTGTCAATAGTCGCGAATGGCCCGGTGTGTCGCTTTTCCGCCGGCAGGAAAAGCGCGAGACCAGGCAGGGACAACGCCCTTGCCTGGTCTCACTCGAAGCAACTCGGGATCGAACGCAACCGTCAATTGCACTCCGCGACCAGCGGACCGGCCAGCTCCTTGAGGAAGAACAATCGTCCCGGCAGCGTGGGCATGAAGCTGCTCGGTATCCACGGGTTCGGCCCATGGCGCAGCGTCACCCACAGGGACAGACCCTGCCACAGCATCCCGTCCCTCATCGTGCCATCGCACCCGCCGATGATCTTGTCGGCCTTCAGGAACAGACCCGGACCGATGGTATTGGCGTAGGCCGGCACGAGCGTCGTCCGGCTCTTGAAGCTGGTGATGGCGTTCTGCTCGATGGTGAGCGGGTGGAGCTTCGCGCCGATGCGGTAGCACGGCTTCTTCCACGCGGCGACGGACTTGTAATCCGCCGCGAAGTGCGGCTCCCAGAAGGCGATGTGGAAGACACGACCGATGCCGAAGATGACGATGAGCTTGGCGCCGCCCTTTTTCAGGGCCTTGATCTTGGCCTCATACTTCGGCAGGGCGGACTTCGTGGCGAAGTGGCGCTGGCTCTTCGGCGGGGTCAGCTTGCCGAGCGGGCCGTAGAAGGCCCCCTCCATGGCGTTCTGGAATGCGCCGGGGTTGCTCGGCGGCAGCGTCTTGCCGTTCTTGTCGCTCCATTCGTCCATGTTGAAGCCGTAGACGTGCTTGCAGCTCACGCCCCATTCTTTCAGGAAGTAGACCGCCCACCTGTACATCCCCATGGGCCCGACGGGCAGGATCATGGCGATCTTTCTCTTGGCATCCCGCGCCTTTTTGATCTCCAGCGCGATCTCGTGGCCCATGAGGGTATCGAAGTCGCCCAGACTCTCGCAGGGGACCGGCTCGAAGTTCTTGTTCCACCACGGCTGCCTCTTGGTGATGTCCCCCGGCTTGAATTTGCAGCAGGCGTCCAGCTTCTTCAGGTCCCATCCCTCCGGGAAGAAGCCCTCCAACAGCGAACCCTTGATCGTGTTCAACAGGTTCATCCAACCCCTCCTTCCGAAATAAACATGGAATCCGAGTATTGTGAGACAAGGGTACTGTCCGGGGCGGGACGATGCAACAAAAAAATCACGTCCTTCGTACCCCGTCCGTTGCGGCGGGTGCAGCCGCAGGCTTCAGCCTGCGGTATTCGTGGCAGCGACTGTCCCGCCGAGATCCCGCACCCGTAAAGGGCGCGGCTACGTCTGCTTGTCCGTCTTCCCCGCGTCACCAAACCGTTACACGAATCCACGTTTCTCGCTTGACCTCCCTCTTTCTCGTTCCGAGGCTCTGCCTCGGAACGAGAAAGGCCTGCAGTCAGGCATTGAGCCACTTCTTCAGGAAGCCGATGGACTCGATGCAGCGGTTGATGTGGCCGCCGTCGTGGATGCAGATCTGGGCGCGGTCGGCGATGCCAAGGTCCTCATAGAAGCGCTTGCCGCGCTGGAACTCCTCGTGGGCCATCTCCCAGTAGGCCGCCTTGTCGAGCTTCCCCGCCTCAACCATGAAGGCGCGGGGGCAGATGAGACTCATGATCTGATAGTCGCTGAACTCCAACATCTGGCCCCAGTAGAACTTGTCCTCTTCCCACGTGTCGATGTAGGCCGTGTAATTGTCGCCGCCGGGTTTGATGTACTTCGGCATGCGGTGGTTGAAGAAGGCGGCGCACACGGTCGCCTTCATCCGCGTCTCGGCAGCAGGGAACCAGAGCGCCGACTGGCCGCCCTGGGAGAGGCCGTAAAAACCCATGCGGCCGGGATCAACCACATCGAGCGACCCCAGGTAATCCACCGCCCGTGATAGGTGGTAAAGCTCCATGCCCAAAAGGTTTATGGCAAGGATCACGGCCTTGCGGTGGAGCCATGTGCGGGCGCGGTACTGCTCCGACTCCGGCTTGCCCTCGATGAAGCGCCAACCCGCCTCGGCCTTGCCGAAGCCGCCGACTTCGTGCGGCGCGATGACGACGAACCCCTCCTCCGCCAGGCGGATGCCGCAGGAGTTGTAGCCGCCTCCTGCGGGATCGTCAGTAAAGCCACACGCCTCTTCCGGTGTGCCGTTGAGGCCGTGCTGGCAGACGATGCCGGGGCGCTTCTCGTCCCCGTGCGGCGTCAGGAGGAGGCAGTCCATCTCGACATCTTCGCGAACGCGAAGCCAGACGCGGTCCAGACGGAAGGCGTCGTAGTCCTTGATGTGCTCGACGCGGGGCTGCATATCGCATCGCTCTTCGCTCCACTCGGTGAGGAAGGCGAGCCAGTGCTTCCGGTTCTCGGCGATGGACTGCTCGTAGGTCTCGATGGAGCTGGTGTCGTAGGCCCACCGTTCGGAGCCCCCCTCATCCAGTGCATCGAGGCGGTCGGTCAGGTGTTTGTCGATCTCCTCGAAGAGCTTCCTCCGTCGCGTGTCGATGTCGTCGAAGGGGATGGGGTCGTACGTTCCCTTGGTTGGGCGGAAGGGATCAGTCATGGTTCATTCTTCTCGCAACGGGTTTCAGTTTCTCTTCGTGGTCGGCATACACTTCCGACGGCACAAGGCGCAGCGCAAGCCAGATGCTGAACGGCACGATGAGCAGGTCGTCGAGGTATCCGATCACCGGGATGAAGTCCGGGATGATGTCGATGGGGCTGACGGCATAGGCCAGCGCCAGCCACAGGATCGCCTTCGCCACCCACGGCGTCCGCGGATCGCGATAGATGGCCAGGTAGAACTTCCTCCGCCGGTTCAG
>JAADGH010000002.1 GCA_013152475.1 Planctomycetota bacterium
GGGTAAGTTTGTAGGGTTGGCCGAGCCGAGCGAGCACTCAAAGCTCGGCGAGGGGAGGCCAACCCGGTCGAAACACCAAGGGAAAAGGAGAGTGTCAGATGACGACAGAGGAAAAGATCATCAAGAACAAGCTGGGGCTTCTTCGAGATCGCCCGGTTCTACCACTACGCCGTGGCCGACGGTATCCATCGCGTCCTCTTCGCCAGCACCTCCCCGCCCCACGTGTCCGCCACATCCTCCGGCCCCATCCAACAACGCCTCACCTTTGAACTCCCTCCCCCATGAACCATGGGGAAACTCCTGACGATTTCCGATTGACGAACTTTTGCACGTGGCGTAGAATGCCATCAGCCCGGATCGCACTCGCCTGCCAAGCGAGCGACACCGGATGGCTTCCTCCCGAAAGGAGAGCAAGATGGGCAAGAAGGCAGTCGGATTGGGTGTCGTTCTCTTGCTGGCGTCTGCGGCATGGGCATTGGACATGGGCGACAAGGCCCCGCCGCTGCACATTGCAAAGTGGATAAAGGGCGATCCGGTTGATCCCTCCAAACCCGATGGCAAGACGACCTACGTGGTGGAGTTCTGGGCCACGTGGTGCCCGCCGTGCCGCCAGTCGATCCCTCACCTGAGCGGCATTCAGGAGCGGTTCAAGGACAAGAGCGTCGTCGTCATCGGGATCAGCACGGAGGACGCGGCGACGGTCGCCCCCTTTGTCGCGAAGCAGCCAAAGATGGACTACCACGTGGCCGTTGACGATGCGCAGAAAACGAGCAACGTGTGGATGGAAGGCGTCGGCGGTATTCCCCATGCGTTCATCGTGGACAAGAACGGCGTGGTCTGCTGGACGGGCCATCCCATGGCCGGGCTCGATGAAGCCCTCGAAGGGATCGTGGCGGGGACATTTGACATGGCTACCGCCAAGAAGATAACTGCGAAGAAGGACGAGCTGCAGAAGGCGTTGCAAAGTCGTGACATCGAGAAGATTCTCACGGTGGTGGATGAACTCATTAAGCTCGAACCGACGGTCTATCAGCACTATGATCTAAAATTGAAGATCCTCAACTACAAGAAGGACACCACAGGGATCGTCAAGACGCGCAAGGAAGCCGCACAGGCCTTCCTCAAGGCCAAGGCCCAGGGCGCGCTGAATAATCTGGCCTGGGCCGTGGCCACGGATGACGACCTGTCCCGGCGCGACCTGGACCTCGCGCTCACCTGCGCACAAAAAGCAGTGGACCTCACCGAGCGCAAGTCCTCGGCCGACCTCGACACGCTCGCCCGGGTATACTACGCCATCGGCCTGCTCGACAAGGCAATCTCCACTCAGCAGGAAGCCATCGCAGCCGCGGCTGAGGGCCAGAAGGGCGACCTGCAAAATAATCTCAAGTTTTACGAATCGGTCAAGGCACTTCGGGCGAAACTGATGAGATCGGGGAAATAGGTCTGAGGAGAACGACATGAAAAACATTGCCATGATCGGGACGCAGATCATCCACACCTACCCCTACCTTGCCTACTTCAACGGCTTCGACCCGGAGCGGGTACAGAAAAACGCAAAGGCGTGGATGGCGAAGATGCTCGAAGGCAAACCGAATGATCCGAAGAGCGGCGCCGTCCGGATCACGCATGTCTGGACGGGAGAAGATGACGAAGCCAAACGACTGGCGGAGTCCTGCGCGATAGAAAACATCGCCGACTCACCCGACGCCTTTGTCGATGACGTGGATGGCGTGATGGTAATGGACGAGGAGATTGACCAGCGCGCGGGGCTCATACGGCCCTTCATCGAGGCCGGCAAGGCCGTCTTCGTGGACAAGACGCTCTCCCTCGACCCAAGCGTTACCGAGGAGCTGCTGTCGCTGTCCAAGGACACGGGCGCACAGATCGCGGCGTATTCCCAACTGCGTTTCGGCCCGGGCTTCGAGGAGTTGAAGGGCATGGCTCGCGGCGGGGTGGCCCTCGCGAGCTTCCGCCTGAACTTGGACATCCTTCCCATGTATTCCATCCACCTGATCTCCGCCGTGCATGGCATCTTCGGTACCGGAATCCAAACGCTCCGCAAGTTGGACTGTCCCAATGGTGTCGAGGTCCGTGCAACGTACGGGGATGGGACGCGCGTGGTCATGCAGCTCGGACCCGATGCACCGGCCGGATGGAACATCTGCTACTTCGCCAAGGACGGGTGCGCGCTCGCCGCCCCCGGGGAGAATGCCGACATGTTCGAGGCTTCGGCCCGGGCCATCGAGAAAATGCTGGTCGAAGGTGAGCCGCCGGTCTCGACCGAGGAGATTTCGGAGGCGTCGAAACTGGTCAACTTTATCGTTGGGGCAGAAGTCGGCGAAGAGAGAATGATTGGGTGAGGTCGCCTACCCCAGCTCAAGCGGGCCTTCCAACGCTTGATGAAGCTCGTCCTCTATGGCGGGGACGTAGAGCTCTGGATGGGCATCACCAAGGCGGGCGGCTTCCTCGATGAGGAACGTCATGTAGTGGTCCCGCGTCTCGCGGTGGGCGGGATCGTAGAAGAGGTTCCTCAACTCGGCGGGGTCGATCTCCAGATCATAGAGCTCGCACAGGTCGGTCAGGTTCCACACCAGTTTCCACCGCCCGTCGGTGACCATGCGCGAGGAGTAATGGCCATACCAGTCGCCATGGTATTCGCCATAGTGAACTTTTCGCGGCCATTCTTTTGCGCCTTCGATCAGCGGAAGCAGCGATTGGCCGTGGAGCTCTTGGCCGCCCATCGTTTCCTGTTCCTCTCCCGACATCAGATGCAAAAAGGTCGCGGTCAGATCCATGAGGTGAACGGGCGATTGGATTCGTCTCGGCGCCGCTTCTCCCGCAGGCTTCACCAGCAACGGGATGCGCACGATCTCGTCATACATGTATGCGCCCTTGCTGATGAGTCCGTGCGAGCCGGCCATATCGCCGTGGTCGGCGGTGAGGATGATAACCGTGTCATCGTATAGCCCGAGTTCCTTGAGCCCCGACACGACCTCGCCGACCATCGTGTCAATGAGCTCGATGTAGGAGAAGCAACACGCGAGGCGTTCCTGCAGCTCCCTGTCCCCACCCGGCATGTGGCAGTGGGAGTCGGGCGATTTCTCCAGCAGGCGAAGCTTCCTCTGGTTGATCGGCTTTCCCTCGAAGGTGTCATATCGGTTCGGCCACATGGGGATCGCATCGGGGTCGTACCGGATGCCGAACTCCTCCGGCACCATCCATGGACTGTGAGGTCCGGGGAAAGCGCAGAATGCCAAGAAGGAACGGCGTGTGTCGCGATTGCGAAAGAATTCCTGCGTGCGGCGCGCGGCATATACATCCGGGAACTCGTCCATGGGGCAGTCAACCGTCCCCGCCTTGCCGTTTGCCAAGCTCTGGACTAATGACCCCAGATAGGTTCCCGGGTGCCAGTGCGAATCGGAGAGAAACCGCGGTCCGCCATCGTGCGGCCGCGGGTGCGTGTGATGAAAGCGTGAGCTGAACAGGTCCTTCGCCGGGCCGATGTGCCACTTGCCGTAATATGCGGTCTCGTAGCCGGTTACGTCATCGGCCCAGCCCTGAATCATCGAGATGCCTGGGCGCAAATGTTCGCAATAGGAATAGCCCGGTGTGGAGTTGTTGAACATATGGTGGCTGTGGGGATAGAGTCCCGTCAGCAGACTCGCGCGCGCCGGGGAGCAGATCGGTGTCGGCGTGTAGGCCCGGTCGAAGACGACGGACTCCCGCGCCAGCGCATCGATGTTCGGCGTCCGCACCAGCGCGCCGCCGTAGCACCCCAACAAGTCCAGCCGGAGTTGATCGCAGAAGAACACGAGCACGTTCGGCCGTGATGGAGTCTTTTCGGTTCTCACTTGTCTTTTGGAAGCGCGATCGGCGCCTTCCCCGCCCACGGCTTCACCTCGGGCATATACATCATAGCGAAAGAGGTCTGGATCGGGTAGTTGCATACGCAGCCCACGGCGAAGTTCGGCACATTGAGCAGACCATCGGCCGCGATGAGGCTGTTGCTGCAGCCGGAGCGAATGTTTCGGAGATAGTACTTGTCGCCGCTCGCGATGTCGAAGTACGCCACCGACCGCGCGCGCAGGAATATAAGGTACTTATTCGCCACACAGTAGTTGCAGCCGCCTCTCGGAACAAACGGGATCGACCGGATATGCTTGCCGGTTTTCGTATTGAAGATCGCCCCGCCCTGCGTCAGGAACGTCTTTCCACGCACAATCATCGGCTGCCCGCCGACCTTCCCCTCCCACAATTTCCGCCCCGTGCGGGTATCAAAGGCGCGAATCTGTCCCTCCTTGCCGGTAAGAAGAATGTTGACTTCCTCAGCGTACGCCAACCAGTCGTCGCTGGCCCGCAGGCCCAGCCAATGGCCGGGTGTGCCCCGATATCGGTACGCGTTCTCGGTAACGGCCGTCCATTTCATCTCGCCGGTCCGCGCATCCAAGGCCATAATCGTCGAGGGAACGGTCTTCATTTCCTCTCCTCGCCGCTTTGCCTGCTCGTTATTCGTCGGCGTGAGGGAGTCGATGCAGAAGACCATGCCGCCGCACGCGGCAATCGCATTGTTGTTGAACCGCTCCTTGGCCTCCTTCTTCCAGAGCGTCTTGCCGGTTTTCCGGTCGAGGGCGATGAGCATGGCGCTGTCCCACAGCCCCTCCTCGATGCGCTTTGCTTTCTTGAAGGCCACCGCGATCACGATCACATCGTCAGAAAGGCGAATGTCCTTGACGACCGGCGGCTTCTCCGTGTCGATGGTCAGCGTCTTGATCTCCTTGCCCGTTGCCGGATCATAGACGACACAGCGATTGCCCCCGGCCACGTAGATCCCGTCCGGCATGGACACGTAGCGCGTATATCGCTCGACCTTCTGCTCCCACAGTTGGCGGCCGGTGTACACGTCGTATGACACAAGCGTCTGACCGGAAATCCGAAAGGCATACAAACGACCGCCCACCACCTGCGGCTTCACGCCGATGCCATAGTCCTTACGCTTGTAGAAACCGTAATCTTCGCCATCGCCATACCAGAGGATGCCGAGGGGGGCCTTTACCAATTGGTCCTTCGAGAAATACGTCCGCGCCGCGTCGGCTGTCTCGTGCGTCCACCATGCCGACCCCGGCAGCGGCCCGACCCGACGAAGCACCGCGAAGTCGCCCTCTTTTTTGATCTCCGCATTGGCCAACTTGGCCTTCTTCGCCCACTTGATAAAGCGGTCCTGGTGGGGAGCGGGCATCTTCAGGCAGGCCGCGCCGCCGTACGGCCGGAGGATATTGTACAACTCCCCGGGACGCATACCCGTAGAGAATCCGGCCCCCTTCGGGTCCTCAGAGACGACCAGACAGGCAAGATAAGGAGGGAATGGAAAGTCAAAGGGCTGCCCCACGAACGCCTCCGCCCGCGTGCCGTACACCCCCGCCGCCACGAGCTTCTTGCGGAGCGCATGGACTTTCTTCGCGTCAGCGTCCACGGCAATCACCTTCACCTGCGGGTCCTGGAGCAACGCGTCGATCAGGCGACCGTTGTTGATGCCGAGCACAACACAATAGCCTTCCGCTACGTTGGCGCGCGAAACGACTTCCTTTGCCATGCTCGTCCACGTGTCAGTGGATCGTGGAGGTGATGCAACTTCGCGCTTGTGCATTTGGGGCTCGCGCTCTCCCCCGCCGAAGCAGTAGAGCTGTCCCTCTTGGGTAGCCACAAACAGCTTGCCATCGGCCGCGGCCATGCTCGACGGCGTTCCGTCCAAAGACTTCTCCCATGCAATCTTGGGCTGCCCGCCATCCTTCGGCAAGTCCAGCGCAATCAGAACGTTGTTGGCATGTCCGTACAGACGGTCGCCCGCCTTGATAAGCACCTGGCTCTGCGCTCCTTTTTTCGAATACTTCGTGTATTGCCTCCACAGCTCCGGCAGGTCCCACCGCCACGGTTTCAACGTCTGCCCGGCGAACTTTTTCTCGTATTCCGAGAGCTTCGGCTTGGTTAGGTCGTAGGCATAGAACACCCCCCGATGCATCCCATACACAACGTTGGGAGTGAGGGCGGAGTTCGCGTCACACGCGGGAAACATCTTGTAGCCGAACATGGGACCCTCGAAGAGGTGCATCTTCTTCAGGTCGAATTTCTGCGGCGCCTCCTTGCCCGCAGCCTTCCATCGGCTGCCCACCTCGCGACCATCGCTTGTGTTGATCACGGCTTGCCGGCCCACGAAGGCATACTTGCCCATCGCCGTCACACGGCAGTGGCCTCGGCGATACCCTTGAACGTAAAACAGCAACTTGCCCGTCTTCCGATCCAATCCGCAGGGCATCGACCGGCCGTTGGCGACGAGCAGCTTGTCGCCGACCGCCACCAGATACCCCTGGGGCGAGATGCCCGCGTCGGCAAGTGTATTGTGATCGATACGAACCTTCTCGATATAATTCAGCTTCTCATTTCGCCAAATCACCTTCCCTGTTTTCGCGTCCACCGCGACGATGAAGACGCCCAGTGTCGGCCAGATACCCGCGCCAATGTAGATTCTGCCATCGGCAAGCACCGGCCCGCCGCGGACCGGCCAATAGGAGATCAGTCGCGCATTGCCAAGATGCCGGCGGTCAGGTCGGTCCTCCGGAGCGCCGCGGGCCTTCCAGCGGAGCGACCCGTCCTCGGCACTCAGGCAGTAGAGGTAGCCGTCATCCGAGCCGACGTACACCTTCCCCTCCCACGCCACCGGGGCAAGCCGCACAGGGCCTTCCGTGTAGAAGCGCCACTTCTCCTTCCCGGTCTCCGTATCGAATGCGGCAACGCTCCCATCGCACGGGGAGCCGAGAAAGAGCGTCTTGCCCATGATCACCGGCTCGTAGGATGGATCGAATTGCAGTCGCGGTTCGTTCGGCCATGCCAGACGATAGGGCGGCAGCTCGCGGGCCCATTGCAGGTGCAGCTCGTCCGGCAGGCTTTCCGCCGTGGCCGCGCTGCGGTTGGCGTCATGCCGCCATGTCGGCCAGTCGGCGGCGTCAGCCGGAATACAGAGCCATAGCCAACAGATCAGAAGGCCAACGTATCCTCGCTTCTTGCTGTTCATCGGTGCAGTCCTCACTGAGAAAAAAAGGAATCTATCGCCTGCCTGCGCGCAACACGGCCGTCGCATGGCGGGCGAAATGGCCGCGCAGGTCCGTTTCATACTCCTTCAGAATTTTCTTGCCAAGCCCGTCCTTGTCGCCGCAGCGATAGAGCGCCCGGGCCAGAATCAGCTCCCGGAGCGCATCGCTGCGCACCTTCGTGTCCGTCTTATGCCTCGGATGCTCAAGGGGCTGCTCGACGGAATGGCAGGCATGTCCCGTCATGCCCGGCTTGGAAAGGAGTTCCGCTAACGCATCTGCTCCTGCAGGATCGCGCAACATCTCCAACGCCAGAGCCACTGCACGGTGATGGGAGAACGCCTTCTCGGCGTCCAGCAGTTTCACCTTTGCGATAATCGGCTTCAGGGCCCGCTGGTCACGCGCCTGCCCCATCGCAAGGATGATGCTGTCGAGCGGGCTCATGCTCAAGCCGAACTGTCCCATCGCCTTGTACTGCCACCCCTTGTCCCACTCCGGCACGGTCTGCACATGGCCGATCAAGGTCCCGATGCCCGTGGCATCCCCCATCACCGCAAGCAAGTGGGCATAGGTCATCTTATCCTTTCCGGATGAAGCATCATAGGCCTTACGGAGAAGCGGCAGTGCCTGGTCGCGACTTGCCATGAGCATGCCAAGCCCCTTCCAGTCCTTCTTCACAGTCTCGACGGCGGCCTCGACCTTCTCGGACGGCGCCGGATAGGAGTCCTTGTCGGTCAGCACGCTCTCGGGCAAGTTGCCGATCTCGACGAGGTGTCTCTGAAGTTCACGAATGTCAATATCCCGCGTCCCCACGTTCGCCTTGATCGCCATGGCCGCCGCGACGCCCGCCGCATAGCCCTGGTTTTGGAGATCCGGCTGCATGCGCGTCACAGGGATGGCGTCGCGGTGCATGCTTGCCCCAAGCCCCGTAACGAGAATGCCATTGAAGCCCTTCGGCAGCAGGCTTCGGTAAGGTGTGTACGTGCGCAGGCCCCTCGGGTCCACAAGTTGGAGGTACGGAGCGACGGTGTAGCCGTGGGTGTCGAAGGCGGCGGAGCTCTTCACGATCGTGTCGGGGAACGTTTTCACCTGATCCAGAATCGTCACGGTGAGATCGCCCACGATTCGCCGCCGCTCGCGTGTGTCGATGAGTTGACCAAGGTCAAATCTCTTGGGGTACATATTTTTCGCATAGACGAACAACTGCCACACATCGACCATGTCCGTCTCGTCGGTGATTGTGTAATCCGTATTGAAATAGCTGATGCCAAAATCGCGGCACGGCAGCCCCGTGCCTTGCAGGGCGATATCCGATGCGCCGGTCCAGACGCAGGGCGCACCCGCTGCGGCAGCGATGTCCGCGTTGCCGGTCGAATCGATGACCACCTTCGCCAGCACCACGCCGCGCCCCTCCGGTGTTACGACGACAACGCCCTTCACGGTGCTGCCATCGACAAATGCCCCGCAGCCCAGACAGCCGAACCAGATGTCGGCGCCGGCTTTGCGGAGCGTGGTGCGCCACCATTCCATCTTCTGCTCGATCTCCCAACTGCTCGCCCCGTCTTCCACCTCCTTCGTGAAGCCGACTCGGTTGCCACCACAATACCGCGTGATGGAGCCCAGCGTGCCGACCCCGCCCAACCCATAGAGGTACTCCACCACCAGGGTTTTTGCGCCCCGCCGAGCCGCGCCGATGCCCGCCGGCGCGCCGCTTGTGCCGCCGCCGATGACAACAACATCATACTCCCCAAGCACAGGCAGCCCCCGCTCCTCCTGCCGGAGGGTTGGAAGCTGCTGCGTCGGACGAACACCCGTCAGTATTTCTCGCACGTCACCGGCGGCAACCGGCTCAACATCGCCTCCCGACACATGCGCGCCCTTGGGCTCCGGGAGAGACTTCGCCTCCTCAGCGGCCGCTGCGCCGATCTTCGTCCCCAGGTCAATCAAGGCGAGGGGGCGTATCAGCTTTTCCGCCTCCTCACGGGGGACATCCGCGCATCCATCCAATACATACAGGTGCGGAACCCCAACCGGCCGGGATGCAGCAACACCCGATTGGCCTTGTCCCTCGATGGGATCCGGCGGGACCTGGAACAGGACTTCGGACGCGAACTGCTGCTCCGGATGGTAGGTCATGTCCCGAGCCTTCTGCTCGGCCTTTGCCCACGAGGCATAGCTCCCGTCGGTCATAGGAAGTTTCAGAGTGTACTCGAACGTCTGGTACTTGCGAGTGACCGCCCGTTGCTTTTTCCTTGATCCCACGGTAACCTTGGCGACGTACGGATTGCCGATTTTCCGAACTGTGATGTTGGGACCGGTCCGGGCCTCACCGCCGATGACCACCCGCTTGAGTGTCTGCTCGCCGGCAGGAAACGGACGCATCTTGGCCCCGGCCATGCGCGCTACCCATGCCCGGTCTGTGGCGTCGATAATCACCTTCGCCACCACGGCCTGCCGCCCGGCGCGGTTGGCCATGACGATCCCGCACGGCTTGCCGTCCGCGTCGCGCAGAACATCGGTGGGGTAGCAACTGAAGAGGAAGTCCACTTTCGCATCCAGCAACTCGCGGTCGAGCGTTCGCTTGATGTGAAGCGGCTTCACGGGGAGACGAATATCCGTGGGAGCGCTCCCCGCTTTCGCGACGGCCACGATCTCGCCGATCAGCAGCCGCGTCGATCCAGGTGCGCGCTTGAAGGCAAGCCGAAGATACCGCGCCTTGCCATTCACATCGGCCAGCAGAGGGATGCCTTCCTCGCGCACGGTCTCCTGCTCGGGTTCCGTGTTCTTGATGGTCGCGATCTTTCGCCACTCCTTGCCGTCGGTGCTGGCGTGCACCGTCAGACTGTCCACCTGGAAGTCCCTCTGGTGGTAGATCAGCGCGCCGGCCTTCTGGAGATCCTTCTCCTCCTGCAAATCAACCGTGATGGTCACATCGCCATCGTACTGGACGCTATCCTGCGACGCACTGTGCCACCTGTGGTCGCACAGGAGGGAGGGCGCCTCGGTGTCCGCGTGTTTGCCCGACGACGGCATGTCGGCCTTGTATGTGAAGTCCACAAGGGCATCGACATTGAAAAGCTCATCCGCTCGCGGTTTGGCGGCGAAGAGCTTCTTCGCAAGAGCGAAAGTCGGCACTTCGTCCTTGTGCAGCCAGAGGCGCAGCGGCCCGCATATGTCCTCGCCAAGGTACGGACGCGGCGCGGCGAGGAAGACCTTCGCTCCCTTCTCTGCTGCGGCCACGGCCGCCGCGACGGCCCCCGCGCCGCCACCGACAACGACAACATCCACACGATAGGCAACGGGCACGTCCCGGGCCGACTCTGTGACAAACGAGGGCGGCTCAGCCGCCCAGAGGACAGACGCTGCAACAAGGCTCATCAGGGTCAGTCGAAGCCCTGATCCCATTTTATTTTCCTTCGTGCCAAGTCAGGGATCTATTGCGTTCCCCTCGACAGTGGTAATGATAGTGCCTGAAGGGCAAGAACGTCAAGGGGCGATCCAGAATTTCGGTTGACTGGCTAAGCCTTGTTGGGTAGTCTTGTTTTTTCTCCCTCGGGCGGAAATTGGATCGGTATCCATTCAATCGGAACGTATGAAACGTTGTGTCCAGATGTTGATCGATGACGAGACAGGCATCCCCATCGGCGATCCCGCTGAGACGCCGTTTCCCAGCCCAGACGCCATCGATCTTGCTGCTCTCTGCAAGAATGTCGAGACGCGGCGCAGGCACGGCATCGCCTCGGCGTCGGGAATCCGCCAGGTCTTCGACGCCACCCACGGCGACGAGCCGACCGACTTCGTTGATGGCCACGGTGCCCAGATCACCGACGCGGCCAAGGCGTATGCGGCTACCATCGCCAGCAGCTTCGCTGATTACCTGGCTCGGCGGAAGGAGCCGTCGTCTGATCGGCTGAAGATCGTTGTCGGAATCGATACCCGCCCCACCGGGACAGCCATCGCCGATGTGATCGTGCGCATGCTGCTTGCGAAGGGCGTGGACGTTCGATATATTTTCGTATCCGCCGTGACGAAGACGGTCGTCTATACTCGCGAGTCGGCGGATGGCTTCATCTACATCAGCGCGAGCCACAATCCCATCGGATACAACGGCGTCAAGCTCGGGCTCGCCGATGGCCGAACACTCCCTGCCAAGGAATCGTATGAGTTCATCGCGGAGTATGAAGCCGCCCTTGCGGACCAGGAGCGAATCAGGCAAGTGATTGCCGATGTGAACGGCACGCCTGCCGACCAGGTGAGGCAGGTCTTCGATGAAATCGGCAAGTGGCGAGGCGAGGCAAGAGACGTCTACGACCAATTTTGCGACTGCATCATGACCGGCGCCGTCGATCCACAGGAGGCGCGAGGCAAGAAGGCGCAACTGAGTGAGCAGGTTCGGGCGATGGATCTCTGGATCGGTCTGGACCCCAACGGCGGGGCGAGGCAGGACAGGGAGTATCTCGAAAGCTGGGGGTTCAACGTCGCGGAGATCAACGCGCGCCCGCGCGAGGACATCGTCCACGAACTCGCCCCAACCCCAACCGCCTCGGAGGCTGCGCGGAAGGAGTTGCTCCGTCTCCAGGACGAAGGCAAAAAGATCGTTGCGTTTTTTGTCTTCGACACAGATGGAGACCGGCGCAATATCGTTGTGCCTGATGGCAAGGGCGGAGCCTTCCTGCCCGGCATCCAGACGATCTTCGCTCTCGATATCCTTGCTGCCATTGGGGAAAAGATCAAGCACGGGGAGCTGGCATACGATGAACAGGGCAATGCCCGTGAGAGGGTGGGCATCGCCGTCAATGGACCCACGTCGGCCCTCATGGAGCGGCTTGCCGAGCGATTTGATTTTGTCCTCAAGCGGGTGGAAACGGGAGAGGCATCGGTGGCGCAAGGGGGGGAGCTGCTCGCCGAGGAGGGCGTGGATGTGGCCATGATGGGCGAGGGCAGCAATGGCAGTGCGTTCACGCTGGCACTGCTGATTCGCGAGCCGATCCACACGATCCACTCCATTGTCAGCCTGATTAGTCGGCCGAGTCTCGTGCAGACACTCGTCAAGAAACTTGCTCCGGAAGTAGATTGCCGCGCGTGGCATGATCCGGATAAGATCACAGGGCTGATATCGAATATGATCTCCATCCTGCCCCCCTCCGAAACGACGGATGTCTTCACAATCGCCGGCGAGAGACGGGGCCTTCCTTTGCCGCAAGGCCTGTTCAAGGCGCAGTTCGATGCCCTGTTCGAGGAGCTGTGGCCGGGCAAGCGATGCGATCTGGCCGAGGGATTTGTAGATGACCCGATGCAGTTTTCCTATGAATTCGTGAGCTACGAGTTCGAGAACGAACTCCGTGGTCGGGGAAACCGAGACCGACAGACGGGCGGATACAAGATCGAGTTTTTCGCAGAAACGGATGACTGCAGGCGGCTTGTGGCTTGGATATGGTTTCGCGTGTCCATGACCGAGCGCGGACTGACCCGTCGTGCGGCGAGCGTCTCCCACTGGGACCTGTCCCCAGCCGCAACAGAGCTGGTCAGGCGCAAGCAGAAGCAGTTTGATTTGCTGCTCGAGGATCTGCTGGCGGAAGCGGAGCGGCGAACGGTGGAGCAGGTCCGGTCCGAGTTTCCCGACAGCTCTGACGAAAGAAGGCAGCTTGAAGCGGCACTTGAAAAGCAGAACTTACCGTCAACATCCTGAGGTTGACCGGTCTCACCGACCCCCTGGGGCGTGAATGGTGTCAAGTATCAAACCGGAAAAGACCCTTGTCGTCACTTCAGCCAAACCCATGCCCGCCGAGGAACTCATGACGCGCATGGAATCCGACGACGGCAGCAAGTGGCTGAGGAAGATTTATGGCGACGATGAAGAACTCATCAAGGACAGACGACAGGCCTGCCTCCGCGTCCTCCGCACATTCGTTCGTAGATATGGCACGGGACGCAACGTGATTCTTGTCCGGTCTCCATCGCGGATCAACGTCATGGGCGTCCATGCCGAACATCGGCGCGGCGAGGTCAACTACGTCGCGCACCGGCGCGAAATCCTGATGGTTGCCGAGCCCCGGACGGACGACACGGTCGTCCTGGGCAACACGTCCCGCTCGTTTCCCAAACGCACATTCAATATTTCGGAAGAACGAAAACGGAGCCGCCACAAAGACTGGCTGAAGTATATCGATAGCCCGGGTGTGAGCAAGGTCGTCCAGGAGAACCGAGGCGACTGGGTGAACTATGTGAAGTCCGGCGTGCTCCGGCTCCAATTTTTCTGTTTGCGAAAGAGGCTGAAGGGGATGAACCTGATGATAGAGGGAGATATTCCCCGTTCTGTTGGGCTCAGCTCCTCCTCGGCCCTTGTCGTAGCCTCTGCAATGGCAACGACTTATCTCAACCGCTTGCGCGTGACCGCGGGGGAGCTCGTCGAGCTTTGCGGCGAGGGGGAATGGTATGTGGGCACACGAGGTGGGGCGGGTGATCATGCCGCCATGATCATGGGGCGCCGAGGATACATCGCCCATCTCCGGTTCTTTCCATTCCAATTGCTCCAGTACGTCCCTCTCCCCAAGACACACAGCATCGTGATCTGCAACTCCCTCCGGCAAGCCAAGAAGTCGACCGCCGAGTTGAGTGCGTACAACGAAACAATTGCCGCCTATGGCACTGTGCTCATGCTGATAAAAGACATTCTCGCGAAGGACTTTGGTTTCAAGCGGACGTGGCTCGATAGGCACATCAAACATCTGGGCGATTTCAACCTCGACAAGAGGCGCTTCCCGGAAGTGCTGCTCTATGAGATCCTGAAACGGATGCCGCAGCGGATCACGCGGGAGGAACTGCTCGAACGCCTGCCACGCAAGCGGGATGCGCTCCGCAGAATGTTCCGAACACACGACAAGCCAAGGGATGGCTACCGTGCCAGGGCCGTCGCCATGTTCGGCCTGTCCGAGATCGCACGCGGGGCGGCCTGCGTGAGGCCCCTTAAGGATCGAGACTACAAGCTGTTCGGGAAGTTGATGTACATCTCGCATGACGGCGACCGTATCGTTCGGTACGTGCGCGGTCGGAAGGTACCGTGGGACAACGAGACGACGCAGGTGACCGATGCCTATCTCGACGGACTGATCAATAAACGCAAGAGTCGAAGCAAGCGCACCAGGCAGGGGGCACAGTTGATGCTGCAGCCCGGCGGATACCGGTGCAGCTCTGAAGAGCTTGACCATCTGGTGGACATCGCCGCGAGCGTGAAAGGCGTCGTGGGAGCGGGCCTGACGGGCGCCGGATTCGGCGGCTGCGTGCTGGTTCTGGTGAAGAACTCCAGCGCCAAATCATTTTTGTCAGCCGTCCGGAGACGCTACTACGAGGCCCGTGGATTTCCCTTTGGAGCAGAGGTTTGCACATCTGTGGCAGGCGCGTGCGCCGTCGAAATCTGATCTTTCAAGCGCCCCTGCCAAGCCAAAAAGCTCTTGAAAATCGCCGCTGGGGCCGTGAAAATACCTCTTGGTGTGTTTGACTCTCGGTTCAAGTGTTCGTACAGATGGAGAAAGTCATGCTGCGTATTGGGATGATCGGCTCGGAGAATTCGCATTCGAAAGCCGTGTCGAAACTCATCAACGTGGAGAAAGGCGTCAGGGGCGTGAAGGTCGTCTCGGTCTGGGGCGAAACGAAAGCATTCGCAAAGGAGACCGCCGAGGCGGGCCAGATCCCCAAGGTCGTGAAAGACCCAACCGAGATGATCGGCGACGTGGACGGCGTCATGATCGATCATCGCCACGGCAAGTACCACCTTCCCGTCGCGACGGAGTTCATCAAGGCCGGCATCCCGGTTTTTGTGGACAAGCCCCTTTGCTGTTCGCTCGCCGAGGGAAAGAAGTATCTCCAGCTTGCTAAGTCGAAGGGCGTGCCGACCGTATCGTTCAGCTCGATCCCCACGCAGAAGATGTTCCGGAAGTTCCAGGACGAAGTCGCGTCTCTCAATCAGATCGTGGCAGGCGCGTCCGCGGGGCCGTGCGACCTGAAGTCGAAGTACGGCGGCGTCTTCTTCTACGGCATCCATCAGGTTGACGCGCTCATTGAACTATTTGGCATGGATGTGACTCACGTCGAACTCAAAAAGAACGGGCCGCAGGGCCTCGCCATCTTGTACTACAAGGACGGCAAGATGGTGACCATGCACTGCTTGAAGGGCGGTTCCCATACGTTCCAGTTCATGGCGCACGGCGAGAAGATTATCCAATTCGTCCTTGCCAAGCGGGACAAGAATCCGTATCTCACCAGCACGAAGATGTGGATCGAGATGATGAACACCGGCAAGGAGCCCATCGAGCACCGCCGCATGTTGGCGCCGGTGGCCGTGCTCGAGGCATTGCAGAAAGCGCTGGACACGGGCAAGAAGGTGAAGGTCGGCAAATTCTGACCCGGTTGTCTTGGCGCAAGGCGGGGTTCGATACAGGAATGAGAGCAGCTCCACGCATGGCGCGCCGTGTGCTTTCTTGCGTCCTGCTTTTCGCAGGATCGCTTGCTTTTGCACCGGTCGCTGCCCAGGACCGCCCTGCAAAGCCAACCTCTGCATTCATCCGAACGCGCGGCAGATGGCTCGTGGACGATCAGGACCGTGTGCTGATCCTCCACGGCATCAACCTGAGCGGCCGAAGCAAGCGGCCTCCGTTTTTGCCGGAGGTGGACAGAGCCGGTATCGCACGGCTCCGTAAGGCCGGATTCAACTCTGTTCGCTACCTCATCGTCTGGGAAGCTGTCGAGCCGGAGCCTGGGAAGTACGACGACGCCTATCTGGACAAGGTGGCCGAGCGCCTCGAATGGTGTCGCGAGGCCGGGCTGCGGGTGGTTCTGGATATGCACCAGGACATGTATTCGCGGAAGTATACCGGCGACGGTGCGCCGGTGTGGGCCTGCATTGACGACGACGTCCCCTTCACGAAGGCGCCCGGCACGTGGTACCTGGGCTACGCCTCCCCGGCCGTCATCAAGGCGTTCGACAACTTCTGGGCAAACCGGAAAGGGCCCGGCGGCGTCGGGATTCAGGATCGCTTCGTCGCCGCGTGGCAGCACGTGGCCAAGCGCTTTCGTAGTGACACAAACATCATCGGCTACGATCTTCTCAACGAGCCTTACTATGGCTCGGACATCTACGCCATGTTCTTCGCCCTTGCCATCGAACTCGGTCAGGAATTCGACACCAAGACCAAGCTGAAGTTTCTCGGGTTCATGACGAACCCAAAGGGCGCTGTGGAATTTGGCGCCTATGCCGTGAAGGAGCTCAAGAGACGAAATGCGCTTTGGCGGATACTCGACGAGACCAGCGGCCCCGCACAGAAGTTCGAGCGCACGGTTCTCCAGCCCTTCCACGACCGCCTTGTCCGTGCGATCCGCGAAGTGGACCCGAACCACATCTGTTTCTTCGAGGCTGCCGGTGGCCCCGTTTCAGGAACACGATTCCGAACGGCGATCAACGTCCCGAAGGACGCCCACGGCAAACCATTCGAGCATACGGTGTTCGCACCGCATCACTACGACTTTTCGACGGACCTGCACTTTCCGTACGACGGCACGCGCGAGTCTGTGCTCGGAGAGATTCGCCGCGGCGCGTCCGCGGGCGACCGCATGGGCGCGCCCACGTGGTTCGGGGAGTGGGGTGCGATCTTCAGAAGCTCCCCGGAAGGCGACCGGCTCGTCCGGGACCACCTCGACGCCTTTGACGACCTTCTGTGCGGGTGGGCATGGTGGAGCTACAGCGAGAGGCTGAAGGACCTCTCCTTCCTGCCGATGCTCGGGCGGCCGTATGCACGGGCCGTTGCCGGGGTCCCCAAGCGGACGGCATGCACCGAAAAAGATTTCCACCTCGAGTTCGAGCCCCTTTCCAAAGGGGGAGAAACGCTCATTTGGGTCCCGCCTTCGCTCGGGGCGGCGGTGGACATTCGAGTTGAGCCGGAAACGAAGTCGGCCATGTGGTGGAGGGATGAATCAGGGATGATCCACGTTCGTTGCCCCGATGGGGTGAGGGCGTGCTCTGTGACGGTGATGCTCACGGCGAAACCACAGTAGCCGTACGCGTAAAAAAGCAAGGGCCCGACGTGACGCCGGGCCCTTGGGGTTCCGCAGTTTGTGGGAAAGAAGCGAATCTATTTTTCCTTCTTTGTTTTCCCCTCGGTCTCCTTTTCCGCTTTCTTCTCGACCTTCTTCTGGGCCTTCTTCTGGGCGTTCTTCTTCATTTCTTCTTCCGTCATATACTTCTCCGCCCCTTCCAGGTCCGCTGCGCCTTCGAGTTTATCCGGTTTTGCGCCAGCCTCGAACCATTTGCGCCATTCGGCTTGCAGCTTCTTCGGGCTTACTTCGACGAGATCGCCGGCGTCATCCACAATGTGTTCGCCGATCGACTCGAGCGCATCGGAAACCGTTTCTCTCACCTCAAGCTCCTTGTCTGTCAGCGCGTCGATCAGATTCGGCAGCGCCGACGCCGCCTCGCCGCCAACGGCGCCGAGGGAGCGCGCACAGGTCTTTCTCACCTTCGCGCCCTTGTCCTTCAGGCCGATCTTCAGCGCGCCCACGGCGTCGCCCGTCCCGATGCGCCGCAGGCTGCGGGCCGCGCGCATTCTCATATTCTCATCTTTTCCCTTGGTTAGTACGCTCCGGAGGGCGTCGGTGGCGTCGTTTCCCATATCCCCCAACTTGTCCTCGGCCTCATCACGGACAGCATAGTCCTTGCTGCCCAGTTGCTCGATCATGTCATCGATCCCCCCGGCAGTCTCGACGTTAGCGGGCGCCTCCTTCACCTCGGCCTGCGCGGCCGGCTTGGCGCCGGTTTTCTGTTGGGTTGCCGGCTTCTGTGCACCGCCTTGTTCCGGCGCTTGGGCCGGCGTCTGCTGCGCCGGTTGTGCGTTGGGACCCGGCCCCGCCTGGATCTGCGACGCGTCCGCCGTTGCTGCGGGTGGCTGCTGGGTGGGCTGCTCCTTGGGAGACTTCTTTCCCAGGACAACAACCAGCGCAACCACCGAGCCGATGATCACCACGGCCAGCACGGCCACGCCGATCAGGATGTAGAGGCCCACATTCGACTGCCCGCCCGCCGCCGGCTGCGGCGGCGCTGCGCCGGGCCCTACCCCTGCGGGGGCGGGAACCGCAACGATGCGCTGACACGTGGGGCACGAGACCTCCGTGCCCGGCGGCTCGGAGGAAGCCAGTGTCGTACCGCACACGCAGGCGAATTCAACCATACCCCCGGAGGCGGGCGGGGGAGGTGGCGGGGGCGGCGCCGCCGCGGCCGCCACCATGTCGGCCACCACCTGCTGGGTTTCTCCCATGTCGTGAGGCACGATCACCATCCGGCCGCACGATGGACACTGGACCTCCGTGCCGGGCGGCTCGGCGCTGGCCAGTGTGCATCCGCACATACACTGGAACTCGATCCCCTCGTCCTCCGGCTGCGGGTACCCTGGCTTGGGGGCCGGTTCTCCGCCCGGCACAACAAGCAGTCGACTGCAACTCGGGCACTGGACGCTGGTGCCGGGGGATTGATCGGTCTCCAAAGTGACGCCGCACTCACACCGCAACTGGAGTTGCTGAGAGCTTGCCAGCGCGCTCGTCTCCGGGATGGAGAGCACTTCCGGCTGCGGCTGTGCCTCCTGAGCGCCGTCCGATCCAATGCCGGGGAGCGGAGTCGTTGCCGCCAACTGCGCCGGGTCCACTTCTCGGTTCAATATGTCATCGGGGGCCCGTTCTTCCGATGGAGGCGGTGGCGGAGGAGGAGGTGGTGTGGGAGGGGGAGGGGCTTCCGGAGGCGGCGGCTCGGGCGGCGGGGGTTCCGGCTCGGGCTCGGCTTGTGGAGTGGGGGGGGCGGGCTCCGGAGC